>JBNMKQ010000051.1:0-14749 GCA_050874425.1 Alloprevotella sp.
CACAAGGCATATACAAACAGGCTACGCCCTTGCGTTTCTTGCAATATAACTAGTAGTTGTTTTAAGAAAGTGCTAAGCGCGCCTTAATGTTCATTCCTATTCTCTTCGACAAATTGCAGTTTACCCACACGATTCGTTATAAACCCTTTTTTGTTTCTTATCCTTAATTTCGTGGCAAATGCTCCAACACCTGCTGCTTGAGGAAGGAACGGTCAAGGTGGGTATATATCTGCGTTGTGTCAATACACTCGTGACCCAACATGGCTTGAATGGCACGCAAGTTGGCACCGCCTTCAAGTAGGTGAGTGGCAAATGTGTGGCGAAGCGTGTGAGGCGAGATAGTACGCGTAATGCCTGCCCTCTCGGCCAATACTTGCAGTACATGGAATACGGTGATACGCGAGAGGTGTTGACGGCGGCGATGACTCAGAAAGACGTAGTCCTCCTCGCCCGCTTTGGGCACAATGCCCTCTCTATCAGAGAGCCAGGCCTTGAGTTCCGTCACCGCACGGGGAGATATAGGCACTAATCGCTGCTTCTTGCCCTTACCCATCACTTGTAAGAAACCATCGTCTAAGAATACGTTCGTCAACTGCAACGAACAGAGTTCGCTCACGCGCAAACCGCAACTATAAAGCACTTCAACGATAGCGCGGTCGCGCTGCGCCTCGTCTTGACTTCTATCTACCGCGTCCTCAAGTGCATCGACCTCTTCTACCGTCAAGACTGTGGGGAGGTGTTCACCCCGTTGTGGCATTTCAAGTAGCTCGGTAGGGTCGTCAGTGATGTAGCCGTCCTCTAATAGATAATGAAAGAACGAGCGAACACCACTCAGTATGCGCGAAAGGGTGGTGGCCGTCAGTCCGATGTCGTAGAGCGAAGCAGCAAAATGGTGCAAATCGTCTAACTTCACGTTACGTGCTTCAAGCCCTTCGTCCTCCATAAAATTGAATAATTTCAGCACATCTCTTACATAAGCTTCAGCCGTATTGGATGAAAAGCCCTTTTCGAGCAGTAAGTAATTATAATATTTGTCAATAATCGAAGTCATAAGTGTACGTTCATATACGTGAAAATTACTAACTTTGCAGCAAGTATTTTTTGAAGCAAGCAGCGCAAAAATACGCTGCAAAGTTACCGCTTCTTTTATTATAACACAAAAAACAATGAAGCTCTTAATTATCAACGGCCCCAACCTCAACCTTTTGGGCCAACGCGAGCCTGGCATCTACGGACACGGCACCATGGAAGAATGCATGACTGCCCTACGCCAACGTTACCCCGACCACCAGCTCGAATACTATCAAAGCAACGTCGAGGGCTTCTTAATAGACCGCTTACAACAAGCTAATGCTGAAGGCATTGAGGGCGCTGTGCTCAACGCGGGGGCTTATACCCACACGAGCATTGCCTTGCACGACTGCATTCGTTCACTCCATTTCCCTGTGATTGAGGTACACATCAGCAATGTTCACCAACGCGAGGAGTTTCGCCACCACTCTATGATATCAGCCGCCTGTCGCGGCGTTATCTGTGGCTTCGGACTTGACTCTTACCGACTTGGGGTGGAAGCACTCTTAAATAATGTGCAAATGTGAGAATGTGCAAATGCATGGGAAATGTGCAAATGCGAGAATGTGCAAATGTGCAAATGGTCGCCATTTGTTGCTAAGATATACAAACTTACTCGTTAACTTGTCAACTCGTCAACTTGTCAACTCGTCAACTTGTCAACTCGTTAACTTGTCAACTCGTTAACTTGTCAACTCGTTAACTTGTCAACTCGTTAACTTGTCAACTCGTTAACCTGTCAACTCGTTAACTTGTCAACTAAAAAGAAAACAAAACAGACTCAACTATACAATGTACAAGAAAACCAAAATTGTAGCAACCATATCGGATATGCGTTGCGATGTAGGCCTTATACAGCGCCTTTATGATGCCGGCATGAACGTAGTTAGACTTAACACTGCTCACCAAGACGCTGCTGGCATGAAGCGCGTTATTGACAACGTGCGCGAAGTGTCAAGTCACCTTGCTATACTTGTCGACACAAAAGGTCCTGAAGTTCGTACTACTAAGACCGAGCAACCCATTGAATATCACAAGGGCGACATCGTAACCATAGTAGGACGTCCTGAGCAGCAAACGACTCGCGACGTCATTGCCGTTAGCTACCCTGGTTTTGTAGCCGATGTCAACGAAGGCGCACAAATTCTTATCGACGACGGCGACCTCGGCATTCGTGTTGACCACAAAGAGGCCGATCAACTCATCTGCCACGTTGAGAATGATGCCACTCTGGGGTCACGCAAGAGCGTTAACGTGCCGGGCGTACGCATCAACTTACCCGCACTGACTGAGAAGGACAAACGCAACATTGAATTTGCGATCGACTACGATGTAGCTTTCATTGCGCACTCTTTTGTACGTTCAAAGGAGGACGTTTACGAAATCCGCCGCATACTCGATGCACACGATAGCGACATTCGCATCATCGCCAAGATTGAAAATCAAGAGGGCGTTGACAACATCGACGAAATTCTCGAAGCTGCTGATGGTATCATGGTAGCTCGTGGCGACCTCGGTATCGAAGTGTCCCAAGAGTTCATACCTGGCATTCAGCGTCGCTTGGTCGACAAGGCCATTCGTGCTCACAAACCCGTAATCGTGGCTACACAGATGCTGCAAAGCATGATTCACAATCCACGTCCTACGCGTACCGAGGTGACCGACATTGCCAATGCCGTTTACTCACGTGCTGATGCCCTCATGCTCTCAGGCGAGACAGCTTATGGCGACTACCCCGTCGAGGCCGTAAAGACCATGGCCACCGTAGCATGGCAGGCTGAGAAGGATACGTTTAAGGAGTTTGGCGACGTTGACATTCCTCTCTCTGACACTCCCGACGTGACGGAATTCTTCTCTAAAGAAGCGGTGATGGCTACGAAGCGCATGAAGCTCCGCGCTATCATTATGGACTCTTACACAGGCCGTACGGCACGTTACGTTAGTTCATTCCGTGGCGAGAGCACCATTCTTGCTATCTGTTATAAGGCGAAGACGGTGCGCCACTTGGCACTACAGTATGGTGTTTACGCTATCTACATGCCGATGAAGAGTTACGGCCACGAGTTCTTGCTCGCTGCCTTACGCAAACTCCTCTCTGACAACATGCTCCACATGGAGGACCGCATCTGCTACCTCGGTTCACAACGCAAGGAACAGAGCACTTCGTTCATGGAAATGAACATCGTTAAGAACCTCTTCCAAAGCGAAGGCGAAGAGGCGATACCTAATTAATGTGCAAATGCTTGGTTAATGTGCTAATGTGCTAATGCATAGTTAATGTGCAAATGTGAGAATGTGCAAATGTGCAAATGGTCGCCTTTACTTGCTGAGTTTATGAATTATATAAATTGTTCATATTCTATAACTCAGCAAGTAAAGGCGACCATTTGCACATTTGCACATTCTCACATTTGCACATTAACTACGCATTTGCACATTAACTACGCATTTGCACATTTCCTATACAACCCTTATCAAGCTCAGTCCGTCGCGTTCGGGCAGAATAAGCTGTTCTACGCGAGGGTCGGCAGCCACGTGGGCATTGAAGGCGCGAATGGCACGTGTTTGTGCATCGTGGTCGTAGGCGGGGTCCGTCACGTGGCCGTCCCACAACGTATTGTCGGCCATAATGAGCGAACCACTGTGCGTAAAAGGCATCAAAAGTTCGTAATACTCCGTATACTCACGCTTGTTGGCGTCAATAAATGCCGCATCAATCGACAAGTTCATCGGGGGCAAGAGTTCAAACACATTGCCCACTACCATATCCACCTTAGCTGCATACGGAGCGCCCTCCAACCAAGGACGTGTAAAGCACTCCTGTTCGTCATTAATCTCAAACGTAACAATACGGCTCCCCTCGTCCATGCCCGAAGCCATAGCCAAAGCCGAATAGCCCGAATATGTGCCTATCTCTACGACCGTCTTCGGACGCAGCAATTGCATCAACATCTTTAGCAATTGTCCTTGCACATGCCCCGAGGCCATGCGCGGACGCAACAGATGTAAGTTCGTTGCCCGATACAAACGCTTCAAGTAAGCATCAGGCTCCGTACAACATAGTTCTAAATAGCGCCCGAGGTCCATGCCTCCAGGCTCCAAAAGGTTCTCTTTATTCATATACGTGCAAAGGTACACGTAATATTTGCTTTACACGTAATAGTAACATTGAAAAAAACTCTGTAACAAATTATGCGTAAGTTCAAATGCTTTTAACTGCAATTTGTTATAGAGCCTAAAAAAAGATATTGAAAAATTGTATGATTAGACAACTTTTACCACCTTTGCACTATGACACGACGAATATTAACATACGGTGGTTACTTTGAGGACTTCATGAACACACTGAAGGAAAAAGAGCAAGAGAAAATCCAATATGGACTTCTTTTGCTCAAAACTCAAGATAGGCTTCCCAAAAAGTTTGTCAAACTAATTAGGGACGGACTATATGAATTACGCACCGAATATGGAGGCAACATCTTTCGAGTCTTTTTCATCTTTGATGACGGGAAAATTGTTGTCTTATTCAATGGCTTTCAAAAGAAGAGCCAGAAAACCCCTTCAAATGAATTAGAAAAAGCACTAAAAATAAAGGAGGCATATTATGCAGACAAACAATCATCAAATCGCTGACTACGATCTCGTTCTTGACCAAAAGTTTGGCAAGGAGGGAACTCCTGAACGCATCAAAGCTGAAGAAGATGCACTTTCTTTCTACTCTGGTCAAATACTACTAGATGCACGCAAAGAGGCTAAAGTAACACAAACAGAGTTGGCCAAACGCATCAATTCATCAAAAGCTTATATATCAAAGATTGAAAATGGTGTCATCGTGCCTAGTGTAGGGGCATTTTATCGCATTATCAATGCGCTTGGTATGAGAGTAGAAGTAGTAAAACCTATATATTAGAAGTCATAGTTCTGACTTCGACGAACCGAAATTTAAAGCCCCCTCCACTCCCCCTAAACTCACTAAACTCATAGGGTGTTCAGTTTGATGTTCCGCTTTTGCAACAATTATGCTGCAAAAATTGGAACTTTAAACTGTACACCCTACTAAACTCATTAAACCCCTCCCCTCTCCATGACACGAAAACTACTCGCCCTTGCTCTTACGGCCATAAGCTCTCTTACGGCCGCAGCTCAGCAGCAAGTGGCTATCTTCTCTATCAACGACTTTCATGGTGCCTTTGTACGTAACGACCACAAAGGCATTGTCGGTGCACCCTCCGTATTGCAAACGCTCGACTCGCTCAAGCAGGTTTATCCTTGCAACATCACCGTTTCGGCAGGCGACAACTTTGGCGGTAGCTACTTCTATAATGTAACGCACGGTGCCCTACTGCCCGTATTCTTCAACGCTGCGGGCATTCGCCTCTCAGCCTTAGGCAATCACGAGTTTGACGACGGTCAACGCTCCTTGGCCGACAAGTGGAACGGACTCAGCACACGCCCCGAGGGGTGGAACATCGACTACGTATGTGCCAACGTGCGCAGCACACAGACCAAGGCCATTCCCAACTTTGCCCAACCCGTGGCCTCTGTGCCTATCACACTGCCCGACGGCCGTCCCTTCCGCGTGGCCTTTGTCGGTCTCATCGCTTCTTCTACACCTCAGCAAGCCAGTGTGCGCAAACTCGCGGGGCTTACCTTCGATGGCCGTTACGAGGCCGTGCTCGACTCGGTAATGAAGCTTCCCGAAGGCAATTTGGTGAAGGACGCAAACCTGCGCTTGCTGCTCACCCACGTGGGCAGTAATATGAATGCTGAAGGCCAACCCGTTTGGGACGATAAGGACGTGGCTCACTTACAACAGATTAACTCTCCCCTGTGGCACGGCATTCTCTCGTCGCATAGTCACAAGCGCGTGTGTGGCACCATCAACGATGCGCACTACCCTATCGTACAAGGCCGTTGGCATGGCGACTACATTAGTATGTTGCTCTGCACGATTGATAACAAGACGCTACAAGTGACTAAGGTGGAGCCACGCACCATTGCCGTTACGCCGAAGGATTCGCTCGAACCCGCTGCCGCACGCCTGCAAGCACAGGTTGACTCACTGTTGCTTCACACCACCACTCCAGGTGGCACGCCCATTGGTACACGCCTCACCACTGCCATGCGTGACCTGCCCCACGACCGCGACCACAAATATTGCCAAACCGTTGTGGGCGAACTCGTATGTAAGGCTTATGCCGAGGCTTACCGCCACGCTGCTGAGTTGAGTGACGACACGCCCATTATCGGTTGCAGCCACTTTGGCAGCATTCGTTCGGGTTTTACGAAAGGGCCCGTCAGTGTGCTCGACGTGGGGGAAGTACTTCCCTTCTCTAATGCACTGAAGGTTTACCAACTCAAGGGCACTCAACTCAAGGCTTTGGTTGAGTTTGGCTTTCACAACATGCGCTTTGGTTGGTTGCAAACGGGCAATCTTAAAGTGGAACGCAAAAACGACCATGTTGTCAGCCTCACCTACGTTTCGCCGCAAGGCAAGGAGACCCCTATCGTAGCGAACAAAAAGTACTACCTCGTAGCCGATGAGTTTATCACCACGGGCGGCGACGGCTACTCTCCCTCTTTCTTCCCCACGAAGCAGGAAGTAATACAAGAGGGTATGCCCTCTACTACCGATGCCTTTGTGCAATACCTCAAAGCGCAAAAGTTCATCGGCATTCAACTTAGCAAACCTAAGGCTTTGTGAGGGGTAGGAGGGTAGGTTGGAGGTTAGAAGGTTAGAAGGTTAAAAAGTTTGTTTTGTAAATAAAATGTGCAACTCACTCTATTTAAGACTAACTTTTTAACCCCCTAACCTCCTAACCTCCAAACTACCCCCTAACCTCCTAACCTCCTAACCTCCTAACCCCTCCTCCCCAACATGGCACTCTTTTCTCTTCCTCCCGGTTCGCCTCAGAGCGACCTCGACCTCTCGCTCTTCTTAGGCGGAGGCCACCCCGATACAGCACTCATGCACCGCACCCTTGCCCCTGAGTGGGCACGCCAAAGCGGTGTTCAACTCACATGGCCACACGCCGAAACGGATTGGGCCTATATGTTGCCCGAAGTAACGGAGTGTTACCTTCGCTTGGCTTTCGAGATAGCTACGCGCCAACCCTTGCTCATCGTAGCCCCCGATGTGGAACAAGTGAAAGCACTCCTCGACGAGCGTTTGCCTCAGCGCGCAACCGACAACATTCGTTACTTCAGCTGCCCTACAAACGATACATGGGCACGCGACCACGCTTTCCTCACCGTGATGAGTAGCACAGGCCCCGAACTACTTGACTTTCGCTTCAATGGTTGGGGCGGCAAGTTTGAGGCTACCCTCGACAATGCTATCAATCAACGTTTGATAGCTGGTGAACACCCCGTATTGAAAGGTAAATACGTTGACTGCCTTGACTTTGAACTCGAAGGGGGCAGCATCGAAGTAGATGGTCAAGGCACGCTGCTTACCACCTCCGAATGTTTGCTCAATCCCAACCGCAATGCCCAACTTGACAAGGCACACAAAGAGGCACTACTCAAAGAGCGCTTGGGCGTTGACCGCGTTCTGTGGCTCGACCACGGCTACTTAGCTGGCGACGACACGGACTCTCACATCGACACCTTGGCACGCCTTTGCCCGAACAACACAATCGTATACGTGCGTTGTACAGACTCCTCTGACGAACACTACACAGCCCTTCAAGCTATGGAGCAACAGTTGCAGACGTTTACGACCACCGAGGGAAAGCCTTATCGCCTCATCGCATTGCCCATGGCTGATGCCGTATACGATGCTGAGAATGGTGAACGTCTCCCTGCCACCTACGCCAACTACCTTATTATGAACGAGGCCGTACTCTACCCCACTTATGCTCAGCCCGAAAACGATCAAAAGGCTGCTGCCGCCCTACGCCAAGCCTTCCCCGACCGCGACATCGTAGGCGTTGACTGTCGTGCCCTCATTCGCCAACACGGCTCCCTCCACTGCGTCACAATGCAATACCCTTGGGGCGTATTCTAATATAGGGCTATAACGAATGCTGTGGAAAAAGGGGGCTATAACGAATCGTGTGGATAAACTGCAATTTGACGAACACTTGGAGCGACGCGTCCTAACCTGGGGGCGACGCGTCCCCGCGTCGGTATTTGCTTGTCAAGGCTCGATGCCTTGACAAGCAAATGCTCTTCTATTTAATGCATTAGATCATTATGCAATTTGACGGTTGGAAGTTACATAGAATGGAAGAGGTATAGCATAACTAACGGCCTCACCCCCTACCCTCTCCTTGAGGAGAGAGGATTAGGGGGTGAGGCCGTTAGCTATGACCCTATCTAATTACAGACTAAACGCGCCTTCGTTGATTAGGCGACGAATGGCATCGGGGTCGGTGTTGGGACAAATCATCAACACGCCATTCTGTTCTGATACGACATAACCGTCAAGGCCTGCAATAATGGCCTTCATGCCCTTCGGGAGGGCTATCATACAGTTCTGCGTACCTTGCAACATAACTTTGGCTCCTCCCGTTACGGCATTGCCGTCAGCATCGGTTTTCGACACTTCGCGTAGCTCAGTCCAACAACCGACATCGGCCCAACCGAACGTACAAGCTTGTACGGCTACGTTGTCACAATGTTCGAGTACCAAGAGGTCGATGCTACGGGGCAAGCCTTCAGGTATGCACGAACGCACATAGTCCATCTCTTGTGCAATGGTCACCATCTGCTGTGCCACAGCCTCAACGGGTTGGTCAGGACGGTGGGCCATCTCTGAAAGGTGACGCCCCATAGTCTCGCCCTTCCAAAGGAAGATGCCCGTATTCCAAAGAAACTCCCCACTTTCTAAGAAGAGTTGGGCATAGTTCAACGCTGGCTTTTCGCTAAAGGACTGTACTTTGAACATGTCCTTCTCGTCTACCTCATCGCCCATTTGTATATAGCCATAAGCCGTATTGGGCTGCGTAGGCTTTACGCCCATGGCTAAGAAGTCTGCATGGGTGTTGACATAGTCCAAGCCGTGAAGTATTTGCTGTTCAAACGTCTCTTCATGCTGAATGATTTGGTCGGCCGGACTTACGACTACGCAAGCCTCAGGGTCGGCCAATACGGCATGCCATGTGCCCCAAATGGCTGCAGGAGCTGTATTGAGCTGCACGGGTTCGGGCAGGATATTGGCCTCGGGAAGTTCGGGCAACTGACTGTGTACTAAGGGTACATAGTCCTCGAAGGTGGAGACAAATATATGTTGTATCGGAATGAAACGGGCAAAGCGGTCGAAGGTCTGTTGTAGCAACGTGCGCCCCGACCCAAAGAAGTCAATAAACTGTTTGGGCATCTCCTTTTGGCTAGTGGGCCAAAGACGACGGCCCGTGCCTCCTGCCAAAATGATGCAGTAGTTTTTATTATTGAGCGTTTCCATTTATCTGTTTGATTTTGGTTAGTACGTTGCTAAGATACAAACATTAATCGTATAACGCGAATGTTTCAGTCCTTTTGAACACTAATTCTCTTTTTTTGAACATATAAAACACGTATATACATTAATACGGACTTTATAACGAATAGTGTGGGTAAAACTGCAATTTATCAAACAGACAAAGATTAATGGAAAGATTAATGATAGATTAATGGAAAGATTAATGGAAAGATTAATGATAGATTAATGAAACATTAATGTTTAAAACTAAGCGCGAAGCGCGTAACGTAAAGTTTTTTTGCGCTACGCGCTTTTGTTAACATTAATGTTCCATTAATCTATCATTAATCTTTCCATTAATCTTTCCATTAATCTTTTTCGTCCTGTTCGACAAATTGCAGTTTACCCACACGATTCGTTATAGACCCCAAAAACGGAACATTAAACTGTACACCCTATGAAATAAACTGCATGTTGTTGGAAGAACTTCCCAACACGCGACTGCTAAAAGAACTACCTACATTTCACCCTTCAGTAGAAGTTCCCTTACCCCCTTTTACTTCCTGTAACGATCCAAGCTACGCGAGGAAAGAGACGTTGCAATAACAGATAACCAATTACACAGACTGCAATAGCAATGAATGGACATACCATAAAAGCTACTGCTTGTACGAAAGCAGACTGGTACATCGCATACTTTGATAACATTGTGGTAAGCGGCAATAGAACTATATTGTGAGCAGCATAAATAAAGAAACTCGCCTTTGATAATTTGAACTTCCTTGGCCAACGTTTACTAATGACGTAAGCAATGGCTATCGATGTGACTATAGCAGAGAATACATAAACGTGTTGCCAAACGAACGATTCCGTTCCCCTACCTAAGAGCAACCCATAGGAAATGAAGAAACAAACCAAACATATAGGCCAATGGTGAGCTAACTTACTGCCTACATCGTATTTATTCATACCACACCACGCCCCTAACGTGAAAAACCACACTCCAATCAACGTCATACCTCCTACATTAGGCCATAACCCTGCATAATAAGCAATCGCTACAATTGCCAACCCTACCCACTTTAAGTAATGCAATATAGCATATAAAAGGGGGGAACACAACACAATGACCATTAAGTCGCGTACAAACCATAAAGGTTCTTGCACAGGAGCGGTACTGGCCATCACGTGCCATCCTAATACATTGGTTCCTTCACCGCCTACTTGCGTACACCCCCAAAATAAATTGAACGATAGTGGCAGGTGTAACAACTGTCCTGTACTTACATTCTTCAAGGCATATAGCGCAAAAGCTATCACATTCCAACAAACGTAAGGAATGAATAATGTATAAAAACGACGATGCAACTTTTCTACGTACCCTTTCCAACTGAACGTTGGCTGATTGATAAAGAATAGATAACCCGAAATAGCAAAGAATAGAGGTACGGCAAAGGTGGGCAAGGTACGCGAGAATATCGTTCCCAGCCCATCTACAACTTGACTATTAATCCCGCGCCAAGCTGTGTTATACGAATGAATGAATACAACAAGCGCTGCCAACGGAAAACGCAACGCGTTTATATATTTCAACATGACGGCAATGTGTTAATTTGCTAATGTGCTAATGTGGCAATTTGCTAATGTGCTAATTTGCTAATTTGCTAATTTGCGAATGTGCTAATTTGTGAATGTGCTAATTTGTGAATGTGCTAATTTGTGAATGTGCTAATGTGCGAATGTGTTAATTTGCGAATGTGGCAATTTACGAATATACTACCCCCTTAACACTAAGAGCAGCAAAGCTACAAAAAAATGCTTTTTACTCAAAATGTTTTGGCCTTTAGCGCTTCAAGTATTAACTTTGTATGTTATTGTATAAAAACGATAAAAGATAAATATGCGCTTTGACGATGTTATAGGACAAAATAAAGTGAAGCAACAGCTTCGACGAATGTTGGCCGAAAACCGCATACCACATGCCCTGCTCTTTGCAGGAAATGAGGGATGTGGTAAATTACCCATGGCCTTAGCTTTGGCTCAAAGGTTGCTTTGCCAACACCCCACGGCTGAAGGCGAAGCTTGTGGTACATGCCAATCCTGCCGAATGGCTGAAAAGATAGCTCATCCCGACCTTCACTTCATCTTTCCTACTATCAAGCCCAATGGACAAAGTTCGACTGTACTCAGCGATCAATTCTTACCCGAATGGCGCAAACAGATAGCACAATCGCCCTACTTTAGTCGCCAAACGTGGCTCAAAGCCATGGGCGTAGAGAAGCAGCAGTCTATTATCAGCGTAGCCGAGGCTAACAACATCATTGCCAAACTTGCCAACGTGAGCAGTCAAGGTGGCTACCGAGTTATCATTATTTGGTTAGCCGAACAGATGAACGTTGAATGCGCCAATAAGCTACTCAAAATATTAGAAGAGCCTCCCGCACAGACCGTTTTTATTCTTACCAGCAATCACCCTGAGCGACTACTCACTACGATTCTCAGCCGCACACAGCGGATTGACTTCGCACCACTCAGCGTTGACGATATCTCCGATGCCTTACAATGCCTTAATGGACTACAGCCCATTGATGCCATGACAATGGCGCGTGCCGCAGCAGGAAGTTACATTTCTGCACTTGACCAAGTGACGATGAATGCTGACAATGCTCAGTTCTTCGACCTCTTTGTGCTCTTTATGCGCTTGTGCTATATGCGTAAGATTAAGGACCTTTATGAATGGTCGCAACAACTCGCACAATGGGGACGCGAGAAGCAAAAGGCTTTCTTAGAATATGCCCAACACCTCATTCGTGAAAACTTTATCTATAACTTTCACAATCCGGAACTCAATTACCAAAACCAGCAAGAGAATAATTTCTCTGTCAACTTTGCGCGCTATATCAACGAGCGAAACGTTATTGGCATCATGGATGAACTTTCCACTGCTCAACGCGACGTAGAAGGCAATGTCAATGCCAATATGATATTCTTTGACTTTTCACTCAAGATGATTGTGCTACTAATAAAATAGCTTATACGCATGCTAAGTAGGTGTTCATAATTAGTTTATATCAAATGTGCCCCAAGAGAGTGCTTTTGATATAAGCTAATTGTGAGCATCTAAATATAAACTAATTTTGAACACCTACTTATCTATATAACATTCCATATATGAACGCTGACAACTCGAATAATATTACCCCTAACCCAACCGTTCTTCCTTCTGAGGAGTTGAACACAAGTCAAGGCTGCGACACCTGCAATACTGGCGAAGGAGAAACCCCATCTTGCAACTGCGGCAACGACCCTTCGTGCGATTTCTGCCATTGGGGCGACAACCACCTACGAGGCTTTGCTGCCAAAGGATGCGGACGTAGTGACCACCAACTCAACTCCTATGACTACTTGGCCGACATTCCTGGCAACGAGAAGGTTACTGACTTCGTTGAAGTACAATTTAAGAACACACGCAAGGGATTTTACCGCAACGACAATCACCTTGACTTACAAAAGGGCGACATCGTAGCCGTTGAGGCACAACCCGGTCACGACATCGGTGTCATATCGCTCACAGGTAAGTTGGCGCTACTGCAAATGCAAAAGGCCAACCTCAAACCTGGATTTGAAATCAAACGCGTCTATCGCAAAGCACGCCCTGCTGACCTTGAAAAGTACGAAGAGGCGAAAGCACGCGAACACGATACGATGATTCGTTCACGCCAAATCGCTAAGGACCTCGAATTGCAAATGAAGATTGGTGATGTGGAATACCAAGGCGACGGAAACAAGGCTATCTTCTATTATATTGCTGATGCGCGTGTTGACTTCAGAAAGCTCATTAAAGTGCTCGCTGAAGCCTTCAGAGTGCGTATTGAAATGAAGCAAATCGGTGCACGTCAAGAGGCTGGAAGAATTGGCGGCATTGGCCCTTGTGGACGTGAACTTTGTTGTGCCACATGGATGAAGAACTTCAGTTCAGTCAGCACCGCTGCCGCACGCTTTCAAGACATCACGCCTAACCCTCAGAAGTTGGCTGGACAATGTGCTAAATTGAAGTGTTGCCTTAACTACGAAGTCGATACTTATATGGAAGCTGCCCGCAAGATCCCCGAACGCAATGTAACGCTTGAGACGATCGATGGCACGTACTACTGCTTCAAAGTTGACACCCTGGCTGGCCTCATCACTTATAGCACCGACCGTCGTTTGGCAGCCAATCTCGTTACTATCACGGCTGATCGTGCACATGAGGTGATAGAAATGAACGCCGCAGGCGAAAAGCCTGAATCTCTTTTAGCCGAAGGTCCTATTAAGCCGGTTCGCCCCGTCGACCTCGCTGAACAGGACGACTTGACACGATTTGACAAAACACGTTCTGCTAAGAAGGATCGTGGAAGCAATCGCCGCCGTGGCGGAGGAAATAATGGACGCACGGAACGTCCTAACCGCAATGAGCAACGCGTCTCTAACAATGAGCAACGCAACGAACGTAACGAAAAGGGCGAGCGTAATGAACACACCAACCGTCGCGAACGTGACGACCGCCAACAGCGTTCTCGTCGCGACCGCTGCGAAGGCAATAATGGTGGTAACAATCGACATCGTGGCGAAGGACCACGCCCACGAAATACGGAAACGAATACTTCAGCTAACAACAATTAAGAATGAAGCGTAAAGCTATCGTACAAATAGCAATGGCATTTCTATGCACATTGCTATTTGCATTTTCTTGTACTAACAAGCCTGTGGCTTTTGACTATTGCTCTACGGCCGTTGAAGGTTGGGAGCCAGGTGACTCTCTAAAGTTTCATATTGATACGCTCCAACACGATGGCCAATATAAACTAAGTATCGGAGTGCGCACCTCTTCCTCCAATCCTTATCCTTACCAAACGTTATGGCTTGTAGTGCGTCAACATTGGCACAACCCCTCACAAGAGTTAATTGACACAATACATCTTCAACTCACCAATGAACGGGGCGACCCTCAAGGCCACGGCGTAACGCTTTATCAGTACGATTACCCTTGGCAGACACTGCAACTACAAGCTGGTCAATCAGCCGACATCAGCATTATCCATATTATGCGCCGCGAAATGCTACCTGGCATCTCTAATGTGGGCATACAATTAAATAAGCTGTAATTTGATGGGGCCTCTCCCCCTAACCCCCTCCCCCATAGGGGAGGGGGAATAAGTAACCTTTACATGCTGCGTTTCTAGTTGAAAACCAACAGAAAACACAAGAAGTAAGAGTGACTTATTCCCCCTCCCC
>JBNMKQ010000052.1:0-14556 GCA_050874425.1 Alloprevotella sp.
AAAAGGTAAACTAAAAGTAACTGCTGAGATGGGCTTATTTTGCCTATCTTACAACCTTCGTCGTGCCATATCCATCATGGGAGTGCCTGAATTAGTCACTTCTCTTAGATAAAACCTATAGAGGATTGTATACTACCGAAACACACATTTTATTATAGTTCTTATAAGCCAT
Source organism: Alloprevotella sp. (assembly GCA_050874425.1). Taxonomy (GTDB): domain Bacteria; phylum Bacteroidota; class Bacteroidia; order Bacteroidales; family Bacteroidaceae; genus Alloprevotella. The sequence goes on from JBNMKQ010000052.1 coordinate 173, forward strand.
TTTTAGCTTTTGTGGCGAGTCTTTTAATAAAAAAGCGAAATTTTAATGAAAATCAATTAGCCCTTAAAAAGGGCTTTGGCGGGGGCAGATAGTGGTTCAGTCCAATGCTATGTACCTTAAAATTGACTTTTCGGACAGTCTGGGGGGGTAATTTTCTTACAAAAATAGGGCATAAAGTTTATTCGTAAACAAACGTTTAACAACACCATAAAAAGGCACTAATTTCAAAAATAAGGTAAAAAACGTAGATTCCAAAATGGTTACGAAATAACTGCAAATAGAAAAAGTTTTATCGCCTCAAGCTCCCCATTTCCTCTTTTGGAAGTTAAAAGTGTTGTAATAACGATAACGGATTTTAATTTTTCATTGATAAAGTCAGATTTTTTACCCTTTTCGCATTTTCTACTCTGTCTGAAACAGAGAAATATTCCCCCTAATAATTAAAACCCATCGTCGAGAGTTTTAAAACTACTCGTCGAGAGCGTTGAAACTACTCGTCAAGAGCACTGAAACAACTCCTAATACATTCTCTACCAATCGCACAGAAGTAAAAGAGTCTTCTATTCGTTCAGAATTTTCAAACTACGAAAGATTTGATTTAACATAAATAAACTGCAATTTGTCGAACAGTCCACGAACCACCCTAACGGCCTCACCCCCTAGCCCCCTCTCCTTGAGGAGAGGGGGGACAAGTCACCTTTTCTTGCTCATTTTCAGGAAATATCTCAAGCAAGAGACTGGGAAGAAAAAGGTAACTTCAGTCCCCCCTCTCCTCAAGGAGAGGGGGCTAGGGGGTGAGGCCCAATTGCAATTTATATTGGCGATTTCAAATAAAAATTGTAGTTTTGCGATTGAAGTAACTTAATATTATGATATATGACAACATTGTCTATAAATAGATTGTGGAATTTTTTACAGTCCCTTTCCTTAACAGCAAGCAATGAGCGTTGGTTGGCAGAACGTCTGTTGGAGTCAGCTAATGCTAAGACTATTACAAACGTAAAGAAACAAGAGAATGCTTGGGCTAATTATCAACTATCACCCGAAATTCTCAATCTGACGCTTAAGAATCGTAAGCAAGTTTCTGATACAATAGATGACTCATTGTATGATTCTTTAAAAGAAAAATACAAATGAAAGTATTCTTAGATACTAATATAGTTATTGACTTCTATGATCAGCGAGGTGATTTCTATTATCCCGCCGCCGTGATTTTTGACCTTGCCTATTAAGGAAAAATTCAACTTTTTGTTTCTGCTATAACATTTGTCAATGCATTTTTTATTTTACGTTAATCTTATCCCCATAAAGAGTTATACCAATCAATGACAGGCCTTGCATCTCTTTGTGAAATAACGAATGTAGATAAGGGTATTATTAAAAAATGTCTTGCATCAAAGCACAAAGATTTTGAAGATAACGTACAATATGAGTCTGCTTTGCTCCATCAAGTGGATGTGATAGTAACACGAAATGTAAAGGACTTTAGAGATTTTGCAGTAAACGTGCAGACTCCAACTGTTTTTTTGAAATCAATGTTAGGATAAACGTAGAAAACATAAACTCTACAACTAATGGTGTAGGTATAATTGCTTTCTAACACCAATATATAGACTGGAATTGGGCCTCACCCCCTACCCCCCTCTCCTTGAGGAGAGGGGGGGGACAAGTCACCTTTTCTTGCTCATTTTCAGGAAATATCTCAAGCAAGAAGCTGGGGAGAAAAAGGTAACTTCAGTCCCCCCTCTCCTTGAGGAGAGGGGGTTAGGGGGTGAGGCCCAATTGCAGTTTACCGTTTCACCTCAACAATTCCGCTCACCAAGTTCTTGTCAACGCGAACGACTCTAAAGCCTACGTTGGCATAGCCCTGAGCACCACTACGCGTGACGTCTGACTTTTCGCTGCGGCAGTCATCGCGATCAGCATCCCAGCTACCGCCCTTAATGATGTAAAGGCCGTTTGAGGCTGTAGACGAAGTCCACTCCCAACAGTTGCCCCAAAAGTCAATGCCACCACAAGCACCCGTGGTTTGCTTATAAGCATCAACGGGAGTAAGGCCCGACTCTACGTGGCCAGCATTCATCGCCACATCTTTGGGCATGTGACCTGCTGCAAAAATCCACTCTTCGTCCGTCGGCAAGCGGAAATCATACTGCTGGCTCTTTTCACTTAACCACTGACAATAGGCCGTTGCTTGTGCCTCACTCACATCGACTACTGGATAGTCGTCATGGCCAGCAGCATAAACGTGCGAAGCATCAAAGGCGGCATATTGTGCATTAGTCACAGGAGTATAACCGATGTAAGCATTGTCGTCGGGAGCTCCACGCAACACCATCCACTCATCATTCGGATTGTCATCAGTACGGGGGTCGATAAGACGAAGGAACTGCTGCTCAAGGCGGATTTCGCGGTTTTCTACCATTTCGTCAACAATCTCTTGCATTTCGTCTATCAAGTCGTGCGTTTTTGCCTCGCGTTCCAACTCACGGAGTTTGGCTTTTTTGCGTGCCACCACTTTGTCATAACGCAATCCCATTTGGTCGAGCAGGGCTTGCTTGTTCTCCTCGGTGGAGCTCTTCTGATAGATATGCAGCAACTCGTTGGTCGTGGCGTCAAATTGTGGACGCGTCTCCTCAACAAGGGGTGCGTCTGGGTCGTCAAACTCAAGGTCAGACTCTACCAAGTCGTTTGGAGAGATATAGAGGGTACGATCAGCCGTTTGGTGTACGCCAAAGTAGTTGGCCTTGAGTCCGTCTTTGTAAATTGAAAGGCGGTAGCCACCATAAAGGTCGCAAGGAAGAACCGATATATAGTAATCTTTGCCTGGCGTGAAGCCTGCTTCAGTGGGGGCTGTGTAGGTGATGATATTATTGCCTCCCTCGACTTTCGACACAACAGGAAGACCTTGCTCGTCGAAAGCGATTTGGGCTGTGCCCGAAAGGGGGTAACCATCAACGCTCTCAAGTTCAATCTTGGTCACGCCACTCATCGTAAAGTTGAGTTTCAACCCCGAACAAATGGTATGAAACACGAGAGAGTCCGTACTCGCTGCAGCCACGGCGATCGTTGCAGCCATATCGTAGCCTGTAAGTTCATTGGGCGTTTGGCTGGCGGGCAAACTAACCATTATGCTTTGCTCATCGGCCCCTACGGCTGCCGACTGAGGGTAGACACCATACAATGCGCCTTCGCTGACAAATGGATTGGCAAAGTTGGCTACACGGCCCTCGTCTTGAGCCGTCACTGTAGCCTTTTCACTACCCATTAATAGCGTTATCGCATCGTCATTATTCCACGCAGTGCAGAGTCCATCGGCCAGGCGGCTGCCCAACTGACCTGCATGCTGCATTTGAACGCTACGCATTTGGGGAGCATCGTCGGTTACATCATTCGTACATGATTGCATGCCTAAGAGGGCTAATGCTATATAAAGATAATACCTTCTCATAGTGTTTTTCTAAACTTCAAGATACAATAAGGGCGCAGACTCTCTTTTGTAAGAATACAAAGAACCAGCTGCGCCCTAATTAACTACTAATATATTTTTACATTTAAACTTTACTTGTTCGGGCGTTTCATGGGTTTGCCACCTCCTTGACGATTCCCCATGCGCTGTTTTGACAGGCGCTGCATCATTTGACGCTCCAGCTGATAAACGCGCTGAATCTGCTTTTGCGTAAGGAATTTGCTGTATTCGCCATAATACTTCTCGCGTAGGTTGAGTATCTTCTGGCTATGTGCAAAGCGCTCTTTCATGGCCTTTTCGGCAGCTGCATCGCTTTGTGCCTGAGCATCACCCTTGTGCTGGGGCTTTTGGCGTGGGCCAAGCGCCCAAACCTCCTTTTGATACTCACAGAAGGTCTTAACAAAACGTGCACTGGTAGCATCGTCGAAGGCCATCTCTTGGGCTATGTGTTTAGCCTGAGCCTCAACCATTTGTTCACGGCTCTTACGTTGCTTATTGTCTTGTGCAAAAGTGGGAGTGCTGAAGGCTACAAAGGCTACAACCAACAGCAATAGATTGATAATGCGTTTCATAATTGTTGTTTTATTTAAAAGGTTTTTTGTGTTTCGCCCACACAACATTGTGCACCATGTTATGGAGTTTTTTTTACTTATTGATTTATTCGTTTAAGAACACATCTTCTTGATACACTTCAAGCATATAGGCTTGATCCTCTGCGCTCAAGTTGGCGTAAGCTTGCGCTACGGGAGCGAAGCTATCAGCGGGGGCAGAAGGCTGCTTTGCAGCAAAAGGATGTACCATAAAGACTACGGCCACACAGGCTGCTGCAGCTAATAGCGTTGAGATTATGGGTATGCGATACGACTTGCGCTTGGGAGCCACAGTTGCTGCAGGTGCTAAGTCTGCCTTCACCTCTTGCCACACCTTGTTCTCCAATTGGTCAAGAAAGCCATCGGGGGTGGTGTAAGGCATGCGCTTGCCAACGTTGTCAAAATCAAAGTTCTTGTTCATTTCTGTTAAGTGGTTAAAGGTTTGTTTTCATGTAATTGACTATTTTCTCTTTGGCCAAGTGGTAGTTCATCTTTACGGTGGCTGCATTACTTTCGGTGATTTGAGCAATCTCGTCATAACTCAACTCATCATAATAGCGCAAGTTGAAAGCTAATTGTTGTTTGGTAGGCAAAGAGAGAATAGCGCGTTGCAACTTTACGGTTTCGAGGTCGGAGTAGTCAACGTAATTGTCAGCCATTAAGCGGTTGGCTTCTACTTCATTCTCATCTAACGAGAGTTGCTCTTGCTTTCGCTGCTCGAGTAGTCGCAGGGCCTCGTTCGTGGCAATGCGATAAATCCAAGCCGCTAACGGACTGTCGCCCCGGAATTGTGAGAACGAACGAAACACGCGAATGAAGGCTTCTTGCGTAGCGTCTTGTGCATCGTCATGCGTCACGACCAAACGGCGTATGTGCCAATAAATGGGAGCTTTATACTTTGCCATAAGCAACTTAAAGCCGCGTTCGGCATCAGTCTTCAGCGCCGAAACGATTTCGTTATCATTAGGTGTGAGCATGGCTATGAGGTGCGTTCGGCCATGGCCAAACTCAATTTATAGGTTGAACAACTGTCAGTCTGCACTTGATGGGTCGAAGCCAAACGGTGTACTACCACACCGCGCTTAGGGTGATGACGATGGTGTCGATGGTGTCGATGCTTTCGAGGGCAAGCGGCATCTGCAGTATAACATGAAGACAACAAGGCTGAGCCTATCATCAAGGATAAACGGTTCAAAAGTTTCATTGCTTTCATCATCATTTCTTCCTTTTATTGATATTAATAATTCACTTTTTTAGTACCCCTTTCATCGGGCGTTCTGATTATATGACCGCAGAAGAAAGGAAAAGTAAAATCTGGGGGGAAAGTTTTTTTTAAAAAAAGGAAACATTCTATGCAATTGCATTTTATAAGAGATTGAACGTTGCATAGTCCAGTCTATTTATCTAATTTTGCGGCAATAATCTGTGTAGTCAAATCATAAGAAAGTCACTATTATGAACAAAGATAGACAAAATAAAGCCATGTTCGCTTCATTCTGCATAGAGCAATATGCCAATGCTAAAAACATGCCCGCAAACGATGTTGCGACCCTCTTTGAGCAGTACGGCATAACAGAACATCTATGCGAGTTTTATGATGTACTTCACACCCAAGGAAACAATTGGTTAGTTGATGAAATTGACGAAATGCTAAACAAAAGAAAGCGATGACCAAAGTATATCACGGAAGTATTGAAGAAGTGCGTACTCCAGAGATACGACACCCTAAGCATTCACTCGATTATGGGGCAGGATTTTACGCCACAACTTCTTTCGAACAAGCCAAAAAATGGGTAAAACGACGCATGAAAGAAAGGGGCGTTATGGTTGGCTACATAAACGTTTACGATTTAAATAAGGAAGCTATTCAATGCATGAAATCGCTCATCTTTGATAAGCCTACCGAAGAATGGGTAAATTTTGTTATGAAGAACCGCACAGATCGAGACTTCTCCCATGATTACGATATTGTATATGGCCCTGTAGCTGATGACAGCGTTTATACACAGTTTACACTTTATGAAGGTGGCATCATCAGTATGCCTACACTTATACTGGAACTCAAAACCTACAAGTTGGTAGACCAGTATCTCTTTCACACAGAAGCTTCGTTACAAGCCATCAAATTTGTAGAATCAATAAAAATAGAACAATGAGCACACAGATAACACAAAAGAACCTATTTTTACTATTGCCCATAAAGGTCAGCTGGCTTGCAACATGGCTATCAGAAGATAAAGACATTAGCCTAACAGATGCTATCAATTGCATCTACCATTCCAATCTCTACAAAAAGCTCTCGACCGAAAGCACCAAGTATTGGCATTTGGGACCAGTTGACCTCTATAACGAACTGAAAGCAGAACTATAAAAGCAAACGCAGCAACAAAAGGATATTCCTTTTTGTTGCTGCGTTTGCTTTTATGTACTTTTATTTCATGGGGTGTTCTAAAAATTCTGGCGCGTTGATTTGTGCCCTATCGGAAGCCCATTTTCTCAGAGTAAGAACACCCCTACATTCTTTACTAAAGATACTAACTACATCAAATTATTTTGCTTTAACCACCTCTTGCCATTATTAGTAAGACAAAAGATTAAGAAAAGGATGCATGGCACCCCAAAGAACAGAAACGCTAAATATACACCCATAGTCTATTCCTCCTCATTATTAATTTGATTATTTACATGCGGCTTACTTTCTTTTTTGTTGGTTAAGATCAAACCTACAATCAAACAAAGCACAGACAGGATTAGCCCTACTATGTATATAAGAAATTTGCTTACTTTATCAACTCTTTCAGCTTATTGCCAACACCTTCAGCGCTCAGGCCACTGGCAATAACCTTACCGTCAGGACCAATGAGCAAAGTGGCAGGAATGGCATTGATACCATAAGTTTGGCCTGCCACGCTCTCCCAACCTTTGAGGTCAGAGAGTTGGTGCCAAGGCAAATCGAGTTTCTTAATAGCAGCTTCCCAAGCAGCCTTGTCGCTATCGAATGAGAGACCTACGATGTCAAAGCCTTTGTCTTTGTATTCGTCATACAACTTCTTCACTGCAGGCATTGACTTGCGGCAAGGGCCACACCATGAGGCCCAAAAGTCTACCAACACATACTTGCCCTTACCTACATATTCGCTCAACTTGTGGGGCTTACCGTCGACGTCGTTCATCTCAAGGTCGGTGAATTGTACGCCAGGCAGTTGACGCTTCCAACCGGCTATGCTGTTCTTAATGTTGGCTACGATTTTAGTGTCCATATAAGCAGGGTTGCCCTCTTCGGCCAAAGCGATTACGTCAGCACGATCCATCATCGAACCAAACTGTGCCAAGTATAAGGCAGGGAACTTCATCTGCTTGTTTTCGTTGCAGCACTGCTTTGTCAAGTCGAGCAACTGCTTCTCGCAAGCCTCAGCATCACGTTCGATGCGTGCCATAACCGTATCGGGTATTTGCTTGCCCTCACGACGATAGCCATAATACTCTGTCATCACCTTCTGATAACCTACTTGAGGTTCGTTCATCAAGTGCTCCCACTTATTCAAGCCTGCGTTTTCGGCCGTACCCGTCACTTCTTCTTTCGCAAAGTCTACCTTCACGTCGCCGTCAAGCACTACGCTCAAGCGCTCTTTCTTATCGATGATTACGTAGCCAAACAAGTTGTTGTTGGCATCGCCCTCAAACTTAAACGTGCCATTCGTTACGGCCACGCTATCAGGACGCAAAGCGGTGTGAAGGAGCTGAAGATAAGCCATTTTTGCTCCCTTAGGAGCTTTACCCGTAATGGTATACTTCTGGGCCATTGTGGGCAGTGCAAGGAGTGCACAAAGTGCTAAAGCTATTTTTCTCATTTTGCTTATTAATATTAATGTTCGTTGTTTTAGGCAGCAAAGTTAATCAATGTCGGGCAAAATGCTTACTTTTGTATCGTAAATAAAAATAATACATATATATTAGAACATGGAAAAGAGCGACAGCGTTGTAATCATACCCACTTACAACGAGAAAGAAAACATAGAGAATATCATACGTGCTGTCATTGGACTGGAGGAGCATGCCTTTCACATCTTGGTCATTGACGACGGTTCGCCTGACGGAACGGCCGACATCGTGAAGCGCCTCATGGCCGATGAGTTTAAGCACGAACTTCACCTCGTACAGCGCACAGGTAAGTTGGGCTTGGGCACGGCTTACATTGCTGGCTTTAAGTGGGCCTTGGAGCATGGCTATGAATACATCTTTGAGATGGATGCCGACTTTAGCCACGCCCCAAAGGATTTGCCACGCCTCTACAACGCTTGTGCCAACGAGGGCTACGACGTGTCAGTAGGTTCACGCTACGTGAGTGGTGTCAACGTGGTCAACTGGCCCATGGGTCGCGTACTGATGAGCTACTACGCTTCGAAGTACGTTCGATTGATTACGGGGGTTCCCCTGCACGACACCACCGCGGGCTTCGTTTGCTATCGTCGCAAGGTGCTCGAGACGATTGACCTCGATGCCATTCGTTTCAAGGGCTATGCCTTCCAGATTGAGATGAAGTTTACTTCTTATAAGTTGGGCTTCAAGATTAAAGAAGTGCCCGTTATCTTTGTCAACCGCGAGTTAGGCACAAGCAAGATGAGCGGTGGCATCTTTGGCGAAGCACTCTTCGGTGTGATGCGCCTCCGTTGGGCCGCTATGACGGGAGGTATTAAACCAAAGAAACTTGGTTAATGTGCAAATGCTTAGTGAATGTGCAAATGCTTAATGAATGTGCAAATGTGCAAATGTGTAAATGTGTAAATGTGCAAATGTGCAAATGGTCGCCTTAAATTGCAGCGTTTAGGAATGAGCTTTATTACATTCAATCATTGCACATTTTCCCATTTGCACATTCACTAAACATTTGTACATTAACCAAGCATTTGCACATTCACACATTTTCACATTTGCACATTAACCAAGCATTTGCACATTTACACATTTGCACATTTGCACATTAACCAAGCATTTGCACATTAACCAAGCATTTGCACATTCACACATTTGCACATTTGCACATTAACCAAGCATTTGCACATTAACTAAGCACATTAACCAAGCCACCATGCACTTCCGTATACAAATTAAGAACGCTACAATCGTAAACGAGGGCCGCAAGTTCTTAGGCACACTCGTTATTGACGATGATAGAATAGAAGAGATACTTGAAGGCGTAGACGTTGCGCCCTCTATACCTGTTGACGAGACCATTGACGGCACGGGCTGCTACATCTTGCCCGGCGTTATTGACGACCACGTTCACTTTCGCGACCCAGGCCTAACGGCTAAGGGCGACTTTTGTTCTGAAAGCCGCGCTGCCGCAGCAGGCGGTGTGACCACCGTGTTCGATATGCCAAACTGTGTGCCCCAAACTACAACGAAAGAGGCTTTTGACGAAAAGTGGCGGATTGCTGCTAATAAGAGTGTCGTCAATTATGGTTTCTTCTTCGGTGCCACTGCTGGCAATGCTTATGAGCTGAGTAAACTCAACCCACGCAAGGTAGCGGGTATCAAACTCTTTATGGGTTCGTCAACGGGCAATATGTTGGTCAACGACGAACGCGCCCTGCGTGCTATCTTCGAAAATGCGAAGTTGCCCATTATGGCGCATTGCGAGGACTCAAGGCTGATTGACGAAAATATGAAAGCCGCACAGGCGCAATATGGTGCCGACCCCGAAGTGTGTCACCACCCCGAGATACGCAGCGAAGAGGCTTGCTACCAGTCAACGAGTTTGGCCATTCGCTTGGCACAAGAAGCAGGTGCTCGCTTACACGTAGCGCACATCTCTACCGCACGCGAGTTGGAACTCTTCACGGCCGACGACCCCAACATTACAGCCGAGGCTTGTGTGGGACACCTCATATTCTGCGACAAAGACTATGCTCGACTCGGTTCGCGCATTAAGGTGAACCCCGCTATCAAGACGGAGGCTGACCGCGATGCCTTACGTGCGGCGCTCAATACGGGACTTATTCGCACGATTGGTACAGACCATGCGCCTCACCGCTTGGTCGAAAAGGTAGGTGCGTGCGCTCATGCTGCCTCTGGCATGCCGATTATACAGTTCTCACTCGTCTCGATGCTCGAACTGGTAGACAAAGGTGTACTGAGCATTGAGCGCTTGGTGCAACTCATGTGTCACAACCCTGCCGAACTCTTGCAAATCGAGAATCGTGGTTACCTACGTGAAGGCTACAAGGCTGATGTCGTAATGGTTCGCCCCAACGTGCCTTGGACGCTCACACCTAACCGCATTCAGAGCAAATGCAATTGGAGTCCGCTTGAAGGCCACACTTTCCGTTGGCGCGTTGAACGCACCTTCTGCAACGGGTTCCCAATCTTCAACCGTGGCCACGTAACTGACGAGAAGTTCCGCGGACAGGCCGTTTGTTACAATCGATAAAAAAGCATTCTTGTGATGAAACCAACACAAAACATACCTATTATATATAAGGTGTATCAACTTTGCATTGCACTGCCCCTTATCTTAATAGCCACCCTCATCACGGCTTTGGTCACTATCATTGGTGGACTGTTTAACGCTCACGTGTTTGGCTACTATCCTGGCAAGATTTGGTCGCGCTTCATCTGCCGCGCATTGTTGCTCCCCATTCACGTCGAAGGACGCGAAAACATTGACTACCGACAGAGCTACGTGTTCGTGGCCAACCACCAAGGCCCTATGGACATCTTTCTCATTTATGGTTACTTAGGTTGCAACTTTAAGTGGATGATGAAGAAGGCCTTGCGCAAGATGCCTCTCGTGGGCTATGCTTGCGAGCGCGCTCGCCACATCTTTGTTGACAAGTCTGGTCCAAAGGCGATTAAAGAAACGATTGACCGCGCACGCGCCACACTGCAAGGCGGCACATCGTTAGTCGTATTTCCCGAAGGTTCGCGCACGTTTACGGGTCACATGGGGTTGTTTCGCAAGGGGGCTTTTCTCTTAGCCGACGACTTACAGTTACCTGTAGTCCCCGTTACAATCGATGGTTCGTTCGATGTACTTACACGCATGGCGGGTGTCAACTTTGTTCACCGTCATCCCATGCGCCTCATCATTCACAAACCCATCTACCCTACTTCACACAGTGCAGATGACATTAAGCAGACCATGAATGAGTCTTACCAAGTCATCATGGCCGCCCTACCTGAGAAGTATCAAGGTTACGTCAAGAATGATGACCAATAAAGATATCGTATTTTTTTTAGTAGCACAACAAGTGGGGGCAGACCTAATAATATAGGTCTGCCCCCACTTGTTGCACTACTAAGCGCCCTTTACATAATTATACTCAAATTCTTGATTCAAATAAGCTGGGGCCTCTCCCCCTAACCCCCTCCCCGACCGGGGAGGGGGAATGAGTAACCTTTACTCGCTGCGTTTCTAGTTGAGAACCATGAGGAAACTCAAGAAGCAAGAGTAACTTATTCCCCCTCCCCTGTGGGGGAGGGGGTTAGGGGGTGAGGCCCAATTGCAGTTTACGGGTATTTCTCTATTACATTATAAAATAACAAGAAAAAAATGTTCCTTCTGTGTTACAAATTCTCACATTCCTCGTTACCTTTATAGCAACGAAACAAAAATACTCACATTTCACATGGCAGAAATACACCACCCGCCCCAAGAACTAGAAGAAACATCTGCTTCAAGTGGTTTCCTTCTATCGGCCTTCAATAAATTGAAGAGGCGGCTGCGCGGTATGGCCCGCAATATATCAGGCAACAGCGATGATGCCGACGATGCTCTTCAGGAGGCTTTCGCCCGTCTGTGGGAAAGGCGGAAGTCAATTTTATCGGAAGACGAGGCCTCCGCGCTCATGACGACTACTGTCAGAAACTTAAGTGTGGATGCCTATCGCAGACAAACGACCCACGCGGAAGTGGAAATCGATGCAGAATGCAAAGATTTTCATGATAGCGAAGCCGAACGGCAAGCTACCATTGATGAACGTTTCCTTGAAGTGCAAGCCTTAATGAACAAGGTACTGACTCCGTCACAAATGCAAGTAATGCGAATGCGCGACTATGAGGACCGAAGCTATGAGGAAATAGCTTGCTTACTCCAACTATCGGAAACTGCAGTCCGCATGCAACTCTCCCGAGCTCGCAAGGCCGTGCGTGAGGCATACCACCAGCAACATTCATTTCACCCTCAAAACTATTTCGAATCATGAGTCGATCCATACCTATACGCAATACATCAGTAGCACATCATTACTTTGCTTCGGCTGAGGAGGCGTTGGCCTGTGCTGAACGCTACTTTGAAGCGTTAACTTCGGAGGAGGAAGAATTGGCTTTGAAATGCTATGCTGCCTCAGATGAAGCTGCTGCAGATGCTCGTTTCGATGAACTGCGGGCCGTGATGGGATTGGCTGCTATGGGAAGGCGGTTGGCCAATAAGGAATCAACCAATGATTCTGCCCAACCTGATAACAAGGCAGTTACCCTATCTCGACAAGGACAACGAATGCGGATAATTCGACCGAAACTCGTACGTTTGATATCTACAGCAGCAGCTTGTGTGCTAGTGGCATTGATAGGGACGATGTTGCTACGTCCGTCTGAGCAGGAATGTGTGGCTTACATCAGCGGAAATCGAACGACAGACCCGCAGCAAGTGTTGCAAGCCATGCAGCAAAGTATTGACCAGATGGAGCAAGCGGATGAAGCTCCTTCCGTAGAGAACCAACTCAACGATATGTTTCAGCAGCTCGCCCCCGAGCAAGTAAAATAAATCAACTATGCCAAAAAAAACTCTTATTCTCATAATTGGCTTGATCATGAGCCTAAATGTATCGGCACAGAGCGGGCTGAACGTGGCACGACTCTTCGACGGCCGATACCATAAAAGCAAAGATGCTACAGAAGTGCTCATGAAAGGACGTCAACTGAATGCCTATAAACTCAGTCTCTTCCGTAGCCTTACTCTAGGGCCGCAAAGCGGCAATGCTGCTACCATCGAACCCTTGGTGAAGGCTGATGGACGCAATGCCATCGACAAGGAAATGAGTATACAAGGAGGTCGGTTGGCTATGGCCTTCTACCAACTACCTTCTATTGGCAAGACCCACCGCTATATCTTCTATTCCAACAGTGGAGTTGGGCGTGGAACTGCGGCTTCGAAGATTACCCTTATCTATATGGAAGGTACGGCCACGTTGTCCGAACTCAAGCGTACGTTCAAAAAGTAAGGACGGTGGTGAATCTCCGTCAGTTCATTCGTCATCTTATCAATCGTAAATCATAAAAATACAAAAAATCATGAATACACTTCTTCTTCTCAGCATGCTCGTTGCTCCGTTTTGTTCTAACGACACGATTGTCAATGCCACCCGTCCTGATAGTGTTGTGGTATGCAGCGACAACGGACAGACATCCGTACAGATTTATGGTCGTGAAGGCGACCATGATTATCGTTTTACTTACACCATGGCCGACAATCTTGCGACTGTTGCTTCTGTCAACGAGCATTCTAGTGGTTGGGATTTCAACCTTCCATTCTCCAAGCCATCCAAACAGCAGAGCAATACTGCATTCAAACCCTCCAGCGTGAATCTTAACTTGATTGACTTTATCCATGTCGGTGCAGCAGTTCCTGTAAATGCCAAGGGGGATGTGCCAGTCAATGCAGGTTGGAACTTGGGAACAGACCTCTTGAATATCCAATACTGTCTGCCCAGCGGAAACGATGCCTTGTACATTGGTTTGGGCATTGACTGGAATTTTCTCCGTGCCTCCGACCATTTGCGTTGGATCAAGGCCACGGATGGTGTAGGTGTGGCAAATCCGATAGATGGAACAAGGAATACACGTTCACGACTCACTACCACCAACCTTACTCTGCCAATCCGTTATTCACACGCTTTCACGAAGAAACTCTGCTTAGACCTGGCCGTTGAGCCCCAAGTAGCTGTAGGCAACCGTATCCACACAAAGTACAAACTTGATTCACACAAAGTGAAGGACAAGGAGCATGGGGTCGGTGGACAACGTTTCAATGTGGGCATAAGCGTTGGACTTCGTTCAACCAAATCTTTCGGAGTCTATCTCAAGTACACTCCGATGAACACATGGGGAGATGCCTCTCCGCTCAACTACAAGATGCTCACCGTGGGCGTAACGCTCTAATCTATTCCAAATAAGGCAATTGGGCCTCACCCCCTACCCCCCTCTCCTTGAGGAGAGGGGGAATGAAGTTACCTTTTTCTCCCCAGTTTCTTGCTTTGGATATTTCCTGAAAATGAGCAAGAAAAGGTGACTTGTTCCCCCTCTCCACAAGGAGAGGGGGGTAGGGG
>JBNMKQ010000053.1:0-14504 GCA_050874425.1 Alloprevotella sp.
AAGAAAAGTCGCTTAGCGCGAGAACAAACATAACATACTTTTTACATACTTCGACATACCATTTATAAATACTATGCCTTGTGCTTACGCACAAGGCATATACAAACAGGCTACGCCCTTGCGTTTCTTGCAATATAACTAGTAGTTGTCCTTAACACGTTTCATGTTTTTAATTTTCGTAATTAGCCGTGATGCTATAATTCATGTCATAAAGGTCGACCGTAATGGTAAACGATGTTGCCCCATCAGGTTCGATCAAGTGCCATGAATTTTTGTCACCACCGATGACGAACTTACCTTCTGTGCCTTCATCGTCCTTAGCAGTAGCGCAGAGGCAGTTGCCCTCGTTGGCCCAATCAAAGTTGCCGTCAGCACCAAAGCCTGACTCAGGAGCAATCTTAAACCAGTGCCAACCACCGCCACCTACAGCAGGAACGGTAATGGTAAACACACCGTCAGACTCCTTCGTCATCGGGTGACTCTTGTCTTGACCTAAGGCACCAATGTAGTAATAAGCTGATTCAAACACGGGGGCAACGGGCTTAACCTTTACCTCAAATGTCTTGGTAGCGCAAACGCGGTCCACCTTTTCAGCATTGGTCCAAGCATAAACGCTGGCCTTTACTTGCAAGGTGCGGAACTCTGGACGGCGGCCAAACGCGTTGGTAATGATATTGGCTAAGTCGCTTACCTGTACGGCATTGTCGGTAAGTGAGAGTGGAGTAGTCGTGCCGTCGGCATTGACCACGTCCAATGCGGTAGAGTCCGTAACGTAACCTTCGGGCAATTCTGTTGCCACCTGACCCAACTCAATGCTTTGAGCCGTAACTGTGGCCAAATCGATGTCGGCAGCAGGTGTAACGTTTACTACTACGTTTTGTGCGTCTTCTTGTGGATGGCTCTGAGGAGCCTTCCAGTCGGTATAGTCTTCATCGCAAGCCGTCAAGCAGAGGGCAGCGGCCATTAATGTGAATAATATCTTTTTCATTGTTTTTTTATTTTGGGGTTAACGAGTTAACAAGTTGACGAGTTAACGGGTAAGTTAGTCTTTTTAGTTGACAAGTTAACTTGGTAACTACTTCCTTTTAAAGTAACTTACCCGTTAACTTGTCAACTCGTTAACTCGTTAACTAAAAAGAAAACTACTCTTTAATAAAGCGGAAAGCACCTGTGATGTCGTTAACGATAACGAGGTAGTCAGCTTCGTTGGTAATGTAGATGTTCCAACCACCGCTCTTAGCGCCTACGCCATAGTAGCCAGATTGGCAGCTCGGTGTTTCGTTGTACTTACTACCGATCTCCATGCCCCAATTGTTGGCTTGGAACTTCAACTCAGTAGCAGCGGGCAGGTGAACGTGCGTGTACCAGTCGTGGTTGTTCTCGCCCAATGTCGTGTTAACTGGGCTCATGGCAATACCTTCGCCCCAACCATTGAACGAACCATTGAGGTAAACTTGGCTATAAGTGGTGGCATCGTCCGTCTTGGTAATGCTAATGCCAGTGGCATCGCCCATAGCAACAGCCTTTGTGTCGAGCGTAATGGTGTAAACACCTGCAGCACCCGGAGCAATATTACCGCTACCGCCATCGTTGATAGAGAACTGACCAAACTCAGCGCCTTGACCAATTTGAGTGAGCCAATTGTCGGTGAGTGAGCCACGCATCTTAAAGTTGGCATCGGCAGGTAAGTAACCTGTCCACGAAACAGTGCCGTAACCCGTATCTTCGTTATAACTATCGCCAGTGAGGTAGAGAGGTAACATACCCGTCATGAGGTCGCCACCCCAACCGCCTTCGCCGAAGCAACCACCGATTAAGTACCAAGTGACAGGTTCAGCCACTTCGGTGCGCTGGTAGTAAGGCGCATAGGTTATCTTGATGATGTTAGAGTAAACGGGTTGGGTAGAAGTGGTCTGTGCGCTCACGCGATAGTAAACGTCGGTTGAGGCAGGCATGTTGTCGGCCGTTGCGCCCGTTTCGCGTAAGAGGATGAGGTCAACGTCGGCAGGTGCGAGTTTGTACTCACACTTTGTTTTGCTCTCGTCGTATTCCTTTACCTCCGTGCCTTCAGCAAATTGCAGTTTGCCGTCAGCATCGGTCACTACTTCATTGCCCGTCTTTGCTACGACGTATTGCAACTTATAGGTGGTAGCGAGTGGCATGCCACCATAGTTGGGTTGACTCCACGTGAAGGCGATAGAGTCAGTTGTATTCTTCAGATCATACGTGTTGCCCGCAAGGGCTGGTGTGTTCAGCGTAAAAGTGTCGGGCATGTGCAACACAGGGTTAGAGTCATTGTCGTCAGCACACGAGGTGAACCCCAGTGCAACGCCTAAGCCCAATGCTACGGTTGGTAATATATGATATAGTTTCATGGCTTTCGTTTTTAATTATGAGGAAGTTGACAAGTTAACGAGTTGACGAGTTAACGAGTAAGTTTGTTCTTTTAGTTGACAAGTTAACGAGTAAACTACTGTCCTTTAAAGTAACTTACCTGTTAACTCGTCAACTTGTTAACTCGTTAACTTGTTAACTCGTTAACTTGTTAGCTCGTCAACAAAACAACTCGTCAACTAAGGCTTAATTATACCCCTCGTTTTGTTTCAAGTTAGGATTATTGCTCAAGTCAGTTTGAGGAATGGCAAATACCTTGCGGAACGATGGGAACGAAGTACCGTCTTGTTCACCACCCATGAATTCCCACTTATAGTCAGACTGACCAGCAAACTTGTTGAAACGAATCAAGTCCGTGCGGCGGCGACCCTCAAACCAGAACTCGCGAGCCCACTCCGTACAGATGTCGTCGAGCGTAGCACCGCTCACCTCAGGAGCGTGAGCGCGGTTGCGCAACTCGTTAATCATACCGTCAGCATTTGAGTTCGGGCCAAACTTACGTACTGAAGCTTCGGCGTATGTCAAGTAAGCCTCGGCAATACGCATCAAGGGCAGGTCAGTGTCAACATAGTCAATGGCCGAAGCACTGGCACCGTCAGAGCGCACATTGCGGAACTTAACACTGTTGAAGCATTGGTCCATGTTGTCAATCTCGGTAAGGTACTGCGTGTAGCCCTTAGAGTAGAAGAGTGCACGGTCATCTTGTGCGGCACCCGTCATCTCAGCCACGCTGCCCGTTTGCGGAGGAGTAGCACCATTGAAGAAGAGGTCGACCAACTTACCCTTCACCTGAATACACTTACCCCAACTGGTGTTGGTGCCAGAAGGAACGTCCGTATTCATGCTATTGTTATTGGCATAGCAACCTTGAATGAGCAACTGCGTGCCACCATCGGTTTTAGTAGTGATACCGTCTTGAATAACGGGAAGAACAGACTCATATTGCGCACCATTGGTGTTGTTGTCGGCCAAAAAGAGCATCTGATACGGAGAGTATACCTCGCCTGTAACGGGGTTGGTAGCACCCGTCTTCATCAAGTGGTAATAACCATTGTTAATCACCTTTTCAGCATACGTCATAGCATCGGTGTAGCGCTCCTTGCCAGTGTATACCTCAGCGTTCAAATAAAGGCGAGACAAGAGTTGCCAAACAGCCACCTTGTCGGCACGGCCGTAAGTGTTCTTACCCGGTTCAGCCATTTTGCTCTCGATGTCGAGCAGTTCAGACTCTACGTAGTCGAAGAGCTGCTGGCGATTGTAATATTCGGCATTCTCAGACGAAACCTTCGTACAGAACGGACCTGCACCAAAGATGTCGAGCACAGAGAAGTAGTTGTAAGCACGAATAAAGCGTGCTTCAGCCAAACGCTGCTTGTCTTTGCCAATGTCGTTGATGTAAGAGTTGCAAAGTGTGATGTCGAAGTAGAGGCGGTAGTAAAGGCCCAAGGCAAAGGCATTGTTGGCCGTGTACTTGTTATACATCAGCTCTTGCACACCACCGTCGCTACCTGACCAGTTCCAGGCAGCCTCGTCGCTCGTGAACTCGTTCAAGTACCATTGCATACGGTAGTACTGCGTAAAGCCCTCGTCGCTCATTACGCTTGACGGGATATCAGGCTTACCCGCGTTGCCCTGCTGACCAGTGAGGCAGAAAGTGGCATAAAGTTTATTGAAAAGCGCATCATCGTTGGCCACCTGCGTTTGCTGCGGGTTGATAGGCGTAACGTCTAAGTCGCCCACACACGAAGTCAGGGTCAGACCACAAGCACAAGCCATGAGCGCTGCATATTTCTTAATATTGAGTTTCATTGTAGTAGCGGTTTTGAGGTTTGGAGTTTTTAGGTTAGGAGGTTATAAAGTAACCATAACCTTATAACCTTCAAACTCCCAACAATCACTTTTTTAGAAATTAAGGCTTACACCCAAGATGCAAGTGAAGGGACGCGGATAGATGTTGCCATCGTAGCCACCATCAATCTCGGGGTCGAGACCCTTGTACTTGGTAATGGTAAATACGTTCTGAGCAGTGGCATAAACACGACCCGTGATGTTGCTACGGCCGATGCGGTCGAATGAGTAACCGAGGGTGATGTTGTCCAACTTCAAGAACGAAGCATTCTGAATGAAGTAGTCAGAGCAAGAAGCGTTAGAACTTGTAGCGGTCCAATTCTTAGCCAATTCATACTTCAAGACGTTGTGATACGTATTGCCCGAGTAAACTTGTGTAAGGCCTGTGTTCATGTTGCCACCTGCCTCGTTGGCATTGTAAACGTAGTTGTTCAAGCTTGCGCGGAAGCCAAGGCCTAAGTCCCAATGCTTATAAGTGAGTTTCGTGCTCAATCCCATCGTTACGTCGGGGTCAGACTTCTTGTAGAAGTAGCGGTCGCGGTTGTCGATAATGCCGTCGGCATTGCGGTCAACGAACTCGCCATAAATGGGTTGTCCCTTTTCGTCGTATACCTGTTGGAATACGTAGAAGGCGCTCACAGCTTGTCCTTTCTTCCATGCCTTAATCATACTGTCGGCCGTGGCTTTACCACCAGCGCAGTAGGCATTCGGAATGTAGTAGTCAGAACCTTGTGAAGCGATGAGTTCGTCAATCTTGTTCTTGTTCCAACCCAAGTTGTAAGAAATCTCCCAACCCCAATCGGCTGTCTGGATAGGACGAACGGTCAACATGGCTTCAAAACCAGTGTTGTGCAACGAACCAATGTTGCTCAATACGCTACTGCTGAAGTTAGAACCTACGGCAACGAAACCTGTGTTCAAGAGGTCGGTCGTCTTGCGGTAGTACCAGTCCAAGTTAGCCGTTACGCGGTTGTTCCAAAATCCGAGGTCAACACCTACGTTATAGGTAGTCGTCTTTTCCCAAGTCAAGTCCTTGTTATAAGCTTCAGGACGATAAGTCGTACCGTCGCCTACAATGGGATAGAACGCACCGGCAGTATTCTGCGTATAGTTAGGCATATAGACGTAGTCGCCATAGCCATGCTCCTGCTGACCCGTGATACCCCAACCTAAGCGGAGCTTCAAGTCGGTCACGCTCTTCACATTCTTCAAGAATGATTCCTCTTTCACCTTCCAAGCAAAGGCGGCTGCGGGGAAGAGACCCCAACGTTGGTCCTTAGCAAAACGTGAAGAACCGTCGTCGCGGAGGGTGAAGGTGAGCAAGTAGCGATCCTTCAAGCTATAGTTGAAGCGGCCAAAGAAGCTAACGAGGTAGTATTCCGTCTTAAAGAGAGAATTCTTCTCGTCAAAGTAGTTCGGGTTAACCAATTCACCCGGCTTCGTCAAGTGAGTAGAAGGATAGTAAAGGGGGTAGCTAAAGTCCGTCTTGCGGTGGAAGTGTTGCCATTCATAACCCACCATGGCATCGAAGTGGTGTGCCTCGGTAAAGTTCTTAGAATATTGGGCATACATGTTGAGTGAGAGATTGTACTTATCGCTCTCGTTCCAACCCTTGCTGCCGTAGTACATATTGGCATAGTCAGTAGGCAAGCAAGTCTTGTCGCTATGGCCGTGAGCCACTTCCATACCACCGTTTACGTGGAGGCGGAGGTCCTCAAATCCGTGTACCTTATAGTCCAACTCCAAGTTGCCTTGCAATGAACGGCTCTTACCGATGTTGCTCTGATTGTAAAGTGCTGCAACAGGGTTGCCAACGGCTAAGGAGTTGCGAGAGTGTGTCCACTCGCTATCGCCAAAGTCGGCCGTAGCAGGCCATTGCCAGTAGCCACCATACTCTTTTGCCTCGGCGCGGTCGTCGTAGATAGGCTTCGTGGGGTCCATGCTAATGGCTTGACCAATGGCGTCGGTGTTGGCGTATGAAGCACGAGAGTACATAAACTTACCATTCAAGTTGACCGAGAGGTGGTCTTGCAAGAAGGTCGGTGAGAGGTTGAAACTGCCCGTATAGCGATTGAAGTTTGACGTCTTGAGCGTACCCTTCTGCTCGGTGTAGCCAAAGCTAACGCGGTAAGGCATATTCTTTACGCCACCGCTCAGCGTAATATTGTGGTCGGTCGAAACGGCGGTGCGATAGATCTCCTTCTGCCAATCGGTGTCGGCAAAGCGATGTTCGCCCGCAGCGTTGAAGTAACCGAAGTTGTTGTAATAATCAGAAGCCAGCCAAGCAGCGTCGTCGGTCAGACCAGTGCGTTGGCGAACGAGGTTCATCAGCTCTTGTGCGTTGAGCACGTCCATGTACTTCGTATTCGTGCTCACTGACACGTTGCCGTTGTACGAAACGCGGGGCTTCGTGTTCTTACGACCCTTCTTCGTCGTGATGATGATAACGCCGTTTGAGGCACGTGAACCATAAATGGCCGTGGCTGAGGCGTCCTTCAATACGGTGAAACTCTCAATATCGTTTGGGTTGACGAGTGAAAGTGCATTGGGTGAACCCTCAATGCCGTCGTTGTCCATGGCCAAACCGTCGATGACAATCAGCGGGTCGTTCTTAGCGTTCAATGAAGATCCACCACGAATACGAATCGTAGCACTCGTGCCCGGCGCACCATTGTTTGAAACGACATTGACACCAGCTATCTTACCCTGAATCATGTCTTGAGCCGAGGTCTGAAGGCCGTGGTTCTTGTCGTCAGGCTTAATAGCCGTTACCGAACCTGTAAGGTCATTCTTCTTGGCTACACCGTAACCAATGACAACGGCCTCGTTGAGCGTAGAGTTATCTTCCAACGTAATAACCACCGTGCCGTCGGCCTTGATAGTAGCCGGTTTATAACCAATATAAGCCACATGGAGACTTGCTCCGGGCTTTACGTTAATCTTAAAGTTACCGTTAGCATCTGTTTGGGTCATGGCTTTCGTACCCGGCACAGTAACCGTGGCAAAGGGCACAGCCTCGCCCGTAGTGTCTTGCACATGTCCACTAACCGTTAGCCCCTGGGCCAGTGCGCCCATTGGTAGGCTTGCTCCTGCCAGCAATAGCGACAAGAGGCGTGAGTTGAGTGACTTCTTTTTCATGATATTTTTTCTTTGAGAATCGTCTTTTTTCAGTTAACAAGTTAACGAGTTAACGGGTTGACGAGTAAGTTTGTTTTTTTAGTTTTTAGTTGACAAGTTAACAAGAAAGTTACTCCTTTTAAGGTAACTTACCCGTTAACTTGTCAGCTTGTCAACTTGTTAACAAGTTAACGAGTTAACGGGTTGACGAGTAAGTTTGTTTTTTTAGTTTTTAGTTGACAAGTTAACAAGAAAGTTAGTCCTTTTAAGGTAACTTACTCGTTAACTTGTCAGCTTGTCAACTTGTTAACAAGTTAACGAGTTAACGGGTTGACGAGTAAGTTTGTTTTTTTAGTTTTTAGTTGACAGGTTAACAAGAAAGTTAGTCCTTTTAAGGTAACTTACTCGTTAACTTGTCAACTTGTTAACTCGTTAACAAAAGAACTCGTTAACAAAAGAACTCGTTAACAAAAGAACTCGATAACTTAGAGCGCCTTCAAACTAATAGCAAAGCCACCGCCGCTGGCAGCGTGGAGCTTGAGCGTTGATTTGCTCGTGATTGTCTTCTTTGTAATGGTGTAAGCCTTCGGGTTCTTGTCCCATGAAGCGTCCTTGGCATCAGCGTAGATAGTAGCTTCATACTTCTTGCCCGGAGTGAGGAAGTCGAACTTGAGGTTGGCCGTGTGGCCATTCTCATCGGCTGAGCAACCTACAAACCAATTTTCAGAATGCTTGTCCTTACGAGCTATCGTTACGTAGTCGCCTGGTTCAGCTTCGAGATAAACAGACTTTTGCCAATCGACGGGCACGTCCTTTATAAACTGGAAGGCATCCATGTGTTCCTTATAATGTTCGGGCACGTCGGCCGCCATTTGCAAGGGACTGTACATAGTCACGTAGAGTGCCAATTGGCGAGCGATTGTAGTACGAACGCGGCTGGTGTTAGAAGGATTCATCTTTGAGCAATCCGTTTCAAAAATGCCCGGTGTGTAGTCCATCGGACCACCAATCAAACGCGTAAAAGGAAGAATTGTCGTGTGGTCAACCGAGTTGCCACCAAATGATTCGTACTCCGTGCCACGTGCACTCTCGTTGCCAATCAAGTTGGGGTAAGTGCGGCAGATACCTGTGGGGCGGGTAGCTTCGTGGGCATTGACCATGATGTGATAGTCGGCCGCCTTGGTCACGCAGTAGAGGTAGTGGTTGTTCATCCACTGACCGTAGTGGTGTTCGCCACGTGGTACGATGTTGCCTACGTAACCACTCTTTACGGCAGGATAACCATTGTCGACCATAAATTGGTAAGCCTTGTCGAGGTGACGCTCATAGTTGCGAGCTGAACCCGACGTTTCGTGGTGCATAATCATCTTAACGCCCTTTGAGGCTGCGTAAGCGTGAATGGCCTTTACGTCAAAGTCGGGATAAGGGGTAGTGAAGTCGAACACGTAGTCCTTTTCGTGACCAAACCAATCTTCCCAACCAATGTTCCAACCTTCAACCAATACGGCATCAAAACCATTTTCAGCCGCAAAGTCGATGTAGCGCTTCACGTTCTCCGTGTTAGCCGAGTGTGTGCCGTTGGGTTTGGCGTGTGCATAGTCCGTTTCGCCCAACTTAACGGTCGAGAAGTCGTTGGTGTAGGCCCAAGTGCCCTTATTGGTAA
The DNA here is from genome assembly GCA_050874425.1 of Alloprevotella sp. Lineage (GTDB taxonomy): Bacteria > Bacteroidota > Bacteroidia > Bacteroidales > Bacteroidaceae > Alloprevotella. The sequence continues at coordinate 9,023 of JBNMKQ010000053.1, forward strand.
TCATGTCCCACCAAATACCGATGTACTTAGTAGGCTTAATCCATGAAGTATCTTTAATCTTACAAGGTTCGTTGAGGTTGAGCGTCATGCGAGATGCCAAGATGTCGGCACCATGTTCGCCTGCAATAATCGTGCGCCAAGGCGAAGTGCAAGGAGCTTGTAAGTAGCCCTTGTCGCCGCGTGCGTCGGGGGTGAGCCAACTCTCAAAGGTCATCGTCTTTTCATCATAGTTGAGGTGCATTGTAGAGTAGTCGATGCAAGCTGCCTCGTGTAGGTTGATGTAAAGGCCGTCGGCTGACTTCATCATCAAGGCCGTCTGTACACCAGCTTGCCAAATGGGCGTTTGTGAGGAATTTTGCGTTACAGCGCTCTTCATCAGTCCGCGTATCTCGCTGAGTTTGCTCGTGACGGTCTCGTACTCTTGCGTGTCGTAGTCGCCCGGTATCCACCAAGCGGTGTGATCGCCTGCCATAGCAAACTGTGTGTGTTCTTCCTTAATGGTGAAGTAGGTCAAGTTCTTCTGAGCGGGAAACTCGTAGCGAAAACCGAGACCGTCGTCAAACATGCGGAAGCGTATCTTAATCTCGCGTTCGTTTTTAGGTTGTGAGAGCGTTACGCAGAGTTCGTTATAATGATTGCGAATGTTGCTTTCTTCGCCCCAAACGGGTTGCCAAGTTTCGTCGAAGGTTGTGGTCGTGTGGTCGGTCTCCACGAAGCCCGTCATGAGGTCAGCCTTCTGTGCCAATTTAGAAGCATCGGCACGTGTCTTAAATTCAAAGTCTTGCGCCTTGTTGGGGTCTTCTTGCTTTAGCTCCAGTCCGAGGTGAGACGGACGGATAATGTCGCGACCTTTATACTTTAAGTAGTAAGTAGGACGACCTTGCGCGTCGAGCGAAAAGTTCATCTTGAAGTTTCCGTTGGGCGATTGCAAGTCTTGCGCCATTGCCGTGAGTGAAAGGCAAGAGAGCGAGAGGGTGAAAAGCAAATTCTTCATATTCATATTCGTATGTTGTTATTTCGTGTTGGTCTTGAAGCGTTTAATGTTCATTAAAATATATTGTGCGTTTTTGCGCTTTCGACGTGGCAAAAGTACAACATAGAATGATTAAGAAGTAGAGCATATAAGCAAAATGTAAATGGTTTTGTAAATTTCAAAAAGCTAAATCGTTGATTATCAATACTTTCTTGTTTTGCTTATAACAAAAAAATATAAACGTAATAACAAAAAAATTAAGCAATAAAGTGTAGTTTTGCAAGGCATAGTTTGCGAAAAACAGGCTGAAGAAGGCAATTTTTTATGCCAATTAGGCATTAGAAGAAAGGTGAATAGTCATCAGAAGAAACTCTCTTCTTAATCAGAAAATAGGGGTCTATAACGAATCGTGTGGGTAAACTGCAATTTGTCGAACAGGACGAAAAAGATTAATGGAAAGATTAATGAAAAAGATTAATGGAAAGATTAATGATAGATTAATGAAACATTAATGTTAACAAAAGCGCGTAGCGCAAAAAACTTTACGTTACGCGCTTCGCGCTTAGTTTTAAACATTAATGTTTCATTAATCTATCATTAATCTTTCCATTAATCTTTCCATTAATCTTTCCATTAATCTTTCCATTAATCTTTTTCGTTAATCTTTTCCATTAATCCATTAATCGTCTCATTAATCTTTTTCGTTAATCTTTTCATTAATCTTTGTCTGTTCGACAAATTGCAGTTTATAATCCTAAACTTGAAACACTTATATGTGTAAAAATCGGAACATCAAACTGAACACCCTAATTATTAGTTAACAATGTGATAAATTGGGGGGCGACGCGTCGCCCTAAAGAGTCAACTATCAAGCGCAAATGACTGTTTTAGAGATATTTTGGTGTTAATTTTTATTTAATACAGCGTTAAGATAGTATCTTTGCAAAGTAATCTATTCTGTCTAAAAGTGAATTTTACGACAAAATACGCAATAAAATTATGAAAATGGAGCTTCCTAAACAAATAAACAATATAAATGAGCGAGTAGTTGACGATCTGAAGACCAGATTGTCTGCAAATTGTCGTATTTGCGTGGCTGCAGCTTCGTTTTCTATATATGCTTTCGAGGCGTTAAAAAAGGAGTTGGAAAGTGTAGAAGAACTTCGCTTTATCTTCACTTCACCTACGTTTGTCAAAGACAAAGGCAAGAAGGAGAAGCGTGAGTTTTTTATTCCCAAGTTAAACCGAGAGCGTAATCTTTACGGTACCGATTTTGAAGTCCGTCTGCGCAACCAACTTTCTCAGAAAGCAATTGCAAAAGAGTGTGCAGAATGGATTAAGCGCAAAGTGCGATTCAAGAGTAATTCCACTGGTGATATAATGGGCGGTTTTCTGCATGTAGCAGACAAGAGCCAACACGTATATCTCCCATTCAATGAGTTTACCACAACCGAACTTGGTTGTGAGCGAGGCAATAGTGTTTACCAAATGGTAAATGTATTGCCGTCGCCCACGGCAGAAGCCTATCTGAAGATATTCAACGAACAGTGGGATAATGAAGAGAAGTTTGCTGATGTCACCAATACCGTGTTGGAATATATCGAGACGGTGTATCAGGAAAACTCTCCTGAATACATCTACTTTATAGCCCTATACAATATTTTCCATGAGTTTCTGGACGACATATCAGAAGATGTTTTGCCCAACGAGCGCACCGGATTCAAGTCAAGTATAGTATGGAACAAACTCTATAACTTCCAGAAAGATGCAGTCCTTGCCATTATCAACAAGTTGGAGAAGTATAACGGCTGCATTCTTGCCGACAGTGTCGGTCTTGGTAAGACATTCACTGCCCTTGCGGTGATAAAGTATTACGAGAACCGAAATAAGAGCGTACTCGTTCTTTGCCCTAAGAAGCTGAATGACAACTGGCAAACATTCCGTGCCAATTATAAGAACAACCCAATTGCAGGCGACCGTCTGCGCTACGACATATTGTTTCATTCCGACCTATCGCGCGACCGTGGAATCAGCAATGGTCTTGATTTGGAGCACATCAACTGGGGCAATTACGACCTTATTGTAATTGACGAGAGCCATAACTTCCGTAATGGAGGCAATGTTGATGAGGAGGAACTTGAAGACGATGATGAGCCACGCAAGGAGAACCGCTATCAGCGCTTGATGAATCGTGTCATCCGCTCCGGCGTGAAGACGAAAGTGCTGATGCTTAGTGCAACCCCGGTAAACAACCGCTTCAATGATTTGAAAAATCAGTTGCAGCTCGCTTATGAAGGCAAGGCAGACTATATCAATGAAGCCCTTGAATTAGACAAGAGTATAGACGATGTATTCCGCAATGCCCAAACTGTATATAATAAGTGGGCAAAACTCCCATCAGAGGAACGTACTACAGAGCGTTTGCTTAATGATTTAAGTTTTGACTTCTTCCAGTTGCTCGATGCAGTAACCATCGCACGTAGCAGAAGCCACATTACAAAGTATTACGACACCAAAGATATAGGTGAGTTTCCAAAACGCCTGGCACCCATCTCACGTCGTCCTAAGCTGACCGACCTCGATAGTGCCATCAATTTTCGAGATATTGCCAACACCCTCGACACCCTTTGTCTTGCCATCTATACACCGTCGCTCTATCTGTTCGACAGCGTGAGGAACGACTATGCTATTGATTTCGACGGTGAAGGCTTGTCCATCGACGGACGAGAGAAAGGACTTCGCAAGCTCATGGCAACGAACCTTTTGAAGCGCCTTGAAAGTTCGGTGAACTCCTTCCGTCTGACATTGCAGCGTATTCAGGAATACATTACGGAAACGATAAAGCTAATAGATGATTATGATGAGCGACGTGGTAGTGCGAGCATCGACGTAAGTGAGTTTTCAGATGATATGGATAGCAGCGAAGGCGATACCGATCCGTTTGCCACCAAAAAATCGAAGATATGCCTTGCCGATATGGACACCACCAGCTGGCGCCGTGACCTCGCGTCGGATTTGGAGAAACTTGATTTACTCCTTATCATGCTCTCTGACATTACGCCAGAACATGATAGTAAGCTCCAGATGCTTATCAACGACTTGAAACACAAGTTTGAAAACCCGATAAATCCTGGCAACAAAAAAGTGCTTATCTTCACAGCCTTTGCTGATACAGCCAACTATCTGTACACGGAGTTGGCTGAAAGAATAAGGGAAGATTGCGGACTCAACACCGCCCTTATTACTGGAACCACAGATGGACGGTGCACCATCAAGAAATTCCCGTTGAGCTTCAACAATGTGCTTACCTACTTCTCTCCCATTTCCAAAGACCGAGTATCCATATACCCCAATGCGAAGGAAGATATAGATGTGCTTATTGCCACCGATTGTATCAGTGAGGGACAGAACCTGCAGGACTGCGACTATCTTATCAACTATGATATCCACTGGAATCCAGTTCGCATCATACAGCGTTTTGGGCGAGTAGACCGTATTGGCTCGCGAAATAAGGTGATACAGCTTGTGAACTATTGGCCCGATATGGAGCTTGACGATTATATAAAGCTCAAAGGACGTGTAGAGAGCAGAATGAAAGCAACTGTGCTTACGTCTACTGGCGACGACAATCTGCTTTCCGACAACGAGAAAGGCGATTTGGAATATCGCCGCAACCAGTTGAAGCGCCTTCAGGAGGAAGTGGTGGACATCGAAGATATGGACACCGGCATCAATATCATGGACTTAGGCCTGAACGAGTTTCGCCTTGACCTCTTGGCATACATAAAGAATCATCCCGACATCGAGCACGCACCGTTCGGTATGAGTGCCGTAGTGGAGAGTGATGGTATGGCCAAACCGGGAGTGATGTACATCCTGCGCAACCGCAACAATGCAGTCAACATAGACAAGAAAAACTTACTTCATCCGTTCTATATGGTATATGTTAGCGATGATGGTGAAGTAGTTTGTGACCATCTGCATCCCAAACAACTGCTTGACGTGATGCGTCATGTTTGTAAAGGCAAACTGGAGTACGACCGCACCCTCTGCGCTGCCCTCAACAAAGAGACGAAGGACGGACGCGACATGCGCAAATACAGCGACTTGTTGCACGATGCCATCGACAGTATTGTGAGCGTGAAGGAAGAGAGCGACATCGATAGTCTTTTTTCAGTAGGCGAGACCACCGCTCTGCGAGGTGAGATAAAAGGACTTGATGACTTCGAGCTGATAACGTTCTTAATCATTAGATAAAACCGTGACAAATTGTCACGATTTGAAATTGCATGCAGCCGACGGCAAGCGATTATTTGCTAGGGTGTTCAGTTCTATGTTTCATTTTTGGGGTTTATAACGAATCGTGTAGGTAAACTGCAATTTGTCAAACAGTTGCGCGCTACGGCCGTCCTACGTAACGCGTGCTTTCCAGCACGCGCTAGCAAAATGTTGCAAGCGCAGCAGTTCGGGGCGCGGGCTTGTAGCCCGCGTGAGTTCGCGCTTCAGCGC
>JBNMKQ010000054.1:0-14401 GCA_050874425.1 Alloprevotella sp.
GGGGGAATAAGTCACTCTTACTTCTTGAGTTTTCTGTTGACTCTCAACTAGAAACGCAGCAAGTAAAGGTTACTTATTCCCCCTCCCCTGTGGGGGAGGGGGGTAGGGGGAGAGGCCGCATCAAATTGCAGTTCATCTAATCCCTAGCTTGAGTAAATCACCACACTTTGTGACACACTTCTCTTGCACGGGCCACAAAATATAATTTCCTTTGCAACTTCAACAAAAAGACAAACAAAAACATGAAAAAAGGGAAACATACCATTTTATTTATCTGTTTGGGCAATATTTGCCGTTCGCCCGCTGCTGAAGGCATTATGAAATCAATTGTAAAGCACAATGGAGCTGAAGCAGACTTCGAAATAGACTCTGCAGGCATTGGCAATTGGCACGTCGGACAATTGCCCGATAGCCGTATGCGAGAGTGTGGACGTAAGCACGGCTATAACTTTAATAGCCATGCCCGACAATTCACCCCAACTGACTTCCAACGCTTCGACCACATTGTGGTGATGGACAACGATAATTATCGTGCTATCACTGCTATGGCACATACACAAGACGACAAAGCCAAAGTCGTGCGCATGGCAGATTTCTTAACCTCTCATCGAGCGTATACGACAGTGCCCGACCCTTATTATGGTGACGCTACTGACTTTGAACTAGTCATCACCTTATTAGAGGACGCGTGTCAAGAACTTTATCGTACCATCACAAGTGAAGCGTTATGACGCAGGTATGGATAAGTGCTGCCGGACTCTGCGGAGCCTCTATCATTGGTAGCGCACTTGGATTCTTTATCAAAGAACTGTCTCATAAATGGAATGATACGTTACTCGGCTATTGCGCAGGCCTTATGTTAGCAGCTTCTACACTGGGACTCATCGTACCTGCCTTTGAGCAAGCCTCGCAATGGTGGTGGGCGGTCGCTGGCGTAATGGTTGGAGCGTTGTTTCTCAACGTGCTCGACCTCATTACGCCCCACCTTCACCACATTACAGGACTTAATGAGGCGGAACATCACAACAATGCTTCGCTCAATCGTATCCTATTATTTGTCCTCGCCATCGCCTTACACAAGCTACCCGAAGGCATGGCTGCTGGCGTGAGCATTAGCGATACTGCGACGGACAATAATTGGACGGTAAGTTTGGGCATTGCGCTACAAAATGTACCAGAAGGAATGGTTATTATTGCTCCCCTATTAATGGCTGGCGTAAAGCCTCTGCGCACTTTCTGCATCTCCATTGTGATAGGACTATTGGAAGTCGTAGGTGTTGTCATCGGTTTTGGCATGGGACAAGCATCTACCTTATTATTACCCATCATGTTAGGCTTCGCTGGCGGTGCCATGCTCTACGTGACAAGCGACGAGATGATTCCCGAAACGCATGCACATGGTTATCAAAAGCAAGCCACCTATGCCCTACTCCTGGGTTTTATGACTCTTATTATTATTGAAAGGTGCGTATAGTTATCGCACATTTTCTAAATTTACACTACCTTTGTAGGCAGAAGAAACGATGCACTTAAGCAGGGCGTTTTGAGTGATATACACACTATTAACATGAAAAAGTATTTATCTAAACTCCTATATATTGTTCTATTTGTCGCATTTTTACCCATTGTGGCATGGGGCAATGCAGAAAAGCGTAACTTTACACTCGTTATTGACGCCGGACATGGTGGACACGATGCTGGTGCAGTGGGTGCTTACTCCAAAGAGAAAGACATCAACCTACGCGTAGCATTGGCCTTTGGCAAATTGGTGGAAGAGAACTGCCACGATGTAAAGGTGGTCTATACGCGCAAAACCGACGTATTCATTCCTCTACAACGACGTGCCGACATTGCCAATAACAACAAGGCCGACCTCTTCATTTCTGTTCATACAAACGCATTGCCTGCTGGCCGATTAGCCTATGGATCAGAAACCTACTCTTTAGGTATGGCTCGCGCCAGTGCCAACCTGGCCGTTGCCAAACGCGAGAACGCTGTAATTACACTTGAGAACGACTATAAGACGACTTATCAAGGCTTCGACCCCAATAAGGCTGAAAGCTACGTCATCTTTGAGTTTATGCAAGATAAATACATGAAACAAAGTGTTGACCTGGCAAGTTGCATTCAAAAGCAATACGTCTCAGCAGGGCGTCCTAACAAAGGGGTGCACCAAGCGGGCTTCTTGGTGCTACGCAACACTTCTATGCCTTCCGTACTCACGGAGTTAGGTTTTATCACCACTCCCGCTGAAGAGACTTACCTCAACTCACAACAAGGCGTGATGGAACTCAGCCGCAGCATTTATAATGGATTTTTAGCCTACTTGCGCATGCACGAAAAGGGCGTACACGACATTCCTGAGAATCTTCCCACTCGCATAACGGCCGACCTTCCTGAACCCAAAGTGAGCGAGCCCTTAGCCGAGCCATCAAACTTTTATAACAGTGAAGCTGCAGTCGTACCTGTTGCCACTGTACCAACTGCACGCATCGTCGAAGAGCCTAACGACAATGACGTTGCTCTCATTTCACGTCGAAGTAGCAACGCGAAGCATTCGACTGCGAAGCAACCGACTCCGAAAGCTGAGCCGAAGCGAGAAGTTGAAGCTAAGGCGAAAGCCCCCGCTATTCAGGCTAAAGAAAAATCTAAGCCACAAAAAAATACGACGAAAACAAAAGAGGCCGCACTATCTAAGAACACTTTGACAAAGAGCAAAGAAACACCTAAGCCCAAAGATGTTACCACTACTTCAAAGGCTCAAGGCAACACAACCAGGACAAAGGGAACCAACAATTCAAAAAAAGAACTGGCAAACAGCTCGAAGTCTACCAGCAAAGAGTCCACTCCTAATAGCAAATCGAAAGACGCACCGAAGGAGATAAAGTCAAAGAACACGACAACTGACAAGTCTAAAAATAAGACTGACAATAACTCGAAGACAAGCCTCAGTAAAGCATCTCAGAAGGAAGAAACGACCCTTGCTAAAGGAGGTAAAACACAACAAAAAACGAACAAGAATACAAACGAAACGAAAACGGCGTCTAAGACCTCTGCCAAACAAAAGATAAACTATCGCATACAAGTGGGAGCTGGCAAAACCGAAATTTCCACCACTGACGCACAGTTTAAAGGTTTGAGCATTAGCCGCGTTAAAGAAGGAACACTTTACAAATACTACTATGGTAGCTACACTAGCTACGCTGATGCCCAAAAAGCATTGCGCACCGTAAAGGCAAAGTTGAGCAGTGCCTACGTGGTAGCAACTGTTAATGGTAAATCCGTATCCGTAGCCGAGGCACGCGCCAAAGAACAAGAAAAGAAGTGACTCACCTCACAACAATCTGAATAATGAAGAAAGAAATGAAAATTGCCCTAACAGCAGTAGTAGCCTTAGTGTTGCTATTCATTGGGCTCAATTTCCTAAAGGGCATCAATGTATTTAAGTCAACCAACACCTATTACGTTAAGTTTAAAGACGTAGCTGGACTGGCCGTATCAAATGCCGTTTATGCAAATGGCTACCCCGTGGGCATTGTACGCACCATCGACTATGACTACGAACGCGGTGAAAACGTTATTGTTGGTATTGAGTTGGACAAAGAAATGCGCGTTCCCCAACAAACGCGTGCCGAGCTCGTAACGGAATTAATGGGAGGCGTAAAAATGCTTCTGCAATTAGGCCCTAACCCTACACGCAACCTTGAGAAGGGGGATACCATTCAAGGTTCCATGCACGTTGGTGCAATGGATCGTGTAGCTGAAATGGTGCCACAAATTGAGAAGATGCTACCCAAACTTGACTCTATCATGGCTAACCTTAATCGGCTGACGGGTGACCCTGCCTTAACGGCTACGCTACACAACGCACAAGCTATAACCGAAAATCTGAAACAAACGTCTGAGGGCTTAAACGCTATGATGCAAAATGACGTGCCTCAAATGGTTGCGCACTTAAAGCAAACTAGCATTAATGCTGAAAAGCTTACTGGTAACTTAGCTAAATTAGACGTTCAATCTACGTTGAATAGCGTCAACGCCACGTTGGCGAGCGCTCACAACTTGGCCAATCAATTAGGCGATATGTCGGTTACACTCGACACGAAATTGAAGAGCACTGACAATACGTTGGGACTCTTCTTAAACGACCGTGGGGTATACGATAATCTCAATAGCACACTGCGCAATGCAGACTCGCTCATGATTGACCTCAAATCACACCCCAAACGCTACGTTCACTTCTCTGTGTTTGGTAAGAAGGACAAGTAGCTGTTAAGCAGGGACTGATTTTAGGGGTGTTCTAAAAATTCTGTTTTTAGAACACCCCTTTGTAAAGTTGTATACGTAGCACGTGCTTTCTAACACGCGATAGAATGATACTACATTTTATCGCGCGATAGAAAGCACGTGTTACGTAAATAGCTCTTTTGCACAAAAGAATCTTGCTCTCCTCTATTTTATACATCAACATATTAGCACATTAGCACATTAGCATATTAGCATATTAGCACATTAACATATTAGCACATTAACATATTCTCCCTCATGTATCAAAAGTTCATTATCACTCAAGATGGCGAATTACGCTTTGGCCACGTATATCTGCATCGCGACTTACTACAACCTGGAGAGAGTTGCCCTTATGGTGGTGGCGTATGGAAAGTAGATGAAGCGCGCCACGCCATTTTGCTCTTTGGCCGTTCATTCGACTTCGGTCCACCTAACTTTTACAAACTCACCCGAATCAATTGGAATAATGTGGGCGGCAAGCCCATATCACTCCTTTACCAGCCTCGCTGGCCCAACGACGAAATTGAAATTCCCATTATGGTGGGCATGACGGAATCGTTGTAGTAATTATTAACTGGGGCCTCTCCCCCTAACCCCCTCCCCCACAGGGGAGGGGGAACAGGTCACCTTTACTTGCAGCGTTTACAGCTGGAAACCAGTAGAAAGCTCAAAAAGTAAAAGTTACTTATTCCCCCTCCCCGGTCGGGGAGGGGGTTAGGGGGAGAGGCCCCAATTTATCTCACACAATCTCTATACGTTTTCAAAACCTTTGTTTTATCTTTCATGTTTCACTTTTTGTTATAAAGCGACTGAATATCAAGCATTTCGAAAAGTGAAACATACGACTTAAATGTTTCATTTTTAGTTTCATGTTTCACTTTTCAAAACACTGAGGGAGCGCTTTATCGCTCCCTCAGTGTTTTTGAATCGCTCCCACAGAGGTTTTGAATCGCTCCCACTGTGTTTTTGTTTTTCTCCCACTGTGTTTTTGACATGAAACATTGAAAGTAAAAATGAAACATAGAAGTTCAATGTTTCAGTTGTCGAAGATATTGATAATCAACGAGTTGAAACATAAAAGTGAAACATGAAACATAAAAACAGCAAAGGTAAAATATACGTAAGCTAAAAATGCCTATTTAGGGCGTTCTGAAACGTTTTGTAGAGGTTTCTGTAGAGGCCAATAAGCAACTTTTACTCTTATCATCAAAAGTGATAAGTTAACGTAACACCAATGTTACGAAAACCATGATCGACAAGTGCATCGCCAGGACCAAGGTTAATTGCCACCATCGGACGATAGTCAAGACCAAACGTAAGCGGTATGTCTTTGAGTGTAAAGCCAAACCCTAACGTTCCCACAGGACCTAAGAAAGCACCATCAGCCCCATCATCATAGTCGTAATAGCCTATGCCTGCACCAAAGCCACCCCAAAACTTCCACGTAGCAAAGCGGGGCGTCCAGTTAGGCCATTGTTTTATATTCCAATTATACACACCTTGAAGTGCAAAACCATCTGAGAGGTTAAACACACCCGCTGTAACGTCTAAGAAATTCTTGTTACTAAAATGATATTGATATTCAAGGTCAATCGTTGATCCACCAAAATGTGCACCTATTGCATGAGGCGTTTTCTGGGCTTGCATGCTTAATGCGCCTAAAGCAAGCAAAAGAGTGAAAAGATAACGTTTCATAATTCGTAGGTTTTTAAAAAAAGGATGAAAGACTTTGACGCCTTACCCTTTAGTGTTTATAATCACTTCGTTGCAAATATAGAACTTTCGCACTGACAACAAGATAATAGCATGAAAAAATCAACGCGAATATGCTTAATAACACAAATTAGCAAGAGAGAAATAACAAACACATGAGATAAAACTATGATAGTACAAAAAGTTTTGTATTTTTGCCCAATAATATAAATACCCCAACAACATGTCTGTTCATACCGCGATACCGCACAACGACGTGCGTAAACAAGTAATTTTGGTGGCTGCTGAAATGTTTCATCAGCAGGGCATACGCAGTGTAACAATGGACGACATTGCTCACCGCCTTTGTATGTCGAAGCGTACTCTTTATCAAATATTTGCTGATAAGGAGTCCTTACTATTAGCTTGCGTTATGCAACATGAAGAGGAGGTCATCAAACAGTTAGAAGAGGTATATAACAATACTCAAAACGTACTTGAGTTCTTATTGCTGGTGTTTAGCCTTAAAATTAAAGAGCTGAACGAGATTGATCCTCTCTTCTTTGAAGAAATGCAGAAATACCCTAAAGTAATTGAGCACATTAAGCAGCACAAGAATGAGAACGAACAGAAGTCGGCTACTTTTCTCCAGAAGGGAATAGAGCAAGGGGTATTTCGCAAAGAGATAAACTTTCAGATTGTAGCCCGACAATTGGCTTCTTGCTTCGACGATGTGGTGGAGAATGGACTCATTGACGAATACGCAAAGAGTGAAGTATTTATGAACACCATAATACCTTACATACGAGGTTGCGCCACCCAAGTTGGCATCGCAATGATTGACAATTATCCTTTTCCGTCTGCTGTCGACATAACCCATTAAAATCAATATAACATGAAACCGCAAAGTTTTCTTCTTATCTTATTGCTTACCGCATTTACACTAAATGTCTCGGCACAGAAGTTTACATCAAAGTGGAACATGTATTTAAAACGTACGGAGTATTTTGACAAAGAAGGTAAACTGCAAGGCTGGTCAAAATATAACGAATACTTAAAGCGCACTGAGTACTACAATAGTAGAGGCATCATGCAGCGCTACGAGAAGCAGAATCTGTACCAAAATCGCACTGAGACAAAAGACAGAAACGGACAGACGAAGTCTACCCGCAGCTATAATTCTTATACGCAACGTGAGGAAGTTAAGGACAAGAATGGGTATACCATTGGCTACAAGAAGTGGAATGAATACCTTAAACGCTATGACTATTACGATAAGTCGGGCAAACAAAAGGGGTATTACAAGTACAATGACTATCTGAAGCGTTGGGAGTATTACGAGAAGTAAAACACTTGTGTGAGGGGGAGAGGCTTTGCAGTTTATCATTTCAAGCAAAAAAATCGCTGTATTGCAGCCACTGGACTGCAATACAGCGATTTTGCTTCGATTTTAGATTACAAAGCAATATTTTGTGATGAAGAGGATGGCTATTAATTAGTCCTCGTCACGATGAAGCTGCTGTACGTAAACAGCGTGCTCCTTTGCCAAACGCTTCAATACGCTGGGCTTGTCAAACTGCTGACGGGCACGGAGTTCCTTCACTACACCAGTCTTCTCAAACTTTCTTTTAAACTTCTTCAGGGCGCGTTCAATGTTCTCACCCTCTTTAACCTGTACTACGATCATTTTTAGAGTTTTATTTTGTTATTACTTAATTACTATTGATTGTGCTGACATAGGTATACAATTTTACCTACTCTTTGCGAGTTGCAAAATTACGCATTTATTTTATTACGCACAAACTTTCTCATTGATTTTTAAGGGGAAATCAATAAAAGTTGTCATAACAAATAATTGCCGCCCTTTTTGAGAGCGGCAATTAGACAATGGATATTACTCGTCTTAGTAGAGGGAGAATATCCTTAATTCACTTATACTTCGTATCTAATTAATTTTCAACAATACGGCGTGCACCAATGTAGCGACGACTGTAGTAGGCTTCGTTAGAGTCTGATATCTTTACGCCACCACTACTTGCTGCATGAACGAATGAGAAGTTATTGCCCGAAGGGTCTACATCGGTAACAATTCCCACATGGCCTACCGAACGGGTACTTCCGCGTCCTCCAAAGAATACGAGGTCGCCTTTTTTCAGGTCTGCAATACGTGCAATGGGGGTGCCTTGCGTATACTGCGAACGCGATGAACGGAGTATGGAAACGTTCTGCTGACGATAAACGTAGCTTGTAAAGCCTGAACAATCAAAGGCATAAGGCCCTGACATTCCTGAGCGATAGCTTGCTCCTAAATATTGAAGAGCGGTCTGTACCACGCTTTCACCAAATTTGGAATTATAAGCCACAGACTTTTCAGCTTTAGCTGTAGACGTAATCGTTTGTTCTACCGCACCAACGGGGGCTACTTCTTTTACAATTCGTTCTGCTGTAGGACGAGTGGGAAGCGCCTCGGGCATGATGTCCTGCGCTTGAGCCGTTGACGTGAACAACGACAATACGCCCACTGCCAAACAGGCAGCATATTTTTTTACTTTCACTATCATATTGGTTTAAAGGTTCAACTTCTTAACTGAGAAAATCAAGCACAACACTACTTTGGGGGCTAGGTAATAAAAACCGCCTCCCAAACTTTCATCAAATCATATCATTTTCTCATGATAGGCAAGGCCTATAAGCGCTTTTGGTAGGTTGCTCAAAAGGATAATAACAAAAACATGAGCATACTTACTGACTACCTACATAGTCCTACCAAAAATCAACATCGCGAAGATACAAAAAAACAAGCTGAAAACCAAGTCTTTTAATAATCTTTTGGATTACTAACTCGGTTTACAACTTGTTTTACACACATTCGTGGCGAGTGTGTAATAAGTATCTCAATCGAAGAGGGTGTCAGCAGCCACTCGTTGTGGATGATTACTATTCGAAGGCACTACCCCACTTTCGCTATGTGGGGGCTCTGCTTGTACGTGTTCCACACTGCGATGGGTAGCAGAAGAGATTGTATCCTTTTCTCTTTCCTTTGCCTTTTCTTTTACTGGCTCGTTAGGAAGTCCCTTAAAGGCTGGGAGTGGGGCTCCTTCTGTTGATACCGTGACGGGCATGCCATTGTAGGCATAATTATTATATAGCGTGATAATATTAGTGCTATTCACGCGAATACACCCTTCTGAGGCACGTTTACCAATGCTTCCTGGTGAATTAGTGCCATGTATGCCTATACCGCCTAAAGGCCCCGTGGCCAAACGCAGGAAGTGGGGACCATAGCAGCCCTTCACGCTTCGTCCGTCCTTGGTCTTGTGTACCCAATCGGTGCTGTTAAATAAACCTGATATATGGAAGTCGCCCTCTGGCGTTTTATAATCACCTTTGGCTGTTTTATTACCACGACGCAGACCGCAAGCAATGCCACAGGTAAACAGTACACTGTCGTTCTTATCAAGCACGTAGAGGTGCATAGTAGTCTTCGATACGTAGATGTGTAGGCCTTGGTACTTTTCGTCCAATGCTTTTTCTTTCTCTTGTTTAGCCGTGTCGGTCAACGAAGATATTTCGTCCTCACTCGGCCCTGCATCAGCCAATTGCTGATTTAACAGAGAATCGGGAGTGGACATCGCATCTTCATTCAACGTTTGTTTCTTACCACAAGCGATGAAACAGAGTAGAACCAAGAGGAATATATAGGATAAATATTTCATGGGTAATAGCGATTGCGTATATGAACTGCAAAAGTACTGCTTTCTGTTGAGGCAGAAAAATGTGGAAGGGAAAAACCAAACGTAATAGACGTGGGTGCTGCAACGAAATGAATCGTAACGAAAAACATTAGGGGCAGACATCCTGCCTGCGGATTGATAATGTCCGCAAGCAAGGTGTCTACCCCTGTCATTAAACGTGCTTTATTACTCTGGCTGCACATTCGTAGTGCCACCCGTTTTGCTATAAAGGCCGTCTATAGAAATGCCTTTGGCCTTCTTGCCTGTTACATTCATCGAAATCGTGCCACCAGCTAAGGTGTAGTTGCCCTTCACCTTAATGCCACGACACTTCGATTCGTCTGCTTCGCCCTTATGATAGGTTGTACCTGCTACATTCATCGTAATGGCCGTTGTAGCACCCTCAGCTTGACCGATATAGAGGTCGGTACCTACGCTGAAACCTTTCGTTCCGTTACCATTCACATCGGCATGGATCGTGCCGCCCATAATGGTCATCGCACTATCGCTTTTCAAGCCTTTCACGTCTTCAGCGTCAACGCTCATGGTCAGTTGACCGCCATTGATGAATGTTTGGCCGTTCAACTCGTCGGTAGCGTCCTTTGTTGGACTCACGTCTATGCAGTCGCCCTTTGTACCACTCACCGTGAGCGTCCCCCCATTCATCTTAAAGTATTGCTCTACGTGTAAGCCATCACTCACTGCTCCTGTGACGGTGATACTACCTACTGAGGCGTGCAAAATCGTATATTCGTCTGAAGCATAAGCATGCTTCGTATTGCCCGTCAACGTTAGTGCACCGCTGCCTTTAAACTCTGCATGGCCATTGATAAAGAAGCAAGCCTTCTGCAAGCCACCCACACCGTCTACCAATGTGTTTGTTGTCCCATCGGCCAATACTACATTGATACGCTTACCATTGTCTATGCAAATGGCCGCACTATCAGGATTAGTTAAACTGACACCATCCAGTGCAAGGGTCGACTTGTATTCACCGTCCATATAGAACGAACCATTGGTAGCTGCCCCCGAAAGGGTATAGGTCACCTCATCTGTCAAGCTATTATTGGCTACCAAACTTACGTGGTTGCCCACCACTTGTTTCGTTACAAAGTAAGGAGCCACATCAGCCGCTATCGTAACACGAGCCCCGGTAGCGTCGTCGTACGTTACTCCGACGCTTGCAGGTGCTACCTCTGAGCGATCGACCGTGATAGAGTCTACCATTGCTAAGTCGAATGTCATTGCACCTATCGTCAAGGCCGAACCCGTATATTTCATCTCACCCGTAGCCGTTGCTGGAAAAGCCGTAACTACCTGACCCGTATATACCTTCAACGTTTGTGCTGAAGCCGCTGAAGCCACACAGAGTGCAGCCGTAGCAAGGAAAGTACGTAACTGTTTCATCGTGCTAAGACTTTAAGAGTGGTATTGTCAATACGCACTAAGTATGTGCCTTTTTCCAAATGCTGTGTGCCAACTTGGCGGCCATCAAGGCTATAGACGCTTACACGACTGCCCGCAGGAGCAGCAACATGCAATTGGCCATTCTCAATCGTTGCACTCACTTTACCGATTGCAGCCGTTGTTGTTTGTTCTATGCCTGTTGCGGGAGTTGCCGAAAAATACATTTTATTCATTTCGCTCAAAGCCACGCTAATGCTATTCGTTCCGTCAGTGGCATTCATTGCTCCGGCGGCAAAGGTTATTTTCAAATGGTCCACATTGAGTGAGAACTCTTCGCCATTCGTCTTCTGGAACACCATATAATCATTGTCAGCAGCTGCCGTCAAGGCTACACCACCTAAAAGTAGACTCAAAAAGAACTTTTTCATATGCTTTTACCCTTAAAACTTAAACTTATAACCAATGCTCAAAGCATGGCAGTCGCTATTATTGTCATCGTCAGCACCATTGCTATAAACGTAGGCTAAGTCAAGACGATGTTGCTTTGTAATCTTCCACTCCGCACCAACCGTAAGGCGCTGCTTGTCGAGGTGAAGTTGATGACTGAGGTCGTTGCTAAATTCATAAGTAGCGTAGGGAGTCCAAGCGCAATGACGAATGTTATATTCCAAGCCAAAGCGCGAACGCAAGTAATGCTTATCTTTCGCTCCCTTCGCGTCCTCTTCTTGCTCCATACTGCTAAAGTGACGACCACCGATGGTATAAACATCGCCCGCCCACCCATTGAGGTCGGTTATCTCGCTGCGATACTTTGTACGTTGTGTGCTAGTAGCCACATAATGTGTGTACTGGTAACGCTCACGCACCGTTATGGTAAAGCGCCCTACAGGAATAGCCCCACTCACGTCGAACGTAGCGCGGTGTTTGTTACGCCAATACGCATCATCAACGTTATAGCCACGAAAGGTCGTTCCGTCTTTCTTATATGACGGCTTCGTTTCGCTCAAATTATAATCGTGCAAGAACGCATAGCCCGCACCGAACGATAACCACTTCGTAGCCTTGAAGCCCAATCCCACACCTGCGCCAATGCGCGTAAAATCCTTCACATTGTTTTCGGCACGGAGGTCAATGCCCGCATCTACCGAGAAGCGTTTGGTTATATTTTTTTGCACTGCCAAGTCGCCCCATAAGCCAAAGTCATCAGCCAGTGCTGTATTCATGCCAGCAAAAGCTGCTATAGCAGTAATTAATAGGGTACGTTTCATAAGCGTAAGTGTTACTTATTCATTATCCTTAGGTATCTTCGTCATGCGGTCAACATTCTTAATGCGATTGTCGGGGTCGAGATAGAACACACGCAGCATGGTCATGTCCGTCAAAAAGTCTACCGCGCCCACTTCCACACGTGTAATGTTGAGTCCGAGACGTTCTTCAAGGTCGGCCTTTAAATCTTCATAACGCTCTGGCTTTATCAAGTCAATATTGTCGTACTTCACATACTTGCAACCCTCGTGGCTCGAAGTAAGAAAATTTTCACACAACCAGACGCAAATTAAGAATATTACGTTGATAACGGCCGTTTCTGTCCACGTAAGAATCGTACCGCCACACTTACCATTTATCACGCTCAATGCCACCAAAAAGAATAAGTAAGTCATCTCGCGAATGGGCACACTCTCCGTTCGATAACGGATAATGCCAAAGATAGCGAACAATCCCAAAGCAGCTCCAATGCCCACGTCATGTGCATCACGCATCAACAAAGCAATGAGCATAAAGATACTTACACTCAGCAATATAAACGTAAAGTAGTAATCGCGACGACGTCCTTTGGGATAGTAAAAGAAATGAACGACGCTCCAAGTGACAATCGTATTAATAATCAAACTCGTAATGAGCGGAAAGAGATGAAATGCAGAAAGATCCATTTATATGAGCTTAATGAGTTTATGAAGTTTACAAATTTATGAGCTTAATGATGTTTTGTTAGCCACTTTATTAACTTTAATCAAGCGCTTCTTAAAACGATTGACACGCAACGAGGTATCTGTAACAGAAGCCCCAATGCAATATTTGCTAAATCCAGCAGGCTTAATGCGCAACTGGCGCAGCAAGGGTATAATAGGTGAAGGACAGCGCCCATCACGCTTCAGCTCTATCACCACAATATTATCCATTGAAGCTCTTTCGTCAGTAGCATAATTATAAAACGAAATACCAAAGTCGATAGTCAAACGTTCCGTCTTAGCAAAATTAACCAACGTAATGCGATTGAAGCGATTACCAACCGCAGGAGCCAAATCGTGCATCAGTAGGCCAGTTTGCTGCTTCACAAAGTCGCTACCCGCTCCTTTATGCATCACTGCCTCTAACGAAGGCACTTCCACACGGCTCTTAGCCGTCTTACCATGATTGTCCTTCTTCTTCACTTCTAAGAAGGTGATGTTAGAACTTAGGTACGTACGCACGCGGATTTTTTGTCGTGGTTTGCGTCCCGTCTCGTGTTGACGAAAAAGGCAATGCGTCACAGGATCGTCCCAATACGTCGTAGCATACGGACTCACCCTACTGCCGGCTATCTCTTGCGAATAATAACTCCCAATGGTAAGCTGCAGCAACTGTTTAAGCGTGTCAACATTAGTCAGGTATTTTTGATCAGTACGATTCATCAAGCGAATGCTCGACATCTCCTTCAGCGTAATAGGGGGGAGTTGCCGAGCCAACTGCTCTATATCATCAACAAGGTGCTGCATTAGTTTTAGATTTTGTATGAACATTAATCGTCAGCAAAGGTAACAGATAATAAATTGCTTACAAAACTATTTTGTAACAATTTTGTAACGTAAAATCCTAAATTAGAAACAAAAAGTTCAATAAGTGCCAAGTTGAACGATAATGCTGCACAGTCAGTCGATAAAATGTAGGGGAACGTCTATTAACACAAATAACACTTTTGCTCGCTTAGAAGTTGGCTTTGAACATTAATCATCATTCATCTTTTTCAGCACATAGGAACAATATGTAAGAGACGCAGCAATTAGGGGCGCGGGCTTGTAGCCCGCGTGAGTTCGCGCTTCAGCGCGAGAAAAAACATTAGCAAATGCATGAATATAAAACTGCAATTTGCCGGTCTAACCTGGGGGCGACGCGGTCTAATCTGGGGGCGACGCGTCCCCGCGTCGGCATTTGCTTGACAAGGCTCGATGCCTTGACAAGCAAATACAATACATTTTCTCATTGCCAAGTTGGGGTATCGAACCCCGACTTGGCAATAC
>JBNMKQ010000055.1:0-14065 GCA_050874425.1 Alloprevotella sp.
ATACCACAGACCCCCTTTGCGGCCGTCATGCAAGAAGTAGCCGACACGACTACGCTCTTCTCCACTCCCAGCGGCCGCACCCTAACGCGCCCCGTCCCTGGCTTTCCGCGCGAAGCATACGTGCCCTTTGGCGACGACAATCAGCTGCCCTACGACCTCATACGCCTCGTTGGTGATGATGAAGTGACGGCACAAAACAAACTATTCAACGTCCTCACGTGCTATGGCGCGGGCCTTCAATTCATCGACAACGCTACAGGCGCGCCCACCATATCACCCGACATTCGCAACTGGCAACGTCGCCAGAATATGCCTCAGTACATGCTCGAACAGATGACCGACATGAAGTACTTCTACTACGCCGTGTGCGTTATCATATTGAGCCGCGACGGCCTCCGTATCAACCGCCTCGTACATAAAGAGGCCTGCAACATTCGCTTCGAAGCTGCCGACAAGCGCGGCCGCATCAACCACGTATATTACGCATTGTGGCAAGACTTCCAAGAACGCGTTTCGGGTGTGGAACGCATTCCCCTGCTCGACATGACCGACCCTTATACGGACCTTTGCCGACGGCTCGCTATCGACCCCGACACCCACATAGCCATCGCCACCCGACGCCCCACGCACGACCGCAAGTTTGCCGTCGTCATGCGTTTTCCCACGGCGGGTAATCAGTATTACCCCGTGCCTTATTGGTCGGCCGTCCTTCGCGGTGGTTCCTACGACGAGAAGCGCCTTATCTCAACAGGCAAGCGTGCCAAGCTCCGCAACATCTCAAGCGTAAAGTATCAAATCGAAATCGAACGCTCTTATTGGCAGCGTATCTGCATGGAGGAGAACATCACCGACCCGGTCAAGATGCAAGAGCGCGTCACCCAAGAGAAGCGCAACATTAAGGACTTCCTTTGCGGTATCGAAAATTCGGGCAAGGCATGGATTAGCGGTTATTACGTCAACCCTGACGGCCACGAAGTGCGCGACATTCGTATCGTCAACATTGAAGGGCAGAAGGAAGGCGGCGACTGGAACGAAGACGTACAAGCCGCGGCCAATACGATTTGCTACGCTGACAATGTGCACCCCAATCTCGTCGGGGCCGTGCCAGGTAAAACACAAAGCAACAATTCTGGCTCCGACAAGCGCGAACTCTTTACGATGAAGCAAGCGCTTGAAATCGCCTTCCACGATATGATACTAACACCCATTAACCTCGTTTTGTGGTTTAACCAATGGGACCACGTCACGCCACGCATTCCCATGATACAACTCACTACGCTCGATGAACACACGGATGCGAAGAAAGTTGAAGCGTAAGAAGTAATAAGTAAGAAGTAATAAGTAATACAGACCTGCCGCGCCCACTCGCCCCTACGTAACGCGTGCTTTCCTCGCCTACGTAACGCGTGCTTTCCAGCACGCGCGTCCACTCTCGCCCACAAAAGGCGACCATTCGCACATTTGCACATTCACACATTCGCACATTCACACATTGAAAGCATGATAACCACTCGCACTTTATTCGAAGAAATTCTTCCCGCCTTTCGCACCCCCTCAGGCGACATATACAACAAACTCGCGCCCCTCATTGCGTCACGCGAAGATGTCCTCGAACTACTACAGAACGCCCACTATGCAGCCACAGCAGAAGAAGAGCGACTCATCGCCCGGGCCGCCACCCTTCGCACCGCCTATGAGCAAGTGCCCGCGCTCGACCTCGTACTAACGCCCACGGGGTTTGGTATCGTATCGAACCAAAACACCGCACCCGCCAGTCGTGAACGCGTCCAAGCGCTACGAGAGGAACTCCGCCACGCTGCCTCACGCGCTGAAGAGACCATGCACCTTCACTTCATTCAGCGCCAAGCATACGCCACACCCGAATGGATTGTTACCACACTCCTATGGTCGCCCTCTCTCGCTACCTCATACGGACTCACCACCGCTGATGGCCGCCCCATTTATGCGGAAGAGCTCCAAGCCTTACAGCCCGCCATAACGGCCGCCCAAGTAGAAGTGGCCCGACACATCTCGCCAGAACTCCTTCACACGCTCATCACCTCACAGTATGAGCCCGAGACCGCTCCCGATCGCCAGACGCTCATCACCGCCCTCACCCACCAAACGCGACAGGCTCTCGCCGCTATCATCACCCACCAACCGCCACACACCACCTCCGAACACCTCCGCGCGCTACTGCTAAGCGTCCAGACGCACCTCGAAGCCTTACCTGAATACGCCAACTCCGCCACCTATCGCGCACAAACGCTCAAGCCTTATGAAAACAAACAGGAAGACACCGCCTTCTTCTTCGCTTAATAAAGAGTTGACAAAAGTGGTCAACATTCCCACCGCCTGGGGTGGGTTTACCTCGCCCCAGTTGCGCTACGTATGTACGCTCCTATCGTCTAACCATTTCACACCCGATGAAGTAAAGGCCTATTTTCTCATTCGCCTAACAGGCACGGCTGGCATCATTCACCCCGAACGACTCGCGCTATCGCTCGCCTCACTTACTGCGCACCTTGACTTCATCGAGCAGCCACCTACCGCCCCCGTGCGTTACGATAGCGTAGGAGCGTGCACCCCCGTTCACCCCTTGCTTTCGGGGGTGCCGTTTCGCTCCTATCTCGAAATCGAGAACTACTACCAAGGCTACCTCCAGAGCCAAAACGCTGAAGCCATTGACGCGCTCGGTGCCATTCTTTACCCCGGCCACCAGGGGCCCTTCACCGCTGATGAACGTTACATGCTCCTTCTCTGGCTCATAGGATTGAAGCAACAGTACGCCAGGCTATTCCCCGACCTTTTCCGCTCCTCCGCTGCCGACCCCGACGAGTGGCCCGACCCGCGCGAAGTGATGAACACCGAAATTCGCGCCCTCACCGGTGGCGACATCACCAAGCAAGCGGCCGTTCTCGCCTCCGACACCATTGACGCGCTCACCGAACTCAACGCCAAAGCACGAGACGCACGCGAACTTGAGAAGCAAACGAAGTAAGAAGTAATAAGTAAGAAGTAATAAGTAATACATGTTTGCGCCCACTCGCCCCTACGTAACGCGTGCTTTTCTTTGACATTATCGGCTGCGGCTCAGCAATTCGAGCAAGCTCGATTGCATTCGCCTTGCACGATAATTCCAGCCGCGCGTCCACTCGCACCCACAAAAGGCGACCATTTGCACATTCTCACATTCACACATTTGCACATTTTTCCCCATGTTCGACTTCATTGAATATATAAAAGAGCTAATAACTTCTAACAAATTAGCTAGACAAAAAGGATTTGAGGCCACCACCTGCTCAGGCATCAACTACCTCGAAGGCATGCTTGAGCAGTACCAGACCACCGCCAACTTCGTTTGCACGGCCGACACTTGCCAAGAGTCCACCTTCCAACAGTCAGGCGGGTGGTTTAAACGTCGCGTTTACACCGTGTTTATCCTCGCCCGCCACGAGTATGGCAATATGGAAGACTATGCCTCCAAACTCGCCCTTTGTCGTGAACTCTTTCGACAACTCCAAAGCCGCTTCCTACGCGATAGCGAACTCTTACAGACGTGCCTCCTTTACCTCCACACGGAAGACATTCGCTCCAACGAACTCGGTGCCACATTCCTCAACGGTTGCACCGGCCTTTACTTCATGCTCTCTATGGACGAGCCCACCGACATCACTTATAACCCTGAAGAGTGGACGCAGCAATAAGTAACAAGTAACAAGTAATAAGTAACAAGTAATAAGTAATACAGGGTTGCGCCCACTCTCAGCGAATGTGGCAGGTATGTATTACTTGTTACTTATTACTTATTACTTTTAACCCCTAACCCCCTTCCCATGTCCCCCCAACAAGCCTACCTCGCCGCCTGGCGTGACAAAATGGTCCAAATCTGGCAAGACCGCCTCGACCTCCTACAAGTACACGACACAGGCCGACTAAGAAACAGCGTTCACACCGCTGCCTCCAACATCACACAGACCGAAGCCACGCTCGTATACCAGTTCATACAGTATGGCATCTATGTCGACCGCGGTGTGGGCAATGGCTACCGCCACGACAACGGGGGCGACCTCAAGTTTCTCGGCAAAGCATACAGAAGGCAACACCACCTCGGAAAACCGCGCGAGAAGAAACCCTGGTTTTCGCCCTCCTGGTACATTTCCGTTGAAGTACTCAAAGACCACCTCGCGCGCATCGTCGGTGACGAGTTCCGTGCAGCCCTCGACACGATCTCCTAACGCCCCCAAGTAATCCACTTTGCTCATTCCGCGCAACCAAACGCAACGAAACGCGCCAAAACGTTTGCAACGTTTTGGCGCGTTTCGTATCTTTGCCCCAAGTATAACCAATTAATCTTTAACCAATGCTCACCGTATTATTACTCCTTGTCATCGCCTTCTTTGGCTCTGCCATTATACACGGACTCATCGAAGGGCTAAAAGAAGGTTTCGGAATGACCAGCGAAGGAGCCGAACAGATACTCCGCCAATCGGGTAAAGAACAAGAAGAACAAAAAGAGCGCCAACGCGAGAAGGAATTAAAAAAAAGGTACAAGCGCCGTTACAACTACTGGTATAATAAAAGCTATGAAGTAATCGACGGATGCGCTGCACAAACAGCAAGCAAACGCGACGCGTACGCGCACCGCCACGCAAGCAAAGATATATATGGAATTTAACCAATAACTAACCACAACAACCATGACACCCAACACCGTATCAGCGTGGGAACTTATGTCGCCCACAGAGCACGCAGTTGCTTATACCCTCTTTGCCGCCTTAGGCATTATATTTCTATTCGCTCTCTACAAGATTGCCACCGACCCAAAAGAGAACCAACGAGTAAGAGAACGAATGCAACAGAAAAAACATAACCGACCAACAGAAGCGCAACAGCAAACGCGCCTACTTCGCAACCTCTTTTGGCTCACATTCTTTACGAGAAGAAGATAAAGCACTCGCTTTTTTGTCTTTTCATCTCACACCAAAAAGTGTTACTTTTGGCCCAATAACACAACAAGCCAAAAGTAATACCTTTTTTTGTATGAACAGCAACGACGTCAAGCAAGTGACTCTCGCGCTCAACACAGAGCAAGCCTCGAAGAAGCTAAACGAGATAACCACCAAACTCCAAAACGTACAACAGCTCAAGCAGAAAGCCTTCGAGCGTGGCGATGCCAAAGCTTATGCCCTCTACACCTCAGAAGCCAAGAAACTCGAACGACAACAGGCGCGACTCGAAAGCCGCACCCAGGCCGTAACGCGCACGCTTAAAGACCTCGACCACGCCACACCACGCGACCTCAAAAATACCATCACAGAAATCAACCGACAACTCAACAGCGGCTCCATCGAGCGCGGCTCTAAAGAGTGGAACACGCTCACCGCTGCTATGAGCCAAGCCAAGACAGAACTACAAAAGATTAAAGAGGAACAAAAGGCTATCAGCGAAGGAAACGGCAAATCGTGGCTGCAATCATTCGGGGACAAATGGCAAGGGGTTGTAGTCACACTCGGCGGCGTAAAGAACGCGCTATCCTCTGCCATGAACACAGCAAAGCAATTCGTAGAAGAGTACGCCGAAATACAAGAGCACACCGCAAGTGTAACTAAGTATACGGGCCTTGCCGCTGATGAAGTAGACAAACTCAACGATAGCTTCAAGCAAATGGACACGCGCACACCGCTCGCAAAGCTCAACGACCTCGCAGCTGACGCAGGGCGACTCGGCATCCAAAGTCGTGAGGCCGTGCAAGAGTTCGTCGAAGCGGCTGACCAGATTAACACCGCGCTCGGTGAGGATTTAGGCGAAGACGCGGTGAAAAATATTGGTAAGCTCGCCCAAATGTTTGGCACGGCTGACTCTATGGGGCTAAAGAAAGGCATGCTCTCAACGGCCTCAGTAATCAACGAGCTCGCTCAATCGTCCTCAGCCTCTGAAGGTTACCTTCTTGAATTTACAAACCGACTTGCGGGTGTGGGACACCAAGCGGGAATGACTCAGGCACAGATTATGGGCCTCGGAAGCGTGATGGACCAAAATGCCGTCAACGTTGAAAAGGGGGCCACCTCGTTGCAGAACGTACTCACCGCTCTCTTTACCAACCCTCAGAAGTTGGCAAAGACGGCCGGACTCGAAGTAAAGCAATTTACCGAACTCTTACGCACTGATGCTAACCAAGCGCTACTACAATTCCTCCAAGCCTTACAAGACACCGGTGGCATGGACCGACTTGCACCCGTGCTTAAAGAAATGGGAATGAGTGGCGCGGGCGTTACGCAGACGCTTTCGACGCTCGCCGCTAAACTCGACGACGTAAAGCAAGCACAAGAGCAAGCCAACGTGGCCTTCAACGAAGGTACATCATGCTCCAAGGAGTCAGCAATGGCCAACGCTACCTTACAAGCTCAGCTTGATATGGCAAAGCAGCGCTGGGCCAACCTTCGCACGGAACTCGGGAAACGGCTCACGCCCATTTACTTAAAGGCTATTAATACGGCTCTTACTATGGGCCAAGCTTTGCGAACTGTAGGAACAATCACGAAGAGTGTTGCACAATTTTTTGTACAACATCGCACCGCTATTCTCACAACAACTGCGGCTATCGTCACCTTTACCGTAGCGCTTAAAGCCGTCACACTCTATCAGAAAGCGGCCGCCGTTGTTACGGCTATCCAGACCGCTGCCGTGGCGGCCTATCGTACTGCCGTGGCCTCATGTACGGCCGCACAAATCGCATTCAACGCTGCTATCAAGGCTAATGGTTTTACAGCTATAATTTCGGCCGTACTTTCAGCAGTGGCCGCACTCGGCACGTATCTTTTTCTCACGCGTTCCACTACCAACGCGACGAAGGACGCAACGAAGGCCAAACAGCAAGAGGCGGATGCACTCAAGCAAGGACAACAGGCGCAAGAGGCCGTCAACCGCGCAAAGAAAACTGCTGCCGATAATGCAGAACGCGAAAAGACAAAAATTGAACTACTCAATCGTACATTACACGACGGCAACGCCACCTATGCACAACGCAAGGACGCGCTCGACCAGCTTAAAAGCATTATACCCGGCTACCATGCGCAACTGACCAAAGAGGGACAACTTGAACGTGACAACGTACAAGCTATTAACGACTACATCAACGCGCTCGATGCGAAAGCAGAAGCTGAAGCGCTATACGATGAACTCGTCGAACAAAAGAAGAAGACGCGCGAAGCACGCAAAACGCTCAAGACGAAACAAAACAACGTTGACCGCGTGCAAAATGTGCTTGACAATAATTTCGAGTACGCTGATTTCTCTGCACCTGACGACTCTCCTTACAAGCCTAAAGGATCAGGAAACAAGAAGCGCGACCAAAAGGAAGCGGAACTCGCCACACAACTCAAAGCGCGCGACAAAGCACAGCAAGAAGTTAACGAGTCGTTACGAACGGAAAACGAGCTCCAAAACGAACTCCTAAAGACGCAACAACGACTCAACACATTAAATAGCGGCCACCCCGCAGCAGCCGGGGGGAAGGCATCCTCGCCTGCGGTCACCTCTCACAATAGCACTAACGCCAATACTAATACAGGGGGCGACGCCAAGCGTGACCAAATACAACAAATTAAAGACCGCGCCCAACTATTACAAGTGGCGCTTCAAGCCATTGAGCAAGAAGGGCTCTACACTCACTCGCAAGCAGAAGCCGAACGTACACTCATCACGCTCCATGCCATTGAACAACAGCAGCAACTCTATGAAAAGAACACGCCTGAGTGGGTTAACCTCGAGCAACAACGACTCAACGCGCTCAAGCAGACGCGTGAGGCATCGAACGCACTCACGCTTGAACAAATCCAAGCACAAGAGACGCTCGAGCGCAATGAAGCCACGGCTAACTACTTAAAAGGCGAAACTAACGAAAAACAATATCAGCAACAACTTTACAATATTCGTCTCAACTACCTCAAACAGCGGGCCGAAGCAGCACGAAAGGAAGGGCTCAACGACGCGGCTGCGCAATATCAGTCGCAGTACGATGAAGAGGAACAAAACGCTGCGCTGCAACGGCAAGGCGAGTTTTGGAACAAGGTAGAACAATTTCGGCAACAATGGCTCGCCAAGTCGAAGCAAGAGCAGCGAACGGACGAAGAACAATTTGCAAAAGAATTACACGACAAGGGCTTACTCTCAGAAGAAGAGTACCAAAAGGCACTAAAAGAAATTAAAGATAAGTACACCGACACCCCCGACACCTCCTCCCCCCTCACCGGCTCCACCGACGCCATGAGCGCGTCCGTTATCAATTTCGCCAACGTCTTCCAACAACTCCAAGACCGCATCAAGGACGGCGAAGCTACCTGGCAAGACTACGCTGCAGCAGGCGTTGCAGCCGTGGCTATGGTCACAGCCACTATGAGCTCCGCCTCTCAACTCGTGCAAGCCAACCAACAACTCGAAGAGGCGCGCATCACCAAACGCTACGACACGGAAATCAAAGCAGCTGGCAACAACACCAAGAAGACAAAGAAACTCGAAGAGCAAAAGCAAGCCGAACTCGCGAAGGTCAAGACGAAGTACAACAAGAAGGCTATGAAGATTGAAATAGCACAAGCCACCGCTCAAATGGCTACCAACGCTATCATCGCCTACGGACAAGGGCTCAAAGTGAACGTTTTCTTCGGTCCTATCGCTGCTGCTATGGCCCTCGCAGCTGGTGCCATTCAAATCGCTTCTATCAAGAAGCAGCACCAAGCACAAGCCGAAGGATATTACACCGGTGGTTTCACCCCCGGCCGCAACTACACACAGACCGCTGGCGTTGTTCACCAAGGCGAGTTCGTTGCAAACCACCAAGCGGTCAACAACCCCGCCATTCTCCCCGTCCTTCAACTCATCGACCAAGCGCAACGCACCAACACCGTAGCACGACTCACACCCGCTGACGTAAGTCGCGCCCTCACCGCTCCACAAGCCACCGCTGCCGCCTCACTCCAAACGGCCACCGCCACACAACAAACAGCTGCAGCAACGCCCTCACTTCAAATCATCAACACCACCACCGACCGACAGACCGAAACCCTCGACCGCCTAACCGAACAACTTGAACGTGGCATCACCGCCACCGTCACCCTCGACGGCCCCAATGGTCTCGACCGCCAGTACCGACGCTACCAAAAGCTAAACAATGTCTAACTTTCCAAGTAATAAGTAAGAAGTAATAAGTAATACAGGGCCGCCCCACTCTCAGCAACCGGGGGGCAGGCATCCTGCCTGCGGCTACCCACAGAGAGTAACTTTTTAACCCCTAACCCTCTAACCCCCTAACCCCATGCTCCAACTCCTCCTCAACTCCCACCCCGCCACCCTCAAGACCGGCACCTCCTTCAAGCTCACACGCGTCAACCCCTACTTCGACGACCAAGGCGACTACACCCTCGAAGTACAACTGCCCCTCCAAGGTTGCCCCGACAACCTTGCTATTTTCGGACCTCTCCACCGGCCCGAAATGAGCCACAACGCCCTCCTCGGGCAAAGATTAAAGATGCAACTCATCGCACCACCCATCACCCTCGAAGGATACGCCACTATCACCAGCATCACCAACACCGAAGTAAAAGTGCAACTCACAGCAGGCAAGTCAGCACTCATCAACGCACAAGGTGCCGAAACGCAATATATCGACGAACTTCCCCTCGGCACAGTATGGGACGGCAACATATGGCCGTCAGACCCCACGGCCCTCTTTGGGTCCGTTGCTGAAACAGATGCAGTCATATTCCCCATTTACTCCGAAGAGGACGACCTCGTAGTTAACGCGCTCGCCAACGACACACGCGACCCCGGACTCGCCTACTACACAACGACCACGACCGACACTGACCATGGAGAGGACCACGAAGTAATAATCACCTACCACACCGACAGCACCCTCATCGCTCCCCAACCCTACCTTCTTCACATCATTCGTCACATCATCACCGCCCTCGGCTATACACCCGGCGACCTCCGCGCAATCACCGACGACCCCATACGCGCCAACATCGTTATACTTAATACCCGCTGCGTATTCGACCGTGCACGCGTCCTCCCACACTGGACCGTCAAGGAATTTTTCACCGAAGTACAAAACCTCCTCGGCATCGTTTTCACGGTTGAAGGAGGCACCGTCAACGCACGCGCCCTCCCCAACTATTACGACTCCACCAACGCACCCGTCGTCCTCACCAAAGTAGTCGACACCACACAGACCGACCTCGACCACAACGGCAATATCGAAACGAAAGTACTCGGTGCAGCCACCTATAAGTTCCCAACGGACGACCCCCTCCTCCAACTACCTGAAGAAGTTTACAAAAAAGCCACCGTTCTCCGACTCGCCACAATTGACGACATCAGGAACCACTTCTCAAAACTCACCACCGAACAGCGCGCGCAATCCAACTACATCTACATCAACCAACAGAACGGCAACACATACGCCATTCTCCACCGCGCCGACGCTCCCTCTACCTACCAACTCGCCCTCGTTGATCAACTCGCACCCTTCTACACCTCAGAAGAAGCACGAGCCAACCCCACCGAACTCAAAATCGTTCCAGCGCACACCCTCCTCGCCAACCCTTCATGCTGGACCGGTCAACGCGGTGGCCATGAGTCAGTACGCGCCTATGATCCCGCCACCGACCCCCATACCGCCTACCCCCTTCTAAGCGTACCTACACCCGTAACAGACTCCTCACTTCCTTACAGCGTTGATAACGCCATCAACCCCTCTGACGACACCACCGACGACTCCAACGACACCACCGACATTGACACACTACACGTCGCCTGGTACGACGGCAGACGAGACGCATGTGGAAAGTATAACAAAGCCTATTTTCCCGAGCCCTTTGCCATCACTCTCTATCGCAACACCACCACCGGACTCTACGAAGACGCCCTACAACCGCACTACTACTTCCTTACCTCTGACACCAAAGCACCCGTATTCGCCAAAGGCACCCCCTTCGCACTCTCAACAAAAGGCGGCGACCCTCATGCCGGCTACGGCTGCATCGGCGACTTCCTGACAGGTGCCACCAACATCGACACACGCGTCGAGCATCAAATACAATTCCTCGACGCCATCACCCCCGACCCCACAGCCACCTACCTCATTCGAGGCCGCCGCTACGCATGTCACAAACTCGAAATCACCCTCACCCCCACAGGCCCCGCCCCCCCTCATCCAAGGCTACTTCTACGAACTACAATAGAGCAGCCCCCGCCACTTCACGCCCTATTTCTAACACCAAGCCGTTCGCGCCTGACGAACGCACCCAACGCCCCCACGCACCAACGCGTGGGGGCGTTCATTTTGTCTTTTGTTCCACAGCCCCCAATCACTACCTTTGCCCACACATATATATATAAGTCTAACCCCAAACACACACAACCACATGGCAGCACCCTCAAAGTCCAAAGGTAAAGCAAGACAACAAGTACTCACCGACTACGAAGCATTCATCAACAAGTTCAAGCCACGCCACACCACCGACGAGTGCTACACCCCCGAGTACATATACACCGCCCTCCTCGGTTGGCTTCAAGACGAAGGACACATCACCCCCGCAACGCCCATCATTCGTCCCTTCTACCCCGAGGGCGACTACACCCGCCTCGACCAATACACCCCAGGCGCCATCGTCGTTGACAACCCACCCTTCTCCATCATCACCCCCATCACCCGCTTCTACCTCCAACACAATATCCCCTTCTTCCTTTTCTGCCCCTCACTCACCTCCTTCGCCATAGCCAAAAACAACCCAGACGCCACCATCATTATCGTCAACCTCCAAATCATCTACGACAACGGAGCAATAGTCAACACCGCATTCGTCACCAACCTCCCAGCCTTCCAACCCTACGCCGCCATCACCGCCCCCGACCTCTACAACCGCCTCGACCAAGCACAACGCACCGCCCGCGCCGAAGTCAGAGAGAAAAAAGCCCTCCCCCGTTACCAATACCCCGCCAACCTCGTAACCGCCACCATCCTCCACCGCATCGCCTGCACCATCCCCTTCCAAATTCCCCGCGCCCAGTCTCACCCCATTTCCTCCCTCGCCGCCCAGCGACCCCTCCACAAAGTCATCTTTGGCTCCGGCCTCCTAATCCCCGACACCCTCGCCGCTCAACTCCAAGCCGCTCAACTCCAAGCCGCCCCCCTCCCAGCAACCCAACCATCAATCGTTTTCCCACTCTCCGAAGACGAAAAAGCCATCATCAAAGATTTAGAAAAATAACCCGCAAAAGCCCTACATAATTACACCGCCCAATGGCTAACCCAGCGTCTACATGGCAATATCGTAAATGGGAAACCCGCAAAGCTAAAGCCAAACGAAGCCCAAACCTTTGCCACTGCATTACGCGACATCGCAGCCAAACTCAACGAAGCAGCCGCCATTATCGAAACAGCCCCAACTGCACAAGATTAACGCCCACTCCATAAAATCTAAATAGTCATTCATTACACTTTATACTTTGTTTTTGACACCCCGTGCCCCAAGGCACGGTTTTTTTATTCCTCTTTAATAGCCTCACAAAACATACATCTAACATATAATCATTACCTTTGCACCGCTGCCGACAATATAAAACAAGCAGCCCCCGACCAAGATTAAGCAGCCCCCGACCAAGATCAAGCACCCCCGACCAAGATTATGTCTTTAAAACAAATACTCGTTTAGTCACTTTTTTTTGACACATTCAGCCGGGTTCATTTTTGTTTCCCAAGACGCAAGCCACCCGCGGCTGACGGGTGCACCTATAAGCCCCACACCCTTCCAAGTGTGGGGCTTTTCTCTTTTTTCTCTTTTCCTCTCTTTTCCTCATTACCTCCTCTCGCCATCCCTATTTTCCCCCTCATTTTGTGAGCCATTTGTGAGCACTCATTCCTCAAAAAATCATAACTTATTCAAAATCAATTCATTCCGCCCCATATCGCACCAGTTTTGGGAGCAGGGGTGGCGGCTGCTTCTGGCTTGCTGTTTCCCATTGTTTCGTTGTTTTGGGGTTCACTTTGGGTCGTTTCGGGGGTGGGGGCAGCTCCTGCTGACTTTGGGGCTGCTGCCTTGGAGGGGGTATCAATATTGACAACGCACGCTTCTGGCAAGGGGAGACCGCAGGCGATAAAGTGCTCGCGAGTGGCGTTGGTCATTGCGGTGGGGACGGTGGGCTGGGCGTCGTCTTCGTCGATAGCATCTATCAAGCCATACTCCAGGGCTTCTTCTGCCGTTATCCAACGAGCTTCCTTCATTAGGGTGGACATGTCCTTGCCTGCGTGGCCGCTCTTCGCGGCATAGATAGAGGCTATCACTCGGTCTAGCGTGGCCATGTCGCTTTGCAACTTGCGGAGGTCGGCTATCACCTTCTCAAGTTCTTCGCGGTTGTAGTAGGAGAATGTGTCAACTAATCGCGAGCAGGGGTGGACGAGCATCAACGCAAAGCGACTCATTACGACTCGCTTCGCGCCCATGGCGAGTATCGTGGCCGCACTTGCGGTCATGCCTACAATGTAGGCCGTCACTTGGCCGTGGTCGAGGAACTGCTGACGGATGTCGAGCGCGGTCATTACGTCGCCACCATAGGAGTTGATGCGGACGTTGCACGGCTTGCCCTGAAGGGGCTTGAGCTTTACGCTTACGTAACCCTTACTGATAGGGTAGCCTATATAAGAGTCTATGTCGATGTGGTAGGTACGTGCCATGTTGGTTGTGTGTATGTGTGTGTATTATTTACGGCAAAAGTACGCTCGAAACGCTGATTTACAAAAGACAAAACGCACCGAATGCGCGCCACGGGGGTGGCTGCTTTCGGTGCGTTTCACGCTTTGCGGACTTGAATGGGGCGGTTTGCCCTTTTTTAGGCGGGGAGTACCCGCCCGGAGCGAAAAATTTATGCGGTTTCTCACCTTTTCGACCCCGCATCGCCCTACGCCCCGACCCCGGTCCGGGGGGGTGGGGCGAGGCGGTATGTGCATTTAAGTAAGAAGTAAGAAGTAAGAAGTAATAAGTAATACAGGGTTGCGCCCACTCTC
>JBNMKQ010000056.1:0-14037 GCA_050874425.1 Alloprevotella sp.
AATCTGCAACGAAATATACGTATTTATGATATTTATGTCTTACATTAAAGTATAATAGTTCCAAAACGAAAGTTTCAAAAATCAAAAATGGAGTTTTCGGACAGTCTCCCCCTGTGGGGGAGGGGGTTAGGGGGAGAGGCCTCATCAAATTGCAGTTTATCTAATTACGAAATCAGCAATGTCGCTTTCTGTTGGTGCATTGAGTAAACGTCCGCCTTGCCAATTGACTTCTGGATAAGCCTTCTTTAGTTCCTTCACAGAATTAGTGATGGTACTGCCTCCCGATGTGGCAAATGGAATGACTGTTTTATCCTTTAAGTCGTAAGCCTCAATAAAGGTATTGACAATGCGCGGAGCTACATCCCACCAAATAGGGTAACCCAAATATACTACATCGTAATCGTTGAGGTTGTTCTTTGTCTTTTTAAACTCTGGACGACTTTCAGGTTTTGCATTCTCTATCGAACTGCGCGAAGTCTTTACAGTCCAATCTAAGTCAGCCGAGGTATAAGGCTTCACAGGGTCAATAGCATAAATGTCGGCCTTGGCTTCCTTGGCTATCATTTCGGCTACACGTTGCGTTGTGCCCGTAGCTGAGAAGTATACTACTAAAGCTTTCTTACTCATAGCTTCATTACTTGATTGTTTGTTTTTATTTTGTGCACAAGCCGACAGTGCGACACAAAGTGTCACGAGCATTGCGCACAAGCTTCCTATTCTCTTCATAGTTATTCCCTTATTTCAGTTTATTATATTCCTCGTCCGTTACCGGTTCGAGCCATTCGTTAGAACGACCCTCTGCAGGCACTTCAATAGCGATGTGTTGGAACCAACTATCGGCCGTTGCACCATGCCAATGCTTCACCTCAGCAGGAATGTTTACTACATCACCTGGGTGAAGTTTGCGAGCAGGTTCACCCCAAGCTTGATACCAACCTTCACCACCAACACATACTAACACTTGGCCTCCCTTATGATGAACGTGCCAATTATTGCGACAACGCGGTTCAAAGGTCACGTTGTGAAGAGGAAAGTCTCCCCCCTCGTTCAACGAAGCCAAGTAGCTATTACCTATAAAGTATTTAGCATAAGCCGTGTTGGGGTTGCCCTTCGGGAAAATTTGGTTTTCTACGGGTTGTCCTTCGTTAAACGTTTTGCCTGTTATTTCAGCCAAAGCCTTACGCGAGCGGTAACCCTCTATGTCGCCCACATTTTGTTGCAATACCTCTGTAAGCGCCTGTAAGTCATCTGTAGTAACGCCCATATTTTGACACCCTGTCATGTGCGACTTCAACTGTGGCTCAATGCCCTTCACCGAAGCCAAAGCACCAATCGTTACCAATTCGCGGTCGGCAAATGTTAGCACATCGCGTGCAAAGATGTCGCCAAAGAGGTGAGCCTTTAAGTAATAGTCCGTAGCAGGAGCAAACGTGTAATTAAATCCACGACCACCCGTCAGTTGCGTTTGCACGCGCGTACCTTCTTTCAATGCATCAAAGTTGGCAGTAACGGGAGTCGCCTCCTTACCCTTAATATCTGCTTTACCAGCCTCACGACGTTCATCGAGCACCATTTGCAGTGTGCCCAACCCATTCAAACTGCGCGGAAATCCTGTGTAAGCATAAAGGTGTGAAAGAGTCTCCTTTAGTTCATTCACACTTACTTTGTCATCAAGTGCAGCATTTAGAGCTTGCTTTAAGTGTTCAAGGTCTCCTTTAGCCTCAAAAGCCGCCACCGTAATCAAGTGCTGCTGGCGCGCAGAAAGTTGGTTTGTCTTCATTGTTTGTGCATTTAATGTAATGGCACTCATGCCCATGGTTAGTGTCAAAAAGAGTTTTGCTATTCTTCGCATAGGTGTCATTTGTGTTTGAAATGTTTTACTTTTATAGGTGCAAAGATATAGCGACACACCCTATTACTACCTACCTGAAAAAGGGGGAGTTTTATCATTTTTACTGATGAACCGTTTTTTTTTTAGGTAAGAAATGTTGACATTCTAAACCTATCAAAATAGACTTAAAATGGGAGCATTTTGCATCAAAAATAACAAAAAGTGATAGCTATCGGAAGTAGTAAAAACGCATTCGACGAGTAGTTTTAACGCTCTCGACGAGTAGTTTTAATTTTTCTTCGATATTGTTACAACTTTTCCTTATTATCAGCGCACTTTTTTCAGTATGAAATTGGCGCTTTTTGCCTTATTTTGGCTAATCAATCGCAATGTTTAGGCTATTTTGCGTCGTTACGATGCTATAAATATGTGTATAAGTTGTTCATATTCAGTGTGTTACGAAGATTTTAACTTTCTACTATTCTCACAGAGCGAGAAATCTTCATCTTTGTTTAATTTGGGTAAACTGCAAAACAGTCCACGAACTACCCTAACGGCCTCACCCCCTAGCCCCCTCTCCTTGAGGAGAGGGGGAACAAGTCACCTTTTCTTGCTCATTTTCAGGAAATATCTCAAGCAAGAAACTGGGAGAAAAAGGTAATTTCAGTCCCCCTCTCCTCAAGGAGAGGGGGTTAGGGGGGGAGGCCCAATTGCAGTTTTACTAACCCCAATACTTGAGTATATATACCTTTATGCACTTTTCTGCAACAAATCAACACTTTGTATCAAAAAAACTTTCTTTTTGTTTGGTTGTTTTATGTAAACGCTATACATTTGCAACCGAAAACAATAAAACAATAAACATTATGACACGTTTCGCACTTAATAATCTATATTGGTGGCGTCGCTTACTACTTCAAGTCGTAGGCTAATGTGTCACACCTCTATTTGAATGCCATAGTTGATTATGATAGTTCAAAAGCGGCCCGTCAAAGTCTACGACGAGGCCGCTTATTTTTTTAGTTTAATTAGTTTAATGAGTTTAAGGGGGTAATAAGTTTACTCACTGAATAGACTCAACTCATAAACTCATTAAACTTATAAACTCAAAAACTCACCCAACTCAAAAACTCATTAAACTAACTACCCTTATGAAATACGAAGTTACTGACAACGGATACTTTGGTCGCTACGGTGGCGCCTATATTCCTGAGATTTTGCAAAAGTGCGTAGCCGAGCTGCGCGAGAATTATCGTCACATTATTGACAGCGACGACTTCAAACAAGAGTTTGACCAACTGCTGCGCGACTATGTAGGCCGTCCTTCCCCCCTCTACCTTTCGAAGAAGTTGAGCCAAATTCACGGCTGCGAGATATACCTCAAGCGCGAAGATCTAAACCACACAGGTGCCCACAAGATCAACAATGCCATTGGACAAATACTCGTGGCTCGCCGTATGGGCAAGAAACGCATCGTAGCCGAAACGGGAGCTGGACAACATGGCGTGGCCACAGCCACCGTATGTGCCTTAATGGGCATGCCCTGCGTCGTCTATATGGGAGCACTCGACGTGCAACGTCAACGCCCTAATGTAGAGAAGATGCGCCTATTGGGTGCTGAAGTAGTAGCCGTAACGAGTGGCAATCAGACACTCAAAGACGCTTGCAACGAAGCCATTCGCGACTGGTGTTGCCACCCAGAAAATACCTTCTACCTCATCGGATCGACCATGGGCCCACACCCTTACCCCGATATGGTAGCACGCTTGCAAAGTGTGATTAGTGCCGAAATTCGCAAGCAATTGCAAGAGAAGGAAGGCCGCCCGACTCCTAACTACTTAGTAGCCTGCATTGGAGGCGGTTCGAATGCCGCTGGCACCGTGTTCAACTTCCTTGACGATGGTGATGTCAAAATCGTTTATGCTGAAGCTGGTGGCAAAGGCGTTGAGACAGGACAAACGGCTGCTACATTGAGCATTGGCGAAGAGGGTGTACTGCATGGCTTCCGTTCGTTAGTCATTCAAGACGACGATGGACAAATCGTTGAACCATATTCCATTTCAGCAGGTTTAGACTATCCTGGTATCGGTCCTCTGCATGCTCACTTAGTAAAGACGGGCCGCGCACAGGCTTTAGCCATTAATGATGACGAAGCTCTTGCAGCCGCTTACGAATTGAATCGTTTGGACGGCATACTCCCCGCCTTAGAGTCGGCCCATGCCTTAGCAGCATTGCACAAACTACATTTTCAACCTTCCGACATCGTTGTCGTCACCCTCTCTGGGCGTGGCGATAAAGATATGGAAACATACCTTAAATTTGCTCCGCAATTTTAAGAATGCGTGCATTCACTAATGTGCAAATGATAGTGAATGCACACATTCACTAATGTGCAAATGTGCGAATGAGTAAATGTGCAAATGATATGATGTCTATTCAATTGGGTCTTTAGCACATTCGTTGCAAGAAAAGGTGGCCATTCTCACATTCGCACATTTGCACATTCGCACATTCGCCGAAAGGCGCAACATTCTCACATTTACATCTACATCCCATGTCATTCCAATATAAAGTAAATACCATACCATTGCCGGGTGATTTAAGTACGCCCGTGAGCACCTATTTAAAGGTGCGCGACCTCTTTGCACAAAGTGCATTAATGGAGAGTTCGGACTATCATGGCAGCGAAAACAATCGTTCGTTCATAGGTCTTGAACCGTTGGCCTCATTCAGCGTGAGTCACGGCAAAGCCATTATGAACTATCCCGACCGCACGCAACACGAGCGCGCTATCACTCCCACCTATTCCGTGGCCGATGCCTTTGAAGAGTTTATACAACTCTTTAAGGTAGAAGGGACGGATAGTAGCTATTGCGGCTTGTATGGCTACACCTCGTTCAATGCCGTGCGCTATTTCGAAAATATTGCCGTAAAAGATAGTCAAGAGGCTAAGAACGATGCCCCCGACATTCATTACATCCTCTATAAATACATCTTAGTGTTCAACGACTTTAGCAGTGAACTCAAGTTGCTTGAACTCCTTGCCGAAGGCGAGAAGAGCCGTTCGAGGGAGATTGTAAGCGCTGTAATGAGCCGCAACTATGCCACCTATTCTTTTCACGCCATTGGCCCCACCACCTCGCCCCTTACCGACGAAGAGCACAAAGCCAACATACGCCGCGGCATAGCCCACTGCAAGCGAGGCGACGTTTTCCAAATCGTACTCTCACGACGTTTTGTACAACACTATGAGGGCGACGACTTCGAACTCTATCGTGCCCTGCGACGCATCAACCCCTCGCCCTATCTCTTCTATTTCGACTTTGGCGGATTTCGCATCTTTGGTTCATCGCCCGAAACGCACTGCCGCATTACCGACGACGGCATGGCCTATATCGACCCCATTGCGGGCACTACACGCCGACAAGGCAATCACACTGCCGACCTCGAAGCCGCCGCAGCCCTCTTGGCTAATCCCAAAGAGAATGCCGAACACACCATGCTGGTAGACCTTGCACGCAACGACTTAAACCGACACTGCACAGGCGTAAAAGTAGACTTTCTGAAAGACACGCAATTCTATAGCCACGTTATTCACCTCGTGAGCCGTGTGAGTGGCAAGGTGCGTCCCAAGACCAATCCTATTCAGCTCTTGGCCGACACCTTCCCTGCTGGCACACTGAGTGGAGCCCCCAAAGTACGCGCCTTGCAACTCATTAGCGAATATGAACCACACAATCGTGGAGCCTATGGTGGCTGCATCGGATTTATTGGCTTAAACGGCACACTCAATCAGGCCATTACGATTCGTTCTTTCGTAAGCCGCAATGGCGAACTGTGGTTCCAAGCAGGAGGCGGCATCGTAGCAGCCAGTGACGAGGAGTATGAACTACAAGAAGTTAACAACAAATTAGGCGCGCTGCGTCGAGCCATAACCATGGCCGAAAGCAAAAAGGAGGTAAATGTATGAAGATACTATTGATTGACAATTACGACTCGTTTACGTATAACCTGTTTCAATACTTAGAAGAAGCAGGCGCAGCAGTCACCGTTGTGCGCAACGACCAATTCCGCCTGGCCGATGTAGCCGCCTACGATAAGATTGTACTTTCGCCAGGCCCAGGCATTCCTTCTGAAGCCGGACGCTTGGAGGACGTGATTAAGGCATACGCTGGTCAAAAACCTATTTTAGGCATCTGCTTAGGCGAACAAGCCGTTGGCGAAGTATTTGGCGGACAACTTCACAATCTTGACCACGTGTTTCATGGTGTGCAAACACCAGCACACATCGTGGCCGATGACTACCTCTTTCATGGCCTACCACGCGACATTGCAGTAGGTCGCTACCACTCCTGGGTGGTACAGACAGAGGGATTGCCCGATTGTTTAGAAGTAACCGCCCTCAGCGATGAAGGGCAAATCATGGCCTTGCGCCATAAGGAGTACGACGTACACGGCATTCAGTTCCACCCCGAATCTATTCTCACCCCCGATGGTCGCACGATGATTGAAAACTTTGTACGCGCATAACTGTAATCCACAACTACTAAACATTCCCCGACCTTGAACACTCTATTAGAACACCTATTTCAGCACAACCTCTTGTCGCGCCAAGAGGCGCACGACCTATTGCTCGAAATAGCAGACCATAAATATCCCGAAGCACAAGTAGCCGCGCTACTCACCGTGTTTCGTATGCGCGACATTCATGTAGAAGAACTTTTGGGATTTCGCGATGCCCTTATCGAACGCGCCCGTCCTATCGACCTTAGTGAATTTCAGCCCCTCGACATTGTGGGCACAGGTGGCGACGGAAAGAATACCTTTAATATCTCAACCTGTGCTTGCTTTGTCGTAGCTGGCGCAGGTTACAAAGTGGCCAAACACGGCAATTATGGAGCTTCCTCCGTGAGCGGTGCCAGCACCGTGTTAGAGCAGCATGGCGTAAAGTTTACCAACGATGCCGACCAACTCAAACGTAGCATCGACCAATGCGACATGGCCTACTTACACGCCCCCCTCTTCCACCCCGCCTTGGCCGCCGTAGGCCCACTACGCAAGGCACTGAAGGTAAAGACCATGTTCAACCTATTAGGGCCATTGGTCACCCCATGCCATACGGCTTACCAACTCTTGGGCGTAGCTAACTTGCAGCAGATGCGACTCTACACCAATACGTTGCAACAAATAGGCCTCGGCTTTACCGTGGTGACGAGCCTTGACGGATACGACGAGATTTCGCTCACCGATAGCTTCAAAGTCATGTCCAACCACTCCGAGAGTATCTATTCGCCCACGCAGTTAGGCTTGGCCATTGCTCCCCCTCATGCGCTGCATGGTGGCACGACCTCTGAAGAGGCAGCTCACATCTTTCACAATGTGTTACACAATTGTGGTGCCACTCCCTTCCAACGCGATGCCGTGCTCATCAATGCCGCCTTTGGCATTCACACCATTCGAGCCGACAAGAGTATCGAG
This sequence comes from Alloprevotella sp., assembly GCA_050874425.1. Lineage (GTDB taxonomy): Bacteria > Bacteroidota > Bacteroidia > Bacteroidales > Bacteroidaceae > Alloprevotella. Next base: position 7,310 of record JBNMKQ010000056.1, read on the forward strand.
ACGTGTTTGGAAGAGGCACGGGCTTCCTTACTGAGTGGACGCGCCTTAAAGACGTTTGAACGATTTGTTGAACTGAACCAATAAGAGTTCTGTGCTTATGAACAATATTTTAACCCAAATCATAGCTACCAAGACGGAAGAAGTGGCGGCTGCTAAAGCACTCTTGTCATTTGCCGAACTAAAGGCACAGTGCAACGACCTCGCTCCGACGCGCAGTCTAAAAGCCTCACTCCTATCACATGCTGAGGGCGGCATTATTGCAGAGTTTAAGCGTCGGTCGCCCTCAAAGGATTGGATAAATCGCACGGCCAAGGTGGCAGACATCATACCAACTTACGAACGGGCAGGTGCAGCAGGTCTGTCTATTTTGACCGATAGCACGTACTTTGGCGGTAGCCTTGACGATGTGCGCACCGCACGGCCACTCACCACGTTGCCCATTTTACGCAAGGAGTTTGTAATTGATGCTTACCAACTCTACGAAGCGCGTGCTGCTGGAGCTGACGCTTGCCTACTCATTGCCGCTGCCATTGGAACAGAGCGTTGTCATGAACTGGCGGCCGTAGCACACGAAGTAGGACTTGAGGTTATTCTTGAAGTACACAGTCACGATGAACTCGCAGCCTATAGCTCCAATGTTGACATAATAGGCGTGAACAATCGCAACTTGAAACTATTTAAGACCGACACACAACTTTCGGTCGACCTTTACCGTTCGCTACCCCTCAATGCCGTGCCCATATCAGAGAGTGGACTCTTACAAGCCACCACGGCGCGTCAGCTCCACGACATCGGTTACAAAGGCTTCTTAGTGGGCGAAGCATTTATGAAGACCACACAACCAGGTGAGACATTACACGACTACATTAACACGTTGAAAGCATGATAATAAAAGTATGCGGCTTGCGCGATGCCGACAATATCCGCGCAGTTGAGGAGACTGGGGCTGACTGGATGGGCTTCATCTTCTATCCGCGTTCGCCCCGTTTCGTAAGCGAAGTGCCCAGTTACTTGCCCCAACGTGCGAAGCGCGTAGGCGTATTTGTTCACCCGCAGTTTCGTGATGTAGCAGAAAAAGTCAAGACCTTCGGCCTACAAGCCGTGCAATTTCATGGAACGGCCTCGCCCGACATGTGTCAAACTTTTCGCGACCGCGGCCTTACGGTCATTCGTGCTCTCCCCGCCACTGACGACTTTGTGGCCGAAACGGCAGAATATACCCACAAGATTGATTACTTTCTCTTCGACACCCCAACACTCAAGTTTGGGGGCAGCGGCAAACAATATGACTGGGACCTTCTGCAACGCTACCCTGGACCTACTCCTTTCTTACTAAGCGGTGGGCTATCCCCTCAATCGGTCGATGCGCTGCGCCACTTTCACCACCCTATGTTAGCGGGCTACGATCTAAATAGTGGTTTTGAAACGGCTCCGGCCCTAAAAGATGCTACACTCATCAAACAGTTTATTCACCAACTCAAAAGCTGACCAACTATGAATCGCATTCACCAACTCTTTGACAATAAACAGCAGGGCATTCTCTCCGTTTACTTCTGCGCTGGCCATCCCACCCTCAATGGCACCCTCGACACTTTAAAAGCGCTGCAAGCCGAGGGCATAGACATGGTAGAAATAGGTATCCCTTTTAGTGACCCTTTGGCCGATGGTCCAACCATTCAGTCGGCGGCTTCAAAGGCACTTAAAAATGGCATGAGCGTTCGTCTCCTCTTTGAACAACTACAAAATGTGCGTACCGACATTCACTTGCCGCTCATCTTAATGGGCTATCTCAACCCTATACTTCACTTTGGTTTCGAACGCTTTTGCCAGCAGTGTCAGGCCGTAGGCATTGACGGTCTGATCATTCCCGACTTGCCTTTTGACCAATTCGTCGCTGAATATCAGGCTACGACACAGAAGTATGGATTGGAGGTTATCTTCCTCGTTACTCCCGAAACGCCCGAGGCGCGCATTCGCGAAATTGATGCCCAAGCCCACGGCTTTATCTATGCTGTAAGTTCGGCTTCTGTCACAGGTGCGCAGCAATCCTTCTCTGATGCCAAGCAAGCTTATTTCAAACGTATGCATGATATGCAGTTGCGCAATCCTCAACTCATTGGCTTTGGCATTTCTAATCATGCCACGCGCGCTGCTGCCGATGCTTACACCGCAGGCGTAATCGTAGGCTCTAAATTTGTCACCCTTTTAGAGCAAACCAACAATGCCCTCCAAGCCGTAAAACAACTCAAGAGGGCATTGGAGGAGTAAAGGAAGGAATGATAAACTGCAATTTGGAAGCCTCTCCCCCTAACCGCTCCCCGACCGGGGAGCGGTTAGGGGGAGAGGCTTCCAAATTGCAGTTAGAGTAAGGTGATGTATTGGCACTTTTGTGTTTCAATTTGTTTATTCGATGAGAAAACAATATATTTGTGGCATGAAAGTTGAAAAAATAACAATTTAATACCAATAAGAAAATGGCAAATTTATTAGATGAAGTAACTGGCCCTGTTAATGACAATGGCCGTGACGTACACGTAATAGACCGTCAATTACCTGTAACGGTAGGTTTTGGTTCCACCTTGTTTGAAATCGCATTGTGGGTGACTATACCCGTGTTGGTGTTGCTATATGTGCTCATTATGGGAGCAACGCTTGAAAATCCTGTATTAGTAGGTGTAGTGGGGTGCTTGTTGGGCATTTTGCCAGGCGTTATATTTATCTTTATGAAGATTTCAGCACGCAATTACTTTCAACAATTGGAGCAACGCATACAAGCAGAGGCTTCAAACATTGACAACTACTTAGAGCAACGTGTGCAGATATTACAAAACGTAGTAGGCCTTGTCGACCGAGCTGTAGAACTTGATAAAGATGTGATGAAAGCCGTAGCCGCACTTCGTGGCGGTGGAAGCATTAATGGCCAAAATCGTAATGAGGTAAATCAGCAGATTGACGCGGCTTATGCTCGTTTGTTTCCACAGGTAGAGGCCTATCCAGAGTTGAAGGCGCACAACGCAATAGCTGATGCCATGCAGCAAAACAGTTACTTGCAGCGTGAAATTACTGCGGCACGCACCGTATATAATAGCCGCGTAACGCAGTGGAACACCGACATATTTGCTTGGCCTACCAAGATGATTGTAGCCGCGCGTCAAGGTTACACCACGCGCATTCCGTTTACGGCTTCGGCTGCTACGCGCGAAATGGCTCGTAGCAAGTTCTTCTAAAATAGAATAGAGGCTATGGCGAACGATATTTATGACCCGTTAACGGAATATGAAAGCGTATTTCGTGACCGCTTTAAGCAAGTGGCAGACGACACTTTTGCTGAGTTAGCCTCAGAAGCGAATGTTGACGTTGAAGCCAATCGGGCGACCTGCAAACAGATATACGCTACAGAGAAATCATTTGGGTCGGTAAAGACGCGCATCAATTGGTGGACATTGTGGTGCGTACTGTTATGGTTATCTGTGGTGGTTGGCATCGTGACGGCTGTTGTGTTACGTTACGAACTCGAAGTGCAGTATGAGGTGATGATAGGCGTGGCTGCTTTTGTAGCGATGCTCTACCTATTTATACGCGTTCACCCACGATTAAAGACCTTGAAGTCAGAGCGCAATGATTTAAGTTCAACCGTAGACCAGTTAAAGCGTGAGGCCTGGAAGCAGATGGAACCGCTCAATAGCTTGTACGATTGGGATATACTCACACGTATGATTTCCCTGACGGTTCCACGCTTGGAGTTCGACCCTTACTTCACTACACAGCGATTGGAAGATTTAAAGCATTCGTATAATTGGGACGACACCTTTAACACAGAGCGCTCGGTGCTATGTTCGCACTCAGGCTTGATTAATGGCAATCCATTTGTAATCTGTCGAACGCGAAAGATGGAGTGGGGGAGTGAGACCTATTATGGTTCAAAGACTATATCGTGGACAACACGCGAACGTGGTTCAGACGGTAAGTACCATACGGTTCACCATTCAGAGACGCTTACGGCAAGCGTGACGGCTCCTTCTCCTTGTTATCTCGAAAAGACACGATTGATATATGGCAACACGGCTGCTCCAGACCTCACGTTCACACGGCAGAAGAGTGGATTGGCTGGGAAAGAAAAGTCAATATCGTTTAAAATGGAAAAGCGATCGCTTCGTAAGAAGGCCCGCAATTTGAGTGGGTCAGATTATGCTATGCTAACGAATGAGGACTTTGAAGTAGCCTTCGACACGAGTAATCGTAACAGTAATCAGCAGTTTGCTCTCTTGTTTACACCTTTAGCTCAAGAGAGTATGCTAAAGTTGCTGAAAGACAAGAAGGTAGGGTATGGCGATGATTTTGAGTTTATCAAGAATAAGATGATAAACGTCATCGTTCCCGACCATTTGCAATACATTGACCTTGATATGAATCCCAAGCAATATCGTAATTTCGATTACGACAAAGCGAAGGCCGACTTCTATACGATTAATGCGGAGTACTTTCGTGCCGTCTACTTCGCATTGGCTCCATTGCTTTGTGTGCCGATGTATCAACAGATACGACCGCAGAGTGCTATTTATGGCAATGACATGTCGCGCCGCAGTTCGTTTTGGGAACATGAAGCTTTGGCCAACTTCTGGGGGCAAGACCAATTTAAGCACCCAAGTTGCGTGACAGACTGCATACTCAAAACGAAAGAAAGCCGATTGGGTGACGATAAATCGTCCATTGCAGTATATGCCTATGGTTATCGTACGGTGGAGCGCCTAACGTATGTTAGCAAGTATGGAGGCGATGGGCGTTGGCACAATGTCCCCGTTTATTGGGACGAATATTTGCCAGTAACGGGGCAGGGACATATTACCCTAAAAGAAGACAATAGCGTGCAAGATGACGATATTACGCAGCGCCAACGCTTAGAGCATATAGATAAAGTGTTGGGACAAGCACATTATAGTTTGTACAGACGACACATTGCTTCAAAGATTTAGGCACTTATAAGATGAAACGTCCCACGAAATTCATTAGCGTACAATATTATGCATCGCCATGTGGCGAACTGATATTGGCATCGATTGGCAATCATCTCTGCCTTTGCGATTGGAGTGAAAGACCGTGTACGGAACGTAATAAGCGTCGGTTGCAACGGCTTTTAAATGCAACGTTTGTGGTGAAAACGTCCGCTATTATAGAAGCGGCAAAGCTACAACTCGACCAATATTTTGCTGGCCAGCGTAAAACGTTTGACGTGCCTTTGTTACATGTGGGAACAGACTTTCAACGAAGCGTATGGAATGCATTGCAACGCATACCCTATGGTGACACCTTGAGCTACAAGGAGGTGGCACAAAGCATAGGCAATCCGAAAGGTGTAAGAGCTGTGGCACAAGCTATTGGAGCGAATGGTATTAGTATCTTTGTTCCTTGTCATCGCGTGATTGGCAGCAATCATTCACTCACAGGTTACGCGGGTGGGGTAGATACAAAGGCCCAATTGTTAGAAATAGAGAAAAGGTGTTGAACAAGACAGATAGAACACTAAAAACATAACATCATGATTGTAGGAGATAAAATACCTGAGGTTCTTGGCACAGACCAAGACGGACGTGAGATTAAGGCGAGCGACTATCGAGGTCGCAAACTTGTGCTTTACAGTTATCCCAAGGCCAACACCAGTGGTTGTTCGGCTGAGGCTTGCTCTTTGCAGGCACACAAGGAAGAACTGCGGGCGCTGGGCTACGACATCATTGGCGTGAGCAAAGATAAACAGACGTTGCAAAAGAAGTTTGCTGAAGCAAAGGGATTGGACTTTCCGCTTATAGCCGACACCGAAACAACGTTGTTGCAGGAGTTGGGTTGCTGGGGTGAGAAGGTTGCTTGCGGGCGCAAGACCATCGGCACGCTTCGCACCACATATCTCGTTAATGAAGAGGGCATAATCGAAAAGATATTTACGCCCAAAGAGATTAAGACCAAAATTCATGCCGAGCAGATCTTGGCATACATAGCCAATGAGTAACCCTTCCCAATATGTAGAGCTAAGCCTGTTTGCTGATGCAGCGGGTGAAGAAGGTGAAACGCAACCTTCAGAAAGCAGTGTTTATGACTTTACGCGCTTATTCGAAAGGTTGGTCAAGTCAGCCTTTCGAAGCCGTTTTCGTTTGACGCAAAAGGATAAAGCCTATATAGCAGCCAAAGGAATGGCCACCATTCGTCGGCATGCTGCGGACTTTGTAACGAAACGTTTAGCTCCAGCCGTTATTCCCAATGATGGTAAGCAAACTCCCATGCGAGGGCACCCCGTCTTTTTAGCGCAGCATGCCACGGGCTGTTGTTGCCGTGGTTGCCTCTCGAAGTGGCATCGCATTCCAGCGGGCAGGCAGTTAACCGAACCGGAACAGCAATACATTGTGGCTGTGCTGATGGCGTGGATTGAAAGACAACTATAAAAATGTAGATGTAGAAAGCTGCAATTGGGCCTCACCCCCTAACCCCCTCTCCTTGAGGAGAGGGGGACTGAAGTTACCTTTTTCTCCCCAGTTTCTTGCTTGAGATATTTCTTGAAAATGAGCAAGAAAAGGTGACTTGTCCCCCCCTCTCCTCAAGGAGAGGGGGCTAGGGGGTGAGGCCGTTAGGGTGGTTCGTGGACTGTTTGCCCAATTGCAGTTTTACTCACACAATTCGTTATAGAGCCTTCATTATCTTGCTAATTTAAAGAAAAACGCCTGCATACTTGCGTATATTGC
>JBNMKQ010000057.1:0-13876 GCA_050874425.1 Alloprevotella sp.
ATTTTATGCATTGCCATGTTGGGGCCTCGAGCCCCGACATGGCAATACCGACGCGAGGACGCGTCGCCCCAGGTTAGGACGCGTCGCTCCAAGTGTTCGACAAATTGCAGTTTGTACATATCTTTAAACGCAATATTACCCACACGAATCAACATAGCCCCTAAATAAAAAATGGTCTCTTCCCCACTTAGAGGAAGAGACCTTTTTTTTGCTCATCAAATATTTCCCGTATGAAACGAGAATATTCTAAAAAATAGTCTAAAAAAAGTCTAAGAATAAAAATAATAAATTACCTTTGCCAACGGACTGCTAAAGCCAACCCATACGTTTGAAAAACAAAGGGTTGGTAGCCTACGCCGTACATCGTGTAGCGAAGTCACTAATTTGACAGAGTAAGACACGAAGTGGGCATTGGGTGGGACTAACAGTCCTGACATATAAAAGGCGTTTACTTGACGTTGTATTTAAGACGAACTGAAATCTTCCAAACTTTATCAGCATCAAAGTCTTGAATGTAGCCAACGGTAGATGTCCCGGGTGTGATTACATCAATCCTGTGGAGACCTTGTAAGCATAGATTGCACTCTTTTCTTAATTTGAGTGCGATCCGATGTATTATATAGGTCTCTTTACGGACGTGATTTCATATCGGCGTGGGCTCTGACGTTGTCTGTTCGACTTTGATAGGCAGTTGGAAGAGCCTCAGTTCGTGGAATAGACAACAAGAAGATTCCACGCTTTTTTTGTGCCTTAATCTAACCTCTTTCTGTCTAGAAAAAAAAGTTATAACACCATTAGAGAAGCCGAAGAATGTATGGCGCTTGTAACGACACCTTGCCTTGATTTCTTGTAAAAGACAAAGAACTTTTTGATAGAACTGATAGAGACAAATTCTCTCTTTAATACCATTCAATTTCGTATGCTTAACATCGGTGTGCATTAGCTTTTACTACTAACCAACAACACTGATATAGTTACACTTTTTTTCACCCCTAAAGCAATAGGAGGAACATTATGTCAAATACGTATTTTACACAGCTAAGAAGTCACCAACCAAGTACCCTTGCTGAAGATTGGCTTATTGATAACGTATGTAGCAATGTGACTACAGCCTTAGTCAATTTAGCGCGTGAATTCTTTTTAGGCGAATATTCTTTTTCATTTCTCAACTATTTAGGGAAGCACTTATTCGGAACAGGAGCAAATGAGATAATGGGCGAATACTATGAATTTATATCACCAAGAGGAGGAGCTAACAATACACCTTACTATAAGGTTAAATGTTTTAATCGTCGTAAGCAATCAAAATTAAAAAGCTATGTGGCAACAATCACCGCACGATACTTTACGCAATTAAGAAAAAAAGAAGTTGCAAAGGAACAAAATGAAATTAGCATTGATGCTGGGAATGAGCTTCACAATACAAAGTCACCATCAGATGTGATAGAAAATGAATGGTTCAATCTCTTAATAGCAGAAGGCAATCAATTGTCGTGCGTGGTAAACGACCAACACCTTATTATGAAGGTGAACGCGGCACTTCACAAGTTGCCGCAAAACGAACGTAGAGTGGTTCAGTTGACAATTATGGACACCGTTCCAAGTGACGAGGTCTTTGACGAACTATATGATGACATGAAAGCTCAAAAACCTTGTTCTGAATTTACAAAATTAGAGAAACAAAGAGCTATCGGTGTGTTAAGAAATCGTGCCTTAGCTCATTTAAGGAAATACATGGAAGAATGAGATATTTAATCACCGACGATGAATTGTATGCTTATGCTAACGGCTACATGAGCACACAAGAAATGCATGAATTAGAAACGAAAGCGGCAAATACTCATCAACTTGACTTGCTCTTAGCTGTATCAATGGCTAATTATGCGATACAGAAAGAAGAAGCTGAAGCCTTGTGGGGTAAAGATGAAATTGAAGTGTTCGATGAGTCTACATCAGCTGGCAGAATTGCTGCTTGTGTTGAAATAAAAACTTCGAAAAAAAATAAGAAAAATTGATATAAAGAAGAACGTTTCAACTCTAACAAGTAGAAACCTTTAAAAAAGAAGAAAAATGGAAACAAACTTCACAACAACCAACTTGCAAACTGCATGTGCAGTACTCAGCTCTAACACGGAGACCATCGAAACGTTGAAAAAGGAACATGAAGGCGTAAGCTTGTTTGAGGCCGCACAGCTATTTTTAATTGAGAAGTACAATCTCTCACAGACCGAGGCTTTTGAAGTCGTTACAGACTTAAAAGCTGGCATCGAAGAATATCAGGCAGCTCGCACTGCCGTAGAAGCGAACTACGAGGAAACGCTTCGCAAAGCAATCACCGATTCGCTCAAGTCATTAAACGCTGAAGAGCAAACACGCTACTTAGCTTCAATGTTAACCGCCTTGCAATTGGCTTCAAAGGCCGAATGTACACAGGCTACTATCGACGAGGCTGTAAAGGCCAATTCGAATAAGTCACAGGACGTGCTTATTGAAGAAATCGTAAAGGCCTTAGACACGCTGCCTTTATCATCTGTCGCTGAAGCTGCTAAAACCCTAAACAGTGAAAGCATCAAAGCTGTAGCTGAAGCCATTAATAAAAACACAGCAGACCACCGTCTGATGGCCGCTGTTCAACTATACGCTGCACAACGCGAGGGACTCTTAAAACTTGAGGATAAGCAATCTCCATTGCCCCCCAAACTTATTGGTGCATTGGCCTCAGCCTCGGTCGATGCCATGCTGGCAACATCTGAATTGCAGGATGGGACGATTACCCTTACAAAATGGCAAGTAATCATAAAGTACATTTTGGGAGGACTCTTCGCTGTAGCTTGTTCTTCTATCGCGATGCTGATCATTACTGCTGTAGCATCGTCAGTAATGATGTTTATTTGGAGTTGTCTCGGAACGAGTCTGATTGCTCTTCTTCTCTCATTTGCTGGTATTCTTCCCATACTAAAGTATGGAGTGGATTATACAATTGAGGGAGTCACTAAAGTTGAAGAATGGCTATCTCCTATTTATGACAAGACGGTGCTTACTATGACCAGCTGGGGTACTGCCGTCTTCGCGTCTATAAGGACGTGGGCTACCAACGTTGCTCATTCCGTAAAAGAAAGACAGAGTGAAGCACTAGGACAAGCTACTACAACGAACGATACTAATACTTTGGCCAACAACAATCTGGCTTTAGCATAATGTATTCCAAGAGAGACATCTAGGATTATAAGGTTAGGAAGTTAAGCAGAAGTTCAAAATTTTTACATATTGATGAACAACTAGGCAAACTTTTTAACCTTATAACCCTATAACCTTATAACAGAAAGAAGTTAAAAACGTGCGTATATGGATCCATTAACCATTTGCGCTATTGCTGGTGTGACATTGACTGTGGCAACTACAATAGCAGTATTTGCAAGGCAATATTGTAAAATAAAAAGTAAACAAGAGGAAATCGAATCGCTGCAACAATCATTAGGCATATATGCTGACTCATATGCTTTCGAGACTTGTGACGAACAAATGATTAATGAATGCCGAAATCGCCTAAACAAACTTTTAGCAGGCCAAACGTTTAAGCAAAAACTCGAAGGAAAAAACATTGACGAACAACGCACAATTCTGAAACAAATCGTAAAAGAATTGGCCGATTCAATGAAAGTGCGTGTTGACAACTTAATTATTGAGCCTAAAGAAAGTATGATTTTGGGCAGTGAACAAATGAACGAGAAAGGAGAGATTACTCTATTCTTAAACGAAGCCCTTTTAATCGTCGACCCCGACAAACTACTCTTCACCCTCTTACACGAATTGCGTCACGGCGTACAAGACACGTCTTTTCGTAATAACAAATGGGGATTCTCTGACCAACGAATAGCACTCTGGATGTGTGGACTTAGGAACTATGTACAACCCAATGAAAATAGCTATAGGGCTTACTTAAACCAAGTGTTAGAGATTGATGCAAACAAATTTGCGGATACTGTGTTGAAACTTAACAATTAAAGGAATCATGAAAATAAGAGATATCGTTTCATCTGTTCAATCGTCTTATCAAAAGCGAATGCTCTCACGGAGGATAAGAAGATGCTCCACCGTTATTAAAAAGGACCTATGCGCATGGGTTAAAGAACATAAATTCCCCTCACGAGTAATTACACTCAACTCGCCCCATAATGATAGGACTAAAGTCACCATTTCGATTGAAGAATTAGTCAACTTATATGGCATGGATGTCGTTAGTGCACTCCTATTTATGGACGACCTTATTAAAGCCAATCTTAAATCCGACAAGGCAGATTTAAGGACGTTGCTTTTGAGAATAGAGCATACGGGGTGTGTGCACGACACCATTCTCACACCCGAATTGCTTGCAGACATTAAAAAGAACCAACCAGGGGTTTGGCAAGCGTATATCAACATGCAAAAGCAGCAAGAAGACGAACATATTGCTGAATTTGGAACCACTGACTCTTTAAATGATGAATTATGAAATCAACCGCATCAGCACACCTATATCTTTCATCAAGATTGGGCATCGTAAATGAAGCTATGAAGAAAGCTTACCTAAGCGGTAAGCGCATCTTTGTGCTCGTCACGTCTGAGTATGATTTTGTTAGGACACTACTATTACAAGAGTCTATATTAGGCATAAAAAAGATTACCGTCAACGACCCCGAAACTCAAACGAACGATGTACTTCGTGTTGGTATAGAGTATGCCAACACGACTGATTTTATACCAACAAAGGCCGAACAAGTGATTTGCCAATCACCAAAGGTGTTTTTGTATGTGTCTACTTTGCAACAAGGAGGTGGACAGTTTGACTATAGCTTTCCTACGAATGATGTAAGCAATTATGCACAACACTATTTTGGACTCAGTTCAGTGGACGTTTGTGAGACAAGCGACATCATAGCACTTAAAAAGTCTATTATCATAATCGTTGCCCCCAACTCATTCAACAACGTACCTTCTTGTGCTACTTCCATTACCGAAACCATAGAAGTGCCCTTCTTATCTGATACGGAATTTAAGCAAATCGTTTCTGAATGGATAGCACAACACGAGAAGGTTAAAACGATTGCTTCAAACTTTGGTTATCCCTTGTTAGATGACGATGACTACCTTAGCCAACTGTATCAAGCGATGAGGGGCATGTCACCACAACATATAATAAGTTGCCTGCGTAAGAACAAAATCGAATTAGGCACAATCTATTTTCCAACAGCAGACCCCACGTGCGCCGAACATTTAAAAGTTCTTTTAAAAAATATTCGAAAGGAAACAGAACGCATTATATCGCAATCGAGCGCACTCTCATTAATTGACACCACTGGAGCAGAGTTGCAAGAGCCTGCAGGATTAGGCAACATCATCAGATGGCTGAAAACAAATGAGGATCGCATTCGTTTTCCTAAGAAGTATATTGACCAACAAGTTGAACCATGCAACGGCATTTTAGTGTCGGGCATACCAGGCACAGGCAAATCAATGTTAGCTAAATATATTGCTGCAAAGGTTGACCTTACACTAATCAGGCTAAACATGGACGCAGCTTTAGGCAAGTACGTAGGTGACTCTGAGAAAGGTATTCGAACAGCGCTAAGCGTGGCTGAAGCGTTGTCACCCTGTGTCTTATGGATTGACGAAATAGAGAAAGCCTTTGAAGGTGGACACGAAGTTACACGCCGTATTATCGGCATTCTATTAACATGGATGCAAGAAAAGACAAACCGAGGAAAGTCCTGCTTTGTTTTTGCTACGGCTAACGACATCTCAAAGATGCCCCCAGAGATGTTCCGAACAGGAAGATTTGACGAAAAGTTTTATACGTTCCTACCCTCTTCCGCTGAGTGTGGTGCCATCTTCGAAAAGACGATTAAAGGACTTAACAAGAAGTACAAGCGTAAACTCAGTAAACAATATGCTGAATTACGCCTTACGTTGTTTGACGAAGGATACATTAATTCACAACTGTTTGAGAAGTTGCTCAACGATAAAACAATTTGTCAACCCGACGAAGTATCCGATGACACTAACATACCGCTATCACGCCGAAATAAGTTCTTTATTGGTTCTGACATAGCCCAATTAGTCAACAATGCCATGTGCATCTATTTTAATGCTCGACATCGTAAAGCACAAGATAAAGTTGCCGTACAGTCTGACGCTTTCATAGAGTGTTTAAAAGAGGCTATGCAACAATTACATAGCTATGGCGAGACGAACTTAGAACAAATAGCTCTGTGCTACTCGCAATTAGCAACTAACAATTTTGCGCCAGCCTCAGCACACGAATTGATACCATTCAATGGCTACGACGAATGGCAGTTTAAGCGATGTTTAAAGCAAGGCAAAAAGAATGCCGTACTTTACAAGGCTGCCCCTCCATACGCTTCTACTTACTACGACCGTCAGTTATACTTTACGATGGTTCGTGCATTGAACGATATGGCTGAAGAAATCATTCAAACGAAACGTAGATTATGAAACTGCAAGGTGTTGAAATATTACGAATAAGCGACTTTAGACGTTTCTTTACGATTGAAGAGTTTATACTAAATAAAGAAGCGTTCTCCCACCTTTTCTCTTACATCGATGTAAACCTCTTTTGCGATACGACCGAAGAAAGCACCCTTTGCTCGCAAGTACGACTTTGGTGTATGGGCCAAACTCCCAATGCCAAGTTCGATTCTGCTACAAATCAACTTATCATGCCTATGTCGTCACCTATTGACTTAGGATACATGGCCGACGTATTAAAGCAATGTTCTAACTCGGTAAAGTCTGCTGATAGCGTGGCATTAGCATGCATTTGTTTGCTCCTTGGCTCGTACTGTACAGCAAAGGAGGCTAAATACATCTATGATTACGTGAGTGGTAAAAAGCCTATAGGCGACTTTATCTCGGTATGCAAGGATGTCAACTTAGAGCCATACTATCCGTTATCAAACGAACCATGTTATCGTATCATCTATGCCAATTTGGTGTCAGATAAAGAGGTCGTCATAAAGTACGGAAACCAGACAGAAGCGTTACAGAAAGGCGAGTGTGCAGTTGCCATTCACACGGCTAAAGGCTGCATTGCCTTATTGCCTAGAACGGCTTATGCCAATGATACCAATGCGAGGTTGATGATTAACGCTTCAACGCATCGGCCCTATTTAAAGATTGCCAACTTTCATAAGACGAAGCAAGACGAAATCGAAAATGTCGCCTCATTTTGGATAGAACCTGGCCAAGGCATTATATACACTACTTTTGATAACAAAGTAAAAAAAGCATTTGGCGAAGATGATAATAACTTCTCATCATGCTATTCTTTCAACCAAAGATACAAGCTATTCCGTAAATGCAACCCTAACAACACGTTGTTAGCTATCACTAAAGCAAACGATTACTACACCTTTTATTCAACAAAGCAAAATGACAACGACAAAGATTAAATCTCTTGAGCGAAACACTTCTACTTCTATCGAAGTGAATAGCATGGACGAGGCTTTAGAATGGGTCGCGCAACTGCAAGATGAAATCCGGCATAAAATGGAAGCTTCACTATGCTATGAAGATGTCATAGCTGAACATAAAGACACGATTAAGGAGTTTATTAAAATGTGGACTCCACCTGTGCAATATACGATTGATGTTACACTTAATAATGCTGATTCAACCACTTCTCCCGACAAAGATCATCAAGACGAAATGATAGAGCGATTGGACAAAATCGAACAAGAAATACATGATTTAAGAGAAGAGCATCATAAGTCTTTCAATAAAATCATTGATGAGATAGAACGAGTTGTATCCAACAGGTCACATTGGATTACGACTTACCTTGCTTTTGCTATGGTAGGGAAAAACAATGATAGATGCTTAAAGGCTGCAAACGATGCAATGGCTAAAAATAATGAGAAATATGAAGACTTAGGACATCATGCGAAGGATTACGATACTCAACAATCAAACGTTCTAAGCATTCCAAATGAATCGTCAGCTGCCGTACCATACTTAGAACCACGCTTTACGCTCGTAATCAAAGACACGGGTGAGCAAATAGATAGTAATTTAAAAACATGGGGGGCCACTTTTATCCAACTGGTTAAATACCAAAACCTGATGTCTGGAGTTTCTATTGCTTTCATACGAAAGTACCTTTACGATACAATTGATGAAAGCGAAGCATCACACACGCAAACTCGTATCAAAAATTTACTTACCAAGTATTTCGAAGTAAAATTGGTAGATTATGCTGGAGAATATCAGTCTGCCGATTTATTTGATTTCGAATACAACCCTGAATTGGAAGAACCTGTCACGACCAAAAAGGCCTTAATCTATAATGGAAAACTCCTTTATAAAGGCATGGTCGTATTCCCCAATAAAACACCACAATTATGACCCATCAAGAAATTGAAAAACTAAGTTGCGCCTTATCAACTAACGCAACACAAGAAGACGTTAATAAAGTATGCCAAAGCATATTAAGCGATCGCTTAATATACGACGAAATGGATTACCCTCTTCGCCTTTTACTGAAAGACCTTATTAAGAGCATCCAATTGCCTTTACACTACCAAGCTATTGAAACTGAAACGCTAGAGCAGGATTCTACTCACTGTAAGAGTAAGATAGCTTACTACTTTTTAGCTATCGTAGCACTGCTATTGATTCCATTAGGCTCTTTCTGGGCATTATTGGCTGGCTTACTTGCTTTGTTCGCAGGCTACCTTATAGGTAAAACGGCTGCACCACAACCCAACTCACATAAGGACACGAAATGGGGCATCTCAACAACTGTCGAAGAACTTTCAAGTCAACTTGACTCTGTGTACGACCATATCTCTCAATTCTACAATTACCGACAATTGGAGGGAAAGTACATTGACATTCTAAAATGGTTGCAACGACAGTATAGCGAATCGGAAGATGAAGATTTCAAAAAGAGCATCACCAAACTTGCTAATCGTTATGGTTACACCTTCTACGAATTTAGCGAGAAGGACTTTGAGTGCTTTGAATCCTCTACTGCCCACGTTGACGCTCCTACGACGACACTATTTGCTATAATTAACACGAAAAGCAACAAGCTGATCTGTAAAGGTCACGTTGTTTTACCTATGTAATTTTATTAACCTTCAAAAGAAAAAGAAAATCATGATAGACTACATCGTTGGCATTGACTTTGGTCATGGTGAAACTGCGGCATGGGTTATACCTACTAGCAAAGGGGGAAACCCTGCCAAGATTGACACTGAGGAAGGATGTGCTCTGAAATTAAAGAGTTCTAATCTTGTAAACGAGTGCGTGATTGACTCCGAAGTATATTTTACCCCTCCTACCACTTATTCTCTTACCAAAACGCCTTTTGCTGATATCTGCAACCAAATGAAAATGAGGATATCAGAACTTGAGCATGATGAGAATAAGATGAAAATGGAAGCCTTTAAGGCATACATCAAGTGCGTCGTTGAGCGCCTTTTGGGACTAAATAGTACCATCATCATGAGACCAGAAGGAGGTGCGCCTAATTTCTTGCTTTATATGGCTTCGCCAACTAAATGGACTGACGAGGATAAAAAAGAATACCTCAACTTCTTTAACGAAGCCATCAGTAGCTTAAACCTTCGCTTTGAATCTATTATCGATGAGAGCGATGCGGCCTACTTCTCTCGGATGTCTAAGACCAACATCTCCAAAACAAGTCTAGTCATTGACTATGGTTCTAGCACTATTGACTACACACTGGTGCGAAATGGTAAGAAAATTTCTAATAGCAGTTGGTCTGAAGATCAATTAGGCGCTCATTGTATAGAAAATGCGATATTCACTTATGGCAAAGAACAAGATTATCAAGCTTTCGATTCTGATCTCAAAGCAACGATAGCCTACTTACAGGAGCACAAATTGAATCACATTCACGCTGAAGCTTACTTAAAGAAAGCATGCCAAATCGCTAAGCATACGACGTACAAAGAAGCTGACGGTCGCTGTTTTGATATTGATTACCCCATCATTAAGGAGGTAGCTACCGATAAGAAATGTAACATAAGATTTCAGTGGGATGGAGACCTCAATGTCGTAGCTAAGACTTATCAAGAGGAAGTCAAAAATAGCCTCTTGTCATTACGACAGAAAATACATGAAGTAAACGATCAAAAGGATCCTAATAGCATCATTATGAGTGGTGGCGCTTGTATTATGCCCTGGTTCCAACGTGCCGTAAAAGAGGTGTTTCCCAATTCCGAACCTGTCATGGATCTTGAGCCCAGTTACGTCGTCGCACAAGGTGTCGCCATGTATGCAAAGGCTCAGATGAAGGCGGTGAACCTATTAATGTCTGAAATCGAAGACAAGCATTTTGACAAGATGTATAAAGAAGCCGATGCAGAGGCTACTCATCAGGCTATGTGTCAGTTGAGTGGGGCGGTCGTTCAAGATATTACCAATAGTGCCCCCATAACAGGCCTTACTATAAGAAAGAAATTCAGTGATTTCATAGCTGGCCTTAATAAACAAAATCTGGCATTCAGTCAGATGGTACAGAAGAACTTTAACAATGCACTTTCTTTTGAATTACAGAAGATTGTTGCAAATGCTATTCAGCATGCTTTTGGAATTAAAGCAGATGTTACCAACATCAAAGTCAACATTCCAATTGAAGTACTTGCTTGGGGTGATCAATGCTTTTCTCCTGGCGGTTGGGTTTATGAAGATATGACAAGTTTTATCGATGAATCCTCTAGTCGTTTTTCTTTTACTTGGGATAAGTTAAGAGACAGAAGTGAGGCTGCCGAAATAGCACGCGGTGTACAAAGTAAAATAAAGGAGCTGGACTTTGTAAGCATCACCGTTTATCCTGAAGTTTTTCTCAAGGACTTTGGAGAACGATTAAAGCAAATCGCCAAGTTGGAAGCTAACAGACTATTAGCTGAGAAGCAACTGTTTAGAACAACTTTTACTGCTTAGGAAACGTATATCTTCCGCATAAGTATTCTTAACAAATTGGGGCCTCTCCCCTACCCCCTCCCTGGTCGGAGAGGAGGTTAGGGGAGAGGCCCCAATTACAGTTTACATCATCTTTACCCATTACGTAACGCCTCGATTTTGGCATCTAACTCTACTTCGTCAGCACAGAACACCTCACGAGGTTTGGAGCCACGCGCGGGACCAACGATGCCAGCACGCTCCAATTGGTCCATAAGGCGACCTGCACGGTTGAAGCCTATGGAGAACTTGCGCTGAATTTGCGAAGTAGACCCCTGTTGATGCACCACCACCAAGCGTGCAGCCTCTTCGAAGAGAGTGTCCAACGTTTCGCCCGACAAGTCGCCAGGCCCTTTACCACCATCATCGTCCATCTGCGGCTCGGGCAGCTCGAATGCCTCTAAGTAGCCTTGCTGCTCTGAGATAAATTCATTAATCTTCTCTACCTCGGGAGTATCGACAAAGGCACATTGCACACGCGTCGGCGTATTGCCACATAGGAAGAGCATATCGCCCTTACCTACTAATTGGTTGGCTCCACTTTGGTCCAAAATGGTACGGCTATCAATCTGCGACATCACCTTAAAAGCCATACGAGCTGGGAAGTTGGCCTTAATCGTACCTGTAATGATATTGGTCGTAGGGCGCTGCGTGGCGATGACCATGTGTATGCCCACGGCACGTGCCAACTGAGCAATACGCGCAATCGGCATCTCGACCTCCTTACCTGCGGTCATAATCAAGTCGCCAAACTCGTCGATGATCACTACGATGTAGGGCATGAAGTCATGGCCTAAGGCTTGGGGCAACTGACGCGCCTTAAACTTGGCATTGTACTCCTTAATATTACGCACCTTGGCCTTCTTGAGCAAGTCGTAACGGTGGTCCATTAACTGGCAGAGGCTCTTGAGCGTTTGTACGACCTTCGTTACGTCGGTAATAATAGGGTCTTCATTCTCATCGGGTATCTTGGCCAAGAAGTGACGTTCGATTGGAGCATAAATAGAGAATTCTACCTTCTTAGGGTCAATCATCACAAACTTCAACTCGGCAGGGTGCTTCTTATAAAGCAAGGAAGTGATAATAGCGTTCAAGCCGACTGACTTACCCTGACCCGTAGCACCAGCTACGAGCAAGTGGGGCATCTTGGCTAAGTCGACCATAAAGACTTCGTTGGTAATGGTCTTACCCAACGCGATAGGCAATTCAAACGTAGAGTCTTGGAACTTTCGGGTATTGATAATACTCTCCATCGACACGATGCGCGGATTCTTATTCGGCACTTCGATACCAATCGTACCCTTGCCCGGAATAGGAGCAATGATACGAATGCCCAAGGCTGAGAGGGAGAGGGCTATATCGTCCTCCAAGTTACGTATCTTGTTAATGCGCACACCGGGCGCTGGAGTAACTTCATAAAGCGTAATCGTAGGGCCAATCGTGGCTTTGATGCTCGATATTTCTACACCAAAGTTGCGCAGCACGTTGATGATGCGGTCTTTATTCGCATTCTGTTCGGCCATATCGATAGCGGGTCCGTTGTCTTCGTAATGCTTCAGCAAGGGAATAGTGGGGAACTTGTAGAAGCGGAGGTCCTTACGAGGGTCGTAAGGCTCTTGTGCCAACACTTCTTCTACGGTTTTTCCCTGAGCCTTATCATCTATGACGGGGGCAGTAATGTCCAATTTCGTATCGGTGTGAGCCGCTGACGCCTCAGGAACAGCTATCTCAAGTTCTGCCGTTCCCCCAGCAGTAGATGCTGTAGTAGCAGCCAAAGTGGGAGTTGTACTCAAGTCGATAGAGGTTGTACGTTCGGCTTCATCATTCGCAGCCTCATCGTCTACCTTGTTGAGGTCAATCACAGGAGCGTTTTCGTCCAATTGAGACTCCTCATCAGTTACTGCCGTATGGAACTCCTGCTGTTCGAGTTCGTTATTCTGTTCTTCATCTTCCTCTGCGTCACTACCCTTTCGTGGCAACTTTTTGATATAATCTTGTGGGTGCATCATACGACGCACAATAGTTACCGTTTCGCTGGTCAGATACATCAAGTAGAAGACGGCCGTGGCCAACACCACAATCCATGCTCCAAGGCTACCTAAATTGTTGGCCAAAAAGTTCTTCACATAGTCGCCATGTCCGCCTCCTAATCTGAAACTAAAGAAGTTGATAGCCTTGCTGGGCAATACATCGGTGATGAGCGAGAGGAACACGGAGCCCCATATCATGATGATTGAAAAGTTGAGAAACCATTTCCACAACCGAATGTGATAACCTGCCACCCACTTTATGCCCACTAATAACGTAAAGATGGGGATAAACAGAGAGAGGAAGCCGAAGCAAGTGTCCATAAAGTAGTTGGACAAGATAGCTCCCAACTTTCCACCATAGTTGGCTGCATGCGTCAGCGAGCCATACTGCACGTATGATTGGTCAATGCGGCCGGTGAATATATTTGAAACAAAACTGATAATAAGGTACACACTGATGCACAACACGCATACACCAGCTATGAATACAAGATTATCGGTCTGTGCATAATTGCCTATTTGCTCTTTCACATACCTCTTCAGTTCTCCCTGGCGAAAGAGTTTCCATAGGCTGGGGGGCGCAGGAGTTGTACCCGCATTACGTTTTCCCTCTTTTTTATTATTTGCTTTCTTAGCCATTTCTTCCTTTTGTTTGTGACGAATTGGTGAGTTAACAAGTTGACAAGTTGACGGGTAAGTCTGTCTAAAGTTCAGTAACTTAAGTAGGTGTTCATAATTAGTTTATATCAAAAGTGCTCTATTGGGGTGCAGTTTGTTTCTTTGTTCGAGTGAGCATAGCGGGCTATGCGATCGAGAACAAAGGAACAAAATGCGCTCCAAGAGAGTGCTTTTGATATAAG
>JBNMKQ010000058.1:0-13842 GCA_050874425.1 Alloprevotella sp.
CCCCAAGTTGGCAATACATAAAACTCAAAACTTAATACTTAATGCTTTTGTATTTGCTTGTCAAGGCATCGAGCCTTGACAAGCAAATGCCGACGCGGGGACGCGTCGCCCCCAGATGAGGACGCGAACCCCCAGGTTAGGACGCGAATCCATAGGTTAGGACGCGTCGCTAACAAGTCCATAAAATGTTCATTTAACTCTTTACGTTTTCCTCTATTCTCCGCATAATTTGCGGAGAATATGCGCGTTATACTCCGCAAATTAGGTTGAAAAGTGGCTCTGTAACAAATATGTGGGTAAACTGCAATATTTGTTACAGAGCCAAAAAATCCCCTTTGCTCCACACGCGCGGAACAAAGGGGATAATTTATTAGTTATGTGATAGGTTTATCAGTGCTTACTTCTGCAAGCGCTTCTTACCATTCTGAATAACGGGGCCGCGCTCAGAGCGGTTGGTGCGGATACCCTTCAGGTTGTAAATAGGCGCGTTGTCAGCAGCAGCATCGATGGTGACATCGTTAATGCCAGTCGTCATGATGCGAACCACGTTAGAGCCAACTTCACCATAGTCGGGATAGATAGCCTTCACCTGATATTCGTAGTAACGACCTGCATGCTTCTCAGCGTCGAGGTAAGTTGTAGCATCTGTGCCGAGCGGAGTAGCGTTGATGCGTTCACCATTGCAGTAGATGTTGTAACCCGCAAAGAAGCTGGCAGGTTGAGCCGCATCGAGTGCAACACCCTTCAGCGTCTCAGCCTTGGCAGCGGGTTGCGCTGCAGCATAGCGTTCAGCCGTAGCGTTGAGATGAGCCGTAGGAGCCGCCTTCACGTTGTCAGCATAAGGCTGAAGCATGATAGAGATGTTCCAGTTGCCCTCAATCTCATTGTCGCTCAAGGTAGTCCACGTAATGCCGTCAGTAGAGTAGAGGTTACCCTTACCACCTTGGGCAGGACCAGCATCGTAGCCTAAGGGAACGGTGATGCTGTTGTGCTCCACATAGATGACAGCGCGCAACTTCTTGCTTGCGTCCACCTTGAAAGGCTTGTCCAGACGCACGGTGTTGAAGGCGTACTGACGGAGGTCGGTAGCATACTTCTCAAACACGAGGTCTTTGTCCTCATAGAGTTGAACGTAGAGCACGTCGGGCACTTGGTTGATGTAGAACTTCACCTCCGAAACGCTCAGTGCATCGTACTTCTTGAGGTCGTCCGTGCCAAACTCAACGCCAGCGTAGTATTGACCACCGCTGGGCAAACCAGCCGCATTGTCGCAAACACCGTTGTGCCAACGCAATTCAGTGGCTTCGCCTAAGGCCGGAACGCTCCAAGTGAGCTCGTTGCCCTTGTCGCTCTGTACGACAGAGAGTGTACCCGGTTGCTGATAGCCATTGGTATAGCTAACGTTGACAACGGCCGGCTCGCTCAGTTCGCTAATAGCCGAACTGTTATAGTAAGCAACGACTTGATACTTATACGTGCCAGGCAAGAGGTTGTGGTCGGTGTAGTTAGGACCAGCTACGGGTTCGTCGTTCAGCTTCGTGCCGTCGCGATAGATGTCGTAGCCATAGATGTCGCCCAACTTATCAGCATGAATGCTAATCGCATCGATGTACTGAGCAGCGTGGCTCGTGTTGACGCGCAACATCACGTACTTGCTCTCAGCAGGCAGCGTGAGGGCAAACTGTTGCCAAGCCTCAGTCGTCGTGAGGCGGCCGCGGTTGATAAAGTCGGCAGCCTCGGTGCCGTCGTTAGAGGTGAGCACCTGAATCTCGCCATTGCCCTCGCTCGTCAAGCCATTGCGAGCCATAAAGCTAAAGGCAAACGGAGCGGTGTAATCCTTGCCAACGGGGAGGATGAGTTCTGCCTTGTCCTCAGCAGCAGCGCGAAGGGCCTTGTTGCCTTGAACGGCATCGTCAGTCGTCACCTTAAAGAGGCCGTCCTTGTTCGTCCAACCCATTTGTGCGAAGGCCTCGCCCACGGTTTGGTCTTCAAAGCTCTCGTACGTGTCAGCCACCAAGGTAGTGGGGTCGATCATCGTCACGTTCACATCGTAGCCGTAAGAGGCAGCGCGCGCTTTCACGTCGGTAGCCACATCGCCCTGACCTGCTTCAGTAATCGTCACGCTAACGGGAGCCGTGCGAGCTGAGGTAGTGCCGTCGATGTAGACCGTCTCAATCTCGTAAGCGTATGTGCCCGGAGTGCTCTCAAGGTCAGCGTAAGCACGTTGCGCAAGAGGAGCATCGTTCAGCTTCGTACCATTGCGGTAGATGTTGTAACCGCTGAGGCCCTTCACCGAACCGAGGTCGAAGTAGAGGTAACGCGTACCCGTACCCTCTTGTAGGGCAGCTACCAAGAAGGTGTAACCCTCGTTGGTGTGAATGATAGACATACCACCGGCTGAGGCAGACTCACTGGGCTTGATAGGCGCATAGTCGCCCAAGCTGGTGTGCCAGAGTTGTGTGCCAGAGGTGAAGTCGTAAGCGCAGAGTTCGTACTTGTTGTTATAACCCTGTTCGAAGGTGTAGATAACGCCATTGTAGTAAGCCGAACCCGCAGCGCCCTTGAGCGTAGGACCAGTGCCCAATTTCGCACCGCGCAATGAAGTGTAGATGCTGGTTTCCCAGTCGCCCACCTCAAAGCCACCACGGCCATTCTCGAGGTCGGGAATGTAGGCAATGTGACGGCCAATCTCAGAGATAGAAATCTCGTCCGTTATCTCTTGCTTATCCATGTCGATGACATAGAGCGTAGAGCCATTGGCCGTAGCGTAGAAGTTCGTACCGTCGTAGGTGAGGTTGCGGAAACCCGTAGTCAAGTCAGAAGGCACGGCCAAAGTGAAGCTCGTGTCGAAAGTACCGTCCATGGTGTAACGGTTGATGATACCCGTTGACGAGTACTTCGTCGTGTAGATGTACTTGCCGTCAGAAGCGATGCCCATTTCGCCCGTGTAAGCCGCCTTAAACTGACCTACGTACTCAGGACGACCCTCAGGCGTGATGTTAGCCTGTGGCGTGAGGTCGACAGGCAAGGTGCAAGCTTCGGCCACAGGAATGCTCCAACGGAGGTCAACGCGGCGGTTGCGTACCACGTTGGCATTGACCGTAGTAGGAGCCATAGCGGCATCGAGGCTGATGCGCTCAACCTTAGCGGCTGCGCTAACGTTCGATTCTGTGCCACCCTCGTAGGCAGAAGCTACGGTGTAGCTATAAGTGCCAGCTTCGGCTACGTCCTCCGAGTAAGAAGTAGTCGTAGAAGTACCTACCTTCTGACCGTTGCGATAAACAACGTAGCTGGTGGGTTGTGCTTCTTGGTAGTCGGCAACGGGAGCGAAGTGAGCAGCCACGTTGAAGTTGGTGCTCTCAAAGCCCGCATACGATGCGGGGAACCACTCGCGGCCGTCGAGCGACATGAGGTTGCTCTTGCCGTCGATAGGCGTAGCAGCGTGCGTACCCATCGGCATGAGGTTGGCATCGTGGGCAACGAGCAACGTGATGTAGTAAGTACTACCGCGTTCGATAGTGACGGGCGCGTTCAACTTAAAGTTAGAGAATTCGCCATACTTAATCAAGTCGTCGCTAATGCGGGTAGACTGTACGCGCTTGCCGTCCTTATAGATATTGACAGAGAGTGCCGTAACGTGTTCCTTAATAAAGGCCTGTACAGAGTCTATCTGCATGCCGCGATAAGGAGCGAGGTCGTCAGCATCGAGGGCAATACCAGCGTAGAAGAATCCACCTTCGGTCAAGCCCATAGCATCGTCGCTCTTGCCCTCGTCGAAGCGCATCATCGTGCCCTTACGAAGCAACGAAGTGGGCTCCTCCCAGTTCAGCGTCACGTGTTTGTTGAGCGTGATGTCAGCTTGGAGATTATTAGGTGCGAAGTAAGGTTCGCCCACCTTCACTTGTACGTTCACCGTATCACTGAGCGTAGAAGCATTGTCGCCATAGATAGCCTGAACGGCGTAAGCATAAGTGCCGCGTACCAACTTCGTGTCGGTAAAGGTGGTGTTAGAAGTTTCACCCACCTTCACGTCGTTGCGATAAATGGCATAGCCAGTGGGCTGTGTGTCAGCCGCAGCCTGCCATGCGAGCGCAGCGCTTGATTCGCCCTCAGCCGAAGCAGTGAGTTGCACGGGACGGGGGTAAGCAGCCGCCTCGGTAGCGGTGAGGTGGAGGCTGATGTCGTGATTGTCGGCCAGTGTAGGGATAGAGCTGAAAGCCAAAGTGGTGCTATTCTGCTCATTGAGTTGCACGTTGCGCGCATCAAAGTCGAGCGTAATCGTTTGCTTCTCGCCCGCCTTGAGCGTACCAGCCAAGGGGTTGGCCTTTACCCACGGGTCAATGTCGGCCAAGGTGTAGGCAAAGATGCGAGAAGGAGACTGTTGCAAGATACCTACCAACGAGAGTTTGCCGTCGACCAAAGTTGTGGTGCAGTCAATACCGAGCAGGTTGTTCTCACCCGTAGTGAGTGAACCCGTCTTGTAACCCGGAATGTCAATGGCAGAATGTTCTTCTGCTACGACGCGACGATTGTTCAAGTCATATTGCTTGATAGTCACCTTATCGACGGTGTTGAGGCCTGAAGTGACGAGGTCGCTCATCCAGAGGTAAGGACCGCCGGGGGTAACATTGTCAAAGGCAGTGCCAAACACGTCCATGCTGACGAGGTTGTTCAGCTTATAGAAGTCGAGTGTAACCTCGCCCTTGCGGTTGACGCGGCCCAACGTGTTGTAGTCGCCTACCCAGAACTCGTCGGTGCGTGTGTCGTGGGCAATGTGCGTTACGCAGAGGTCAGACGCTGAAGGAATATCGATGGTGCTAACCAAGCGCTTGTTGCGCAAGTCGAGCTCAAAGATGCGGTTCTTGCGGTCAGAGCCATAGAAGTAGCGACCGTCGAAAGTAAGGTCATTAACGGCATAGTACATGCCTGGCACAGAGAACTCTTCGAGGAAGTGGCCCTCGCGGTCGTACTTATAGAACTTGCCCAAGAAGAAGCTTGACGAAGTGTAGAAGTTTTCACCGTCGAAGGTTACACAACTTTGCATATCGCCCGAAGCATCGAAAGCGTGTGTCACGTCCCAACGGTGGTCGGTCGTTCCGCTTTGTGCCTTAGGGGTGGGGAAGAAGTTGTACTGCAAGTCGCCGTCGCCCGTATTCTCAAGGGTGATGGTCTTCTGCGTCAAGGCCTCGAGTGCGCTCTGCTGGTCAACGGTTTGTTCAGAGATGTTGAGCACAGGGCGAGTGAGGTTAGCCGTGAAGGTGGTGCCACTGTTGGCATCCAACTTCCACTCCGTGGTCAAGAAGTTATAACCTGCGGCCTCGGCCGTAACGGTGTAAGTGCCTTCTTCCATGCGGGGAAGGCTGATGTTGCCGTTGGCATCAGACGTTTCGGTATAAACAGCGCCATTGTCGGCCGTCATCTTCACCAAGCAGTTGGCTACGGGACGACCTGCATTGAGGGTCTTAATCGTAGTGGCGTGGGTTACGGGGTTCCATATCTTCACGTCGTCAACAAACCAATAGTTGACAAAGCGTGCATCGTTACCCCAAGCGCGGAAGCGAATCTTAAACAAGTGGTTGTTGGCCAAATACTTGCTCAAGGGGAACTCGTAGGTGCGCCAGTAGAACGAACCCACATCATTCTTGATGCTATCAACCTGCGTCCACGTGTTGCCGCCGTCGGTCGAAATCTCCGTGGCCAAAACACTGTAAGTGCCGCTCAAGGCATACTTGAGGTTGTAGTCGAGGCGTACCTCGTAGCGCAACCACGTGTTGTCGGGGTTGGTGGTGTTCAGCTCGCGAGTGACGAGGCTCTGTGAGTAGGCCGCCATGCTTGAGTAAGAGTAGCAAGCCGAGAAGTCAACCAAACCATAGGCATAATAGTCGCTATGCCACTTGTTCTCTTCGCCAGCTTGGGTGACGGGCATGCTCCAACGCGTAGAGTCAATGGTGTTGTCGTCAAAGTTGTCGAAGAAGGGGAGCAAACGCACGTCGGGCACCTCAACGCTGAGGGGCTCAGACATTTCGCCCACCGTGTTGTCGGTCATGACGGGTTGCACGGTGTAGTTGTAGGTGGCGTAGTCGGGCACGTTGTCCGTAGCATAAACGGCCTTAATCAACTCCGTATTTACCTTTTCGCCATTGCGATAGAGGTTGAAACCGGCCAAGCGAGCGTTGGTAGAGGTAGCACGAGGGGCTACTTGCGGACGCACTTGGTTGGTGCCAATAAAGATGTCGTCGAGCATAAACATAAACGCTTCGTTCGAAACGCAGTTGATGCAAACGAATTTGGCCTCCTTCGGTATGCGGTATTCAAACAGCGTCCAGTCGAGTGGAGCCTCGGCATAGTCGCCTCCTTGCACGAAGGTGAAGTCAGAGGGACGCGTGCCCGTAGTAGAGTAGCCCACCTTGAAGCGCTCCAGTCCCCAAGTGTCCTTATAACTCTTGGCGCGGAAACTGATTTGGAAGTCGCTCTTAAAGTTGAGAGCGGGCGAAATGATAAAGTCATTGTTGCCACCGTCGACGGTAAAGTCTACCAGCATTTTGTTGCCCGAGAAGGGCTTTACGGCAGGATAAGTGCCCGTTGAGGGGGACGTCTTTGACGGATTAAACACGATGAAAGCCATCTTTTGACCCTGATTGGGGAAAGAGGCTGCCGTCCACGTATACGTGTCGGCATTGTCGGCGTCGATGTAGGTCCAGCCAGCCGTGCCTGGCGAGTTGATAACAAAGTCGCTGTGGCCTTCAAAGTCCTCGAATATACCGTCTGTGGCTTCAGGACTGTTCCAGCGCAGCGTGACCGCCTTGTCGTTAATGCTTGAGAGCTGTGGCACCACCTTGTCGAGTGCCTGGGCCTTCGCTGCATTAGCTGTAGCTGTTATCGCATACTTTTGTGCCGAGGGTGGGGCAGTGGGCTGTTGAGGCTTCACCTTGCCCACCTGCTGAGCCAACACGGGAGTGGCCAACAGGGCGAGTATGCTGAATAGAAGTTGTTTCATTCTTTTCTTTGTATATAGGTTGTTTTTGGGCTGACAGAGGTTAACGAGTTGACGAGTTAACGAGTTGACGAGTTAACAGGTAAGTTACCTTATAATATTAAGAGACAAACTTACCCGTTAACTTGTTTACTCGTTAACCTCTGTCACCTAAAAAAAATTACTGCTTGATGATGACCACTCCCTCGTAGCCATTCACCTTAATGGCTGCATGACTTGCGGTAGGAACGAAGCGGAGCAACTCGCGGCCGTCGGTCGCGTAGAGCGTAACTGCCTTGTGGGGAGTTAAGCCCGCTAACGTAACGATGCCGTCCTTGCAGAGGGCGCGAACGGGAACGAGCGAAGTCTCGCCGTTGGTGGTCACGTTGGTGATGCCCGTAGCTGCAGCGTCGTAAATGGCGGGAACAGAAGAGTCGTAGTAGAGCAAACCGTCGCCTGCGGTGACGATGAAGCGGTAACGACCTGTATTGAACTCACCCGGAGTCGTCTCGTTAATGGTTACTTGCGTGTCGCGGCCATTGTTGCCAGCAGCACCCATAGCCAACGTGTCGAGCACAACACCGTCGTTGTAGGTCAAGCTAAAGTTGGTGATGTTGACCAATCGGCCACCAAAGTCGCAGGTCATGCGCAAGCGCTTGTAGCTCTTGCCCTTCATGTAAGCACTGAGGTCGACAGAGGTGCCGTCAGCATCAACACTACTGATGCGTTGCAACTCACCAATGCGAGTCCACGTCTGGCCATTGTCGTTAGAACCCTCAACGCCAAAGGTAGAAGTGCCGCGTGGGCCGCCTGACTTCAGCACGTACTGAATGTTGGTAATGCCGTCGGGGAACTCAACGGTCTGTACCGTACCGCTACCCGTAAAGTACATCGTACCCGTGCCGAGTGAAACCTCACCTACAGCATCGGTCACGTCACTCTGTGGCAGGTACTTAGCCGAAACGTTCGTTTTGTCCGTCTCTTTGTAGAACTCGAGGTAGTAAGTAGAAGCATTCTTCACCTCATTCCATTCAGCGTGCAAAGCATCGCCTTGACGGCCAAAGGTAGTAATGACAGGTTGCTCCAAGCGTTGCGTCATCATGATACCCCACAACCAGAGTGAACTCTGCATGCGGTCAGAGGTGCAAACCAAGGCTACGTAAACGTCCTTGCCAGCAAAGTCGCTGAGGTCGACCTCGTCAACCGCCATGTCGCCAAATTGGTCGGCAAGTGAGAATTGCTTAACTAAGTGGAAGTCGCTCACCTCGCGTGAACGAGTTGACACGTAAACGTCGAGTTTCTCAACGTATGAGGGGTCCATTACACCGCGCAAGATGTAAAGGCCACCGCGTTCGGGCACGTGCAACTTCTCAGAGATGAGCCAATCGTTACCATTGTTCCAATAGTCGCCATTGTAGACCATGCCCTGGGTGCTGCTGTCGTAGCTCCAAGTGTTGGCATCGTTGTTTTGGTCGACAATGCGCCAGTAGCTCAAGCCGCCGTCAACGTCGGTGTCGTCAAACGTGAGCGAGAGTGGAGCTTGCAAGGGCGTGTGTTCTGTCTTAACCGGCAGGGCAGCACCATAAACGGTGGTACCGTCGGCCAAGGTCATGTAAGCGCGCACGTAGTAAAGCGTAGCGGGGTCTAAGTTGCTGAGTGTCAACTCAGCCGTGTTGGCCGTAGCCACCGCCTTGTGTTCACTATCAGAGGGGTCGAGGGTGGGCTCTTCGGTAGCATCGCTCCAGCAGAAGCCCATCTCTTTGATGTCTTGTGTAGCCTTGGCCACCTTGGCCTTAACGGTAATGGTGGTTGAGGCAATGTCGGCATAACCTACGGGTTGCGTTTCGATGCTTGACTGCTCTGTAACGCCACCCTTTACTTGGAAGAAGACGAGACCATTCTCTTCGCGAATGTTCGTAATCGGGGTGCGTACTTTGTCGCCCAACCAATTGTAGTAGTCGGTGAACGAGGTTACGCCCGAAGTGCCAGGATAGGTGTCGCCCTTACGCGTGTTGTTGTCGTCGATGCCGTCGGCCGGAACGATGTACATGCAGCGGTGGCGTGCATTGTTGTTAGGTCCATTCACGCTCCAATATTGGCTGACCATGCTCTTGGTATAGTCTAAGTGGTAAATCAGGAGTCCGTGATAGGGAATGTAACTGTCCCAACCCGTTTGTTGACGATTTTCGAATACGTACCATTCGTAGCCCTCGTCGTCGCTGAGTCCGGGACGTGCGTCGACATAAGCAGCCGAGTTGCTGGTCATGATCGGAAGGGTAACGTCCTCAGCTTGGCTGAGTTGGTGAAGGTCTTCCTTCTTAATCCAGCCCATTTGCAAGCGTTCAAAGGTCATGAGCGCTGCTGGGGTGCGGCTATTGTTGTTGTAGCTACCTGAGGCATAAAGGCTGTAAGCACCTGGGTCGATACCGATACCACCGTCGTAGTCGTCGGTGTCGTACATATCTTTCAGACCTAAGATGTGGCCAAACTCGTGGGTAAACGTACCGATACCGTCCATGTTGGTGCCCGAAGCACCTACTAACTCGGCCGAGACAGAGTAGTTGTTGACGCGAATGCCGTCAATCTCGACTGAGAGGTCGCCGTCGTCGGTTATCAAACGGTAAGAGTGAGGCCACATGTCCTTCTCATCGCCCGATGAGGCTTGGCTGTAACCACCGATTACGACGTTGATGTTGTCCATATAGCCGTCGCCGTCGTTGTCGAACTGTGAGAAATCAATCTCGGGGTGGTCGGCTTTGGCCTTTTGAGCCGCCTCAATCACGAGGGCTTGGGGGTTGACATCGTTGCCCGTGCCACCGTAGTCGGCAGCATAGTAGGTGCGTTCGTGGTCGAGCGTGTAGGGGCCCACTACGGTGAAGTTGGGCACAAACTGTCCCATAGAGTTGTCACGATAGTAGTCCTTGACCGAACCTGTACCGCCATTCTTGCTATAGCCCTTTTCGTTGAGCCATGCGTCGAAGTCGCTATCGGTGAAGTGGAACTCGCCGTCGGCATACTTTACCAATACAACGAGGTATTGACTCTCTTTGGCTTCGCCCGTTTGGGCATCGACCTTGCGGCTACGCACACTGGTGGGCAAGGTCTGACCAATGGTCATGGGTTGTACGTTGCCACGCAATGATTTGAGCCATTCTGCGTCCGCCTCCTTGCGAATGGGGCGCAAGGTGCTGAGGAACTGGTTGTCGGCAGCCGAACGCTTGTCAGCATTCAGCGCACGACGTGCCGTCAGCTTGCGCGTGCCTTGTGAGGCATCGGTCTGCACATACTTGAAGTATCCGTCTTTGTCGCGCTGAATGAGAAATCCGTCGGTGGTGGTGAGGTAGTGAAAGTTCTCATCACCATGCACACGAATCACTAAGGTAGTGCCGTCGGGTTGCTTCACGGTGATGGGTTTCGGATTGGCCTTAATGGCCCATGCCGTGCCCGACGAAGCTACCAACAGTCCAGCTGCAAGTAGATACCGAGTGAGGTGTTTGTTCATAAAAATGAAATTGTTATATATTTTGGTTGATTTTCAACAAAAACTCACATAGGGGGTAAAGCAAACGTGGATTTGCTTTGCCCCCAATGTGTTTTGTAGGTCGGATTTGAGTTTATGTTATAAAGTTTTGAGTTTTGAGGTTATAAGGTTATAAAGTTGTAAAGTTTTGAGTTTTGAGGTTATAAGGTTATAAAGTTTCTTTTGTTATAAAGTTTTTTAGTGATAAGGTCGCTTGTAAAACAAACTTTTTAACCTCATAACCTCATAACCCCTAAACTCATAACCCCTAAACTCACTTTACTGTCACTTTTACCGTCTTTCCGCTATTGGTGCGAACGACGTAAACGCCCTTAGGCACGTTGACGTTGCCCTTGCCCTTAGCTACAACGCGGCCGGTGATGTCGAACACTTCGATGCCCTCGCCATTTACACCTTGGATTTGGCCATTAGCCGTGTTGACAAGACGAGTGCCTTGTGCTACTTCGCTGATGCCCGTAACGTCCGTCTTAAACTCAGCAGTAGCAGTAGTGCCGCTGTAAGATTGTGTCACCTTGATGAGGTAAACGCCAGCCTTAGCTTGTTCACCGTCGATGGTGTAAGACAGCTTGTAGCCTGAGCCATCGTATTGAAATAGAGAAGTAGCAAGGTAGCTGCCAGTAGGCATGCCGTCGGCGTCGGTAGCATAGAGTTCACCGCTCCAATAGTTAGACGAAGAGATGAGCAAGTCGCCCGCGCCAGCATTTACGCTATACCAAATGGGGTCGCTGTAGCTGGCCTCCTTTATCTCGAATTCGCCCGGCTGGAGTTCGATAGGCATAGAAGCATCTTCGCCGCGTTCGATGTCGCGCTTGGTGATGTTGACGGGCGTTTCGCCGTTGGTGCTGAACACCTGAATGAGGTAACGGCCGAAGGGAGTCTCTTTGCCATTAACGATGAATTTGAGCACACCCTTGCTGATGTTCTTAGTGTAGTCGAAGTTAGTAGTAGCACTGGCAATAGAAGAACCCGTTTGCTTGCCGTCAGCATCGGTAGCGTAAACGTCGGCACCGAAGTAAGTGTTGTGCACCTGTTCGTCGCTGGGGTCGTAGTCAGGCGTTTCGATAATGTAAGCACCGGCTTCTTGTGCATCAATGCTGAGCCAAATAGGAGTGGTGCGTGAAACGCCAGAGGGCAAGGTGTAAGAGTCGAGGTTGGTCAAGTCGATGGCTTTGTCTGCCGTTTCGCCCGGTTGTGATTCAGCCATAGCAAACTTTAACTCAACGTTTTGTTGGGCATCTTTCAGTACCACGTTAACGTATACTTGGTCGCCTTCGTTGACGAAGATAGAGCCTTCGAACACGTCAACTGACTCAGAGCCCTCCATTTTCGAACCCTTGAAGTTTTGCTTCTGACCGTCCTTGCCTACTTGAACGTAGAGCGCATTCTGACCCAAACCAGCCGTCATGTTTGACGAAACGGTCAACTTGCCACTCTTCGGAGCAGTGTAAACGTACCAATTGTCAATGGCAGAGGTGGGGAGCAGAACTGAAGCCGATTCGCCTTCGTTAATAACTTCAATCGGATTGTCGATTGATTCGCCTTGCTTAAAGATTTCGGTATAGAGAGAGAAGAAGTCGTCCACCTTCATACCGCTAAACTTAATGATAACGGGCTGGCCTTTTTCTACTTTAGCTTTGGTGATAGGGCCAGATTTTACAGCATCGTACTTGTTGTAGCCATAGCTGTCTTTCCAGAACTCAACGTTGATGTAGGGCTCGGTGTCGATGTCTAACCAACCTGTACGTGTGGGGGTGAAGGTATAGTAAGTGTCAGTTTCCTTCTCGAAGGTGTAACCACCTATGTCAATGCTGATAGGCTTTGAAGCAATATCGCCCTCTTCAACTTCCGTTACGCTATAGTCAAAGCTAAAGGCATTCTTACCTTCGTCACACTTCCATGCAATGATATAGGTAGTCTCGTCAGCGTCAGTATCAACCATTTGGCGGAAACCATTGCGGCCGCTCGTTACAGAGTAGTTGCCTTGAGAGTCCTTGGTGTAAAGGTAAACCTGTGTTTGGGTAGCACTCTCGTCCTTTGAAATGCCGCTGGGGGCATTCACCGTGATGAAGTGTTGACCTTGTGGAACGGTGATGCTATAATAATACGTACCATTGCTCTCGGACACAGTTTCAGTTCCACCATTAGCACTCAGTGCAATAGGGTTGTTAAATGTGTCGCCAGCCTTAGCTTCCTCAAGCGTTAAAGAGAAATGGTTGTCAGCCTCGGCAGCGTTGGCACGTTCGATACATATATAATAGGTAGTGCCTGCGGTAGCTTCAAAGCGGAGGTCGAACTTACCCGTTACGCTGGTGATAGGTTGGTCGTAGGTGATTTGAGAAGTTTGGTTGTACACCTTAATCGTACCACCTGCTAAGTCAGCATCAGAGCTGAGGCTTACAAAGCCTGCTTGTGACGGAGTGAAGCTATACCAAGTCTTGCCTACCTCTTTAGATAGAACGTTGGCCTCGCCTTCTTCAGCCTTGATAGCCATGTCGTAGCTTGAACCTTGCTTAACGACAATCTCGTCGAACGAAGCAAACAAGGGGTTGTAGCTGGTCACGCCAATGTAGTATGTCTTGCCAGCTTCAACGTTGACCTTGCCCACGTAAGAACTTACGCCATCTACGTATTGGCTATTGACATTGAACAATATCGGTGAGCCGTCTTCGCCCTCTTGAATGGTAGCATCTGCTACGTAGCCTTCGAAGGTCATCTGCAGCACGTCGTCGGCTGTAGCCGTATACTTAATATAGGTAGGCTTGTTGTCGTAGCCACCATAGCTATTTGCCTCGCGGTTTTGGGGCACAAAGAAGCGATCTTTGCTGCCTTCGATGGCCGTAGCAATCGTTGAACCATCAACATTGGCTGCCTTTGATGTGGCACTAAAGCTAACATTTTGGTCGCTTGTCATGGCAACGAGGTAAATCGTATGGCCAGCCTTAACGGGCACAACCATGGTGTTACCATTGTTCTCGCTTACGTAAGTGATTACGCTACTTGAGGTGCCATCGGTAGTGGGCAAGAAACTTCCGCTGAACTCCTTGTTAATGTAAAGCAACTGGTCGGTATCGGCCGTATACTTAAAGTAGAGCGTAGCGTAGCTGGCTTCAGCTTGTGTGTAGCTGTTGCTGCCTTCGGTTACCACTTGTGCAGTTTCAACCGTTGTTTGTGCGTTTGCGCAGAGAGCTGCAAGCCCCATCGCGCCAATGAGTAATGGTCTTTTCATAAGCATATATGATTTTTGTGTTTGTTCCTTCTTTTAGTTAACGAGTTAACGAGTTGACAAGTTAACGGGTAAGTTGGCTTTTTTAGTTGACAAGTTAACGAG
>JBNMKQ010000059.1:0-13827 GCA_050874425.1 Alloprevotella sp.
GGGAATAAGTAACCTTTATTTGCTGCGTTTCTAGCTGAGAACCAACAGAAAACTCAAGAAGTAAGAGTTACTTATTCCCCCTCTCCTTGAGGAGAGGGGGTTAGGGGGGGAGGCCCAATTGCAGTTTACCCACACGAATCAACATAGACCCAAATTTTGTTTTTAGAACACCCTATATTTAAAAGCACGGCTACACTCCTACCCCACTCTTTCGTTTTATTTTTGGATAACTGCAATTGGGCCTCACCCCCTAACCCCCTCTCCTCAAGGAGAGGGGGAATAAGTAACTCTTACTTCTTGAGTTTTCTGTTGGTTCTCAGCTAGAAACGCAGCAAATAAAGGTTACTTATTCCCCCTCCCCTGTAGGGGAGGGGGTTAGGGGGAGAGGCCCCATCAATAATCCGAACATGGTGAGCAAACCATTAAACAAGAGCAACTCGTAGCCAAAAGTGTAGCCCCATAAGAGGGGAGCGTAATGGTCAAGCAATCCACAAATAATGGGAGCAGCTAAACAGACATAGGGGGCAAAGCGATCATTGACAGCACGACGAGTGAACAACCCGAAGGCATAAAGACCTAACAAAGGGCCATAGGTATAGGAGGCCATGACGTAAATGGAGTTGAGCACATTGTCGTTACCTATCACCCGAAAGGAGATGATGCAAAGTAAGAAGAGAAGAACCACCACCAGATGGACACCGCGGCGCATGGCAATGGCAGAAGTTGTACCCTCACACGACTCATCAATGCCTAATAAGTCGATACAAATAGTAGTAGTAAGCGCTGTCATGGCAGAATCAGCGCTCGAGAAGGCGGCAGCTACTATGCCTATTGTAAAGGGAATGATAACCCAACTGCCCAATATACCCGAACTTACAAGCCAGGGCAAAAGTTGATCACTCACAGTGGGTGGCATAAGTTGTCGCTCGGCGCAAAGCGTATAGAGCAAAATGCCTAAACCTAAGAAGAGAGCATTGACGGGCAAGAAAGCAAGACCATAGGTACACATATCCTTTTGTGCTTCGCGCAAGGTACGACAGGTTAAATTCTTTTGCATCATGTCTTGATCTAATCCTGTCATCACGATAACAATGAACACACCACTCAAGAACTGACGCCAAAAGGCTTGCCGACTCATTACGTCCCATTCCCACACGCGACACATGGGACTGTGTGTAATTGTAGTGATGACTCCCGAAAAGTTTAAATCCATCTTATCGGCCGCTACTATCATAATGCCTACGGCCGCTAAAAGGAGACAGGCCGTTTGGAGTGCATCGGTCTTAACAATCGTCTGAATACCACTACGCTGGGTATAGAGCCAGATGAGTAATAATACAAATAATGTGGTTAGGACAAAAGGTACAATGCCCTCACCGAACAAAGGAGTGACAACGAACTGCGCCAATACGATACATACGAGATAAAGGCGCGCTGCAGCTCCCGTGAGTTTACTCAACACGAAGAAGAGCGCTCCCGTGCGGTGGGTGCGTACGCCAAAGCGCTGCCCTAAATAGGCATAAATACTGGTAAGCCGCAAGCGATAGTATAAGGGCAAAAGCACGAAGGCAACGAGCGCATACCCCACGATAAAGCCCATACACATCTGTAAATAGGTCATGCCCGTCGAGGCAGCCCACCCTGGCACAGAAATAAATGTTACGCCCGATATGCTGGCACCTATCATGCCAAAGGCTACCAACCACCAAGGCGATTGGCGTCCAGCACGGAAGAAGGCATCATTGCCCTTGGCA
The DNA here is from genome assembly GCA_050874425.1 of Alloprevotella sp. GTDB lineage: Bacteria > Bacteroidota > Bacteroidia > Bacteroidales > Bacteroidaceae > Alloprevotella. The sequence continues at coordinate 1,755 of JBNMKQ010000059.1, forward strand.
CCCTTTACTGCCGAACGGTGAGAGAGAAATAATAACAATAAAAAATAGCCCACCAAAGTGGTGAGCATAAATAAGGCTGATGACATAAGGGGATGAGGAGGTTTTTAGTTTGGAGGTTATGAGGTTATAAAGTCACATAACGCTGATAATCATACTAATAGGATGTTCAGTTTGATGTTCCATTTTTTGTAGCAAGGGCGAAACATCAAACTGAACACCCTACATAATTGATACTAATTAAAGTAACGCAGTCCAGCGGCACAGCCCATCGAGAGGATACCAAGGATTACAGATATGGTAGTCCATTTCTGAGCCTCAGCGGCACGAATATAAGCAGCATTATATTGTCCTTGTAAATATAGCGAGTTGACCTGCGAGGCTTTGATAATAGCCACAATGCCAAAAGGCAAACAACAACAAATGGTGCTGAGAATAGCCCCCACCATGTGATTATCGGGACAGGGAGGTTGCGAATTATTATTTTGTATCATAGCGTAATGTTCTTAGAAGTGAGTAGAAGCGAGCCCCATACACACAACAAAAAATAGATAGATTACACCAATCACAATAGAGGTGACGGCACTATAAATAGACCATTTCTTAGCCTTCTGTGAGGCATCAATAGCACCTTGAACGTCGCCCACAGCATATCGGTCGTTCACCTTACAAGCATAAACAATGGCTACAACACCAAAGGGCAAGCAACAAAGCACGGTGGTAAGTATAGCCCATACCAGATTGCTATCGGGACAAGGCTGCATGGTTTGCTGCGGTTGCTGAAACGACTGTGCTTGCTGTTGGTTATAGCCACCCCCATTATTCGCATAAGGAGGTGGAGTAGCCTGTGTTTGTCGAGCAGCAAAGACATCATGCAATTCGGCCACACTGCCTGCACGTGTCCAATCCGCCATGCCCTCACACCATACTAACGTGTCGGGCGTAATATTATACATAGAGAAGTTGAGCGGACTGATAGGGCCCTTCTGCTCATTGTTGCTGTCGATATAAAAATAGTCCTTCATAATATTCAAATTTTATTATAATGCAAAGGTAACATAAAGTATGAAAAATAAACATTTTGCGACTTATAAAATTGAACATTAAGATGCGCTTCGCGCTTTGGGGGGTAACGTTAAGGCGCGCTTCGCGCTTGTTTTTAAACATTTAGACGCGCTTCGCGCTTGTTTTTTAAACATTAATGTTTCGTTAATCGACCATTAATCTTTCCATTAATCTTTCCATTATAAGAAGAGAGTTTGTTCAATACTTGCGCCATGTCTTAAAGCTTTTGCCCTTACAGGGCGCGACTGCTCCAACGCGTGATACCCAGGGTGTCGCTTCGCTTGCCCTGGGCTATGTGATCCATTGGGCTTTCAGCCCGCCCTTGCTAAATCCGAAACTTGAGTTAATGAATAGATTAACGAACAAGATTAATGGAAAGATTAATGAACAAGATTAATGAATAGATTAATGAACAAGATTAATGGTCGATTAACGAAACATTAATGTTAAAAAAAACAAGCGCGAAGCGCGTCTTAATGTTCATTCCTGTCTATTCGACAAATTACACGTTTATACCAAGACTACCGTCACCTCCTTGGCTCCATGTGCGCCAAATACGAGGGCTTGCTCAATGTCGGCCGTTTTAGAAGGGCCAGAGATGAAACAAGCAAAGGGCACTTCAGGACGATTGGGCAAACGAAGGTAAGCCTCATGCATATTGTTGACGATGTCGGTACGTTTCAACACGATGATGAGTGCTTCGGCAATGAAGAAGATCGCGCGGTGGCGCACATATTCCTCTATCCAGCAACAAGCATTCTCGGCCACCCCCAATGAACTGCTGATAATGGCAACGTCTGTGCCGTTCAACTCAGCCGGCTCGTTCACCATATCGGGATTGAAAACGCGGCCTGGCAAGCAGTCAACATTGGGCAATGTGTTTATCGTATTGGCCACCGTGGCGGCATTAGGATAAAGTTCAGCCACCAATTCGGCCACACTCTTGCCTTCGGGCAACAGAACGGCCCGTCCCCCACCCTGTTCCAACACCTTCGAAAAGGCTGCCACGGGGTCGGCAAAGGTAAGAGCATGCGCTTCGAGCGACTTCAGATCGGGACAGTCGTACTGCACCTTCGTATTTTGGCGGATAGCAGATAGTATAGCTGATTTACTTGACATGGTTGCGTTTCTCCTCCTTTCTCATTGTTTCTTCGTTATAAAGGTCGTCAAATGTGCGTTGAGCGAAATGGGGCATTTCACGCTCAGCGCCCCAAGCATTGAGTGCATTTTTTACCATAAAGTGTGGCACATGATTGGCTAATGGGGCAAAACGCAAGGCTGCGTGGTAAAGTTTGCCATGTTCGAACAAAAGCTGCATACCACGTGACATGAGGTGCTTTGTCTTGTTTTCAATCCCCAATTGGGGCAACTTCTGTCGCCAAAGGTAAATCTGGTCAGCTAAGTCAACCTTAGCAGGACACACGTTTTGGCAAGAATAACACAAAGAGCAAGCGGACACATTGTCTTTGTACTTCACAGGATCGTTGACCATGCCTAAGTTGATACCTATCGGACCGGGAATGAAATAGGTATAAGCGTAACCACCCGAACGACGATAAACGGGGCACGTATTCATACAAGCGCCGCAACGCAAGCAGTTGAGCACCTTGCGGTGGTCAGCATCAGCCAACAGACGGCTGCGCCCATTGTCAACGATAATAATATGGAGTTCACCTCCCTTACGAGGTGAACGATAGTGAGAAGTATAAGTAGTGGTGGGTTGGCCTGTTGCAGAACGTGCTAACAAACGGGTAAACACGCCCAAAGCCTCACGATTGGGTACTATCTTCTCAATGCCAAAGGCGGTGATTTGTAACTTTTTAGTATTTAAGGCCGTACCCATATCGGCATTACCTTCATTCGTACACACCACACATTCCCCCGTAGAGGCTACAGCGAAGTTGGCTCCCGTCATAGCGGCCTCAGCTTCAATAAACTTCTTGCGCAAATTGCGGCGTGCTACATGCGTGAGATACGTCTGGTCGCAATTACCTGGCTCGCAGTCCTCCATCTCACGCGTGAAGAGTTCGCTTATCTCTTCTTTCTTAACAGCAATGGCCGGGAGTACGATATGAACGGGTTTACGATGCAACATTTGAAGGATACGCTCACCAAGGTCGCTCTCTAACACCTCAATGCCTTGCGCCTCAAGATAAGGGTTGAGCCCACATTCCTCGGCCAACATTGACTTGCTCTTAATAAAATGCTTTACCTTGTGTTGGTTTAAGATGTCGGCTACGATGTGGCAATATTCGTCGGCATCTTTTGCCCAATGGACGATGGCTCCATTGCGGGTAGCATTTTGTTCAAACTCTTCAAGCAAGTCGGCCAAATGGGAGTTGCTATACAACTTGAGCTGCGAGGCAGCTTCGCGCAGTTCTTCCCACTCGGGCACGTCGTGCGCCATGCGGTCGCGCTTCTCGCGCACCATCCATAGCGTTTTGTCGTGCCAAGTTGCTTGCTGCTTATTCTTCAAAAATTCGGTAGCTTGTTGTGCATGCTTAGACATTGCCTGAGAGTATTTGTGCTATGTGTAGCGTTTTTATATTCAACTTTTCGCGAGCGATGATGCCATTCTGGTGCATTAAGCAGGAGCAGTCGGCACCGACGATGTATTCTGCCCCTGTATTGACATGGCGCATCACCTTGTCACGTCCCATTTGTCCCGATACGGCATGCTCTTCAACGGCAAACATGCCGCCAAAACCGCAACACTCGTCGCGACGCTCGGGTTCAACGATTTCAATGCCATCGACCAACGATAGCAGATTGCGCAACTTATTATAATAAGGTACGTTCCGTTCACTGGGCGACGAAAGGCCTAACAAGCGCACTCCGTGGCAACTATTTTGAATACTTACTTTGTGGGGAAAACTTACGTTAAGTTTGGTGGGACGAATGACATCGTGAATGAACTCACATATTTCGTACACGCCCTTTTGAGCTTCACACGTATGATCGGGCAATAGGGCATTATAATGGTCGCGCACAAATGATACGCATGAGGCGGAAGGGCCTACCACATAGTCGTACTGCCCAAAGAGTGCTTGAAAATGTTCAGCTAAGTGGCGTGCCTCTTGTTCAAAGCCCGCATTGCCCATGGGCTGTCCACAGCAGGTTTGTCCTTTAGGGTAAACTACGTCAACGCCCAACTGTTGCAACAGATGAAGAGAAGCCATGCCCACTTCTGGAAACACAGCATTGACATAGCAGGGGATGAATAATGCAACTTGCATGTTAGTACTTAGTTTTTGTTATGTTATGCCAACAAAATTACCAAAAGAATTGAACAAGTATGGTGTTCGCTTTTTTATTTTTTATGTAATGAAAAGTCTCTTAACATTGTAAAGCCACAGTTTGCACATTAAGGAAAGATAATGTGCAATACGTATAGATAAGGGGACGATTCATTTTTAGAACTGGGGCCTCTCCCCCTAACGGCCTCACCCCCTAACCCCCTCTCCTTGAGGAGAGAGGGTTAGGGGGTGAGGCCCAATTGCAGTTTTACCCACACGAATCAACATAGACCCGTAATAAAGAAAGAGGAGAATACTACTGACGCAATATTCTCCTCTTATGTTCATTACCTTGTGACTCCGCAGGGATTCAAACCCTGGACCTTCAGAACCGGAATCTGACGCTCTATTCAGCTAAGCTACGGAGCCTTATGAAGACGATTAGTTCCAAAATGAACAATGCAAAGGTAAGGATATTTTTTTGTATGACAACAAAAGCCCTCTATAAAACGTAAATAACGAAATCAATACCCCAATTTATGAGGCAGATAAGCTGGGGCCTCTCCCCCTAACCCCCTCCCCCACAGGGGAGGGGGAATAAGTAACCTTTACTTGCTGCGTTTCTAGTTAAGAACCAACAGAAAAACTCAAGAAGTAAGAGAGACTTATTCCCCCTCCCCTGTGGGGGAGGGGGTTAGGGGGAGAGGCCCCAGTTTATCTCAATCTTGACTATCAAGCATGATAAAGGCAGCCCAACAGGAGGGAGAACTGAATGAAGGATGCTGACGCAGCTCATTCTGAGCACGACGGAAAGCCTCGTGCTTGGGCAATCCCTCAGAGAGGTGAGCATAGAAAGAAGTCATCATCTGTTCCGTAGCGGCATCATTCACACTCCAAAGACTCATCACCAAGGTCTTGGCACCCGCCTTCTTAAAGGCACGCTGCAGACCGAACACACCATCTTCCTTTACCTCGCCCACACCAGTCTTACAAGCTGAAAGCACTACGAGGTCGAGCTGACGGAAGTCGAGCAAGGAGATTTCGCGTGCGGTAAGAATGCCATTTTCGAGTTCACGAGGGAAGTTAGGCGTTTTGAGGGCTGTCGTAGCTCCTGCAAGCAACAAGCCAGCATAGCTCATACTTTGGTCTTCCCCACCCGACTCTTGGAGTATGGCACGGGCTGTTGACGAACGCTTCATATCGTCAGGCGTGAAATAAAAACCATGCGTAGCAATGTGAAGCAACGAAAAGTCTTGTCCACCGAGGGCTTTAAAAGACTCCTCTGTGGCATAGTCATCTGTACGCATAAGCGTAGTCACACCGTTTTGCATGAGTATCTCACCGATCGTTTCGGCTTCTACTTTAGTGCCAGGCAAATAGTGGAACCCCGCACGCGTAAGCATTTGGTCTGCCTCATCGGTGAGGGCGAGGTCTACGTCCTCAACATCGGTGATATAGTCCATTGCTTGCTGCCACTCATGTGTATTGTGGAGCGTTTGCAGCGTAGTGAGGTCGGTTTCGTAATTGATACCGCCATAGACAGCAGCCTTAGTGATAGGACGCGCTTCGTGAGCAAGACCTGCTGTAGCCGTTGATGATAGGCGGTAGCAATTGTAACGATCGGACACGCAGCAGGAGTCGGTAAGCGGCAGATACTCTATGGCCAATTGGTAAAGCAGACCACAGGGTGAGAAATAAATATTCTTCACGTCTGGACATGCTCTCAAGATAGGCGACCACACAAGGTTGGTAAGTCGCTTATCAGCATACACTTGGTTAATGTCACGCTGCGCACGCATCACAGAGGTAAAGTTTCCATGCGTATAATTCAGTGTGTCGAGTTGGCTTTGACTGAAGAGCACCTTCATAAGTGGCACTTTCCAACCCTTACGCAAGAGTAAGGCTACATAAGTAGTGCCTCGACTGGCCATTTCGAAGTTAACAAACTCAATGGCTACATCTTTATCCCCCAACTGGTTGGCCACGGTCTTATAGTCCACCTTCAAATTACTCATAAAGTCGCCATAAGCTTTACACCCCTTTACGAGTTGTTTCTCCAAAGCCTCAGCCTCAGTTTCTGCTGCTTTCACACGTTCAGCTCGCTCCGCCACGGGCAACTGGTAACAGGCATCAATTTCCTTACGCAAGAGGTCGAGGCGATTGTACTTTTCGAGCATCACAGAGTCCTTCACCTGTGCCAACAGTTTATGAAAGTTCACCTCAGAATTGAGCAGGAGTCCCGTAGTGAACAATTTGGCATTGTAAGCATCAGCTATCAGACGTGGTTCTTGGTCGTTGGTATAAGCAAAACTTGGGGCAACGCGATAGAGGTAGCTCTTGGTGTTCCAGAACTTCTCACGTTCAACAGCTGTTTGGTGGGAGAAGTTTTTACGTATCACGTCCGTCTGAAGTTCAAGTGCACGACTATAATTATCGCACACATCGGCCGAGTGGCCGCCCTCTAAATTATAAAAGCTGGCTAAGTTGTAATACAACGAAGCATTGTCGGGGTGAGACTCACCTAATGCCGTCTGCAACGTTTGCAGCGACTTTTGCGAAAGGCCTACTGCCTGTTCGTAATCGTTGCGCAAAGAGCTATAAAGGGCTAAGTTGCCCAACGTCTTAGCATAAACCGACGTGGCCGTATCGTTTAATGCCACGTAACAATCAATGGCTTTTGCTCCATAGACGTAAGCACTATCGTAGTCATGAGTGTAATAGTAGACGATAGACAACACGTTATAGGCTTGTGCACGGTAATGACTCATGTCCTTAGACTCAAGGAGGCGAACCGCCGAAAGGGCATAATCCTTAGCCGTAGCATAGTCCTTCAAACTCGTGGTATAGGAAGCTAATTGGGTAATAGAATTACCCATCAGGAGTGAGTCGCGTCGATTGGTAAACACTTGCAAGGCACGATTTTCCATTTCAATAGCTCGCTCAAAATTGCCATTCATTGCCAATGTATTGGCCTCTCGACTCATGGCTTGGGCATATCGAGGGTCGGAGAGAGTAGTCGAGTCGGTGATTTGTTGCGCCATCTGCCCTACTTCTTCCGCCTTTTCATAATTGCCCATGCGGCTATAAGCTGACGACAACTCACTATGGCAACGCACATAATCGGGGTGAGACTCACCTACTAATTCGCGTAGCAGGGGTAACTCTTCGTTGAGCAAGGCAAGACATTCTTCATTCTTCTCGAGTTGGGCATTGAACGAGGCCATGTTGCCCAACAAACGGGTATACCCCAACTGGCGTGTAGCATTCATGCGCTGATAGATAGAGCGCGCCAGATTAGCATATTCAAGTGCCTTTTCGTAATTGCGCACATTGGCCAATCGCACGGCCAGGTTGCTGAGCATCGCTGCATTGTCAAGCGATAGTTCACCATAACGTTTCTTGCCTAATTCGACCGCTTTCTTACCATACTCATTTGATTTCATGTAGCTACCCACCTGGGCGTAATAGACGACTAACGAATTGAGCGCATTGGCATAGTTGACACTTCCCTTAGGTATGTGCTTAATTGCTTCCTCCCCTAACTTTACGGCACGTTGGAAGTCTCCTTCGTCACCACGCGATGAAAGGAATGAGGCCATATTGCTCAACGAGACGGCATAGTACTTATTCTTTTCCCCATACGACTCGCGCAATATCTTTAATGCCTCGTCAGACTTACGAATGGCTTCATCATAATTGCCTTTATAAGAATAGAAGAGCGAAAGTTCATTGAGGGCTACGGCTATGTGTTGTTGTTCACAGTCTGTAGCTTGTCGACGAAGGTCAACAGCCTTTTGTTCTAACGCAATGGCTACATCGTAATTTAAGGCCCGCGCGGCACAATGCGCACGAAGGTCTAACATACGTGTATAAGGATAGCTTTTAATCTTGTCCGTAAGTTCACGCTCACACACCAAGCAATAAAGGTTGGCCAAGCTATCTGCCTCAGCCCAACGCTGTTTGTTTAATGCTTTCTCAGCATCAAAGTAATAGTCGTTGACGTGCTTTACTTCTTGCGCCCATAGAAGTGAGCATGATGACAAGACGAAGGATAATAGGAGGAACAATCGTCGCATGATTCTTTTGAGGTTAGAAGGTTAGAAGGTTAGAAGGTTAGAAGGTTAGAGGGTTAGAGGGTTAGAAGGTTAGAAGGTTAGGGGGTTAGGGGTTACGGTAACATCACGTTGATAATCAAGCAAATAAGGTGCGCGAAAGCGAACATAAGACTTAACCCCCATCAAGCGAACTAACTTTATTGCCCTATAACCGTAAAACAAAGAAAAAAAGAAGGGGGCAAAGCTGCCCCCTATTGCTGACCTTTAACGATTTTCTTCTACAACAATAGTAGAGTCAGTGGCTGTAGAGTCCATTTCAACATCACGATAAGCACTGGCAGTACGGTCCATATAGCAAGTGCGCGTTTCGATAACGCCCTTGCCCGACATTTGCCCAATCAAATAGCGAAGATATTGCTTTGAAAGGTTCTTCATAGAACAACGAGTGTTGTCGGCAATGAGTTTTGACACAGTGCCACTATAAGGCTTATTAATCGTAAAGAGTTTGCTGTTGTCCTTATCGAGCAAAATGAGTTTGCCCGTAGCAGGTATGGTTACGTTATCTGAAGCGTGAACGTCCTGACGCAACTTTAAAGGGATAGACTTCTTATTATTCATCATGCGCACATCACCACGCACAGAGAATACGGCATAAGTTTGAGCCTGTGCTGAGAGAGCAAAGGCAAGAGATAAGAATAAAATAGATAAAACGTGTTTCATATCGTAAGCTATAGGGTTATAAAGTAGAACGTATGGATTTCAGTTCTACTGAATAATACGTCCTTTTATTAGTTATTAGTCGATGGAGTAAGCACATCATTATCACTCACATCAACATCTGCCACTTCTGCAGAACCACTATCAACGCGCAATTCCTCATTATCACCAGAAGCGGTCTTTACCTCTGGAGCTACATAATATAAGGAACTCTTGAGCCACTTGAAGCGGTCGTGGTGTTTGAGACAGAGCGTCTTGATAAAGGCTGAATAAAGACCACGCGACTCGGCCACCAAAACGACAGGTGCAAATATCCAGGTCATAGCCAAATAGATGTTGCACTTTACGTATAAGATAAAGCCCATCCATGCTAAAAGGCCCAACCAAGAGAAGGTGATAACACGTAGGAAGAGGAAAGAACCTGATAGGAAGATACTCACTGTATCGGTACGGCGTGCTACTAAACGAACAGCCCCATATTGTATGAACTGTGTCAAATAGCAGAAGAGGAAGGCTAATATCATAAGCCATACTTCACTCACAACGTAAATGTCGCGCTGCGAGAGTAGTGTTTGCAGCGAGAAGGCTTGCACCTCAAGTCCAGGCATCTTGCCCAAGGGGGTATAGTGCATGTCTTGTTCCTCATTGACAGTACCCAACAGAACGATGTGGTCGCGTATAAGGTCGGCCTTCTGAGCAATACTATCATAGCGTACCACAGGGAAGCGCATTGGCACGTAATTAATCATACGGTCTTCTGGCTCTTTCACACTACTGGGAAGTGTGTCATTGATAGCCGACATGTAGAGCATCGCGGGCAACGAATAGACTTCCATTTCCCTCGTGCGACGTGATATGCTAAACTGACGCACGCTGCCATTCGTGCCATTGCTCAACACATTGGTGTAACCTTCGATTAAGGGTACATCGTCGATGAAGAAGGAATGAAGCGAAGAGGTAAAAGTCTTGGAAGGCGCATTATAGTCAAGAAGCTTAAAAGCTGTGACCGTCTCAGAAGAGCAGTCTGAGAGCGCGTTGACCAAACTATCATTGCCTATAGAGTCGTCCTTTAGTCCTTCAAAGATGATGTCAAGTCCTAAGGCTTTGGGATGCTGCTTATTCACCTCTTCGATGGTTTGCGCTATCTGTCCACGCTTGTGGAGGTCGGTGATGTCGACAAGGGTGATGACTTCACTCTCCTCTGGCTCATCGCCCGTCCAAAGGATATGATAGTAGAGGTCGGACATCGAAAAATCCTTAATAGCACGCGCCACCGGACTTAAGAAGGATATATTCATCGAGACGAAATAGAACAAGCAGAGAATAATCACTGCCAGCACCGAGATAATCAAATGGTCACGATGAAAGAAAATTCGTAGAAATTGCTTCACACTGGTGGAGGAATAAAATCAGAAGGTTATTGTCGAAACATAGCACCTGTATGAAAGGGAAACCTCGACAATAACCTTCATTATGATACGGATTATTGAGCTACAACAACGACTACGCGGTTGTCATCATTATTAGCAAAAGGCTGAACGGTGTCGCCCTTATAGTCTACTACAAGGTTTTGATCCTTAATGCCATATTTCTGCTTCAGTACAGTAGCCACCGTATTGGCACGTGACTTTGACACTGCGAGGTTTACCTCTGGAGTGCCAGTACCAGCATCAGCATAACCCGTTACGTATACTTTGGTATCGGGATATTGCTTTACGTAGTCGGCAATGCCCTTCAATCGCTTATCCACATTCTTAGCATCTGTCTTACCCAAGTCAAAGAAGATGTTGACGGGCTGACAAACGGCTTGCTTCTCAGCAGTGCGTTTCTCAGCAGCTGCGCGCTCTGCAGCAGCGCGTTCGGCAGCAGCACGTTCGGCAGCGGCTTTGGCAGCAGCCTCGCGTTGTGCTTTCTCGCGTGCAGCAGCTTCAGCAGCATTCGCATTCAAGGCATTTTGCGCATTGTAATAGTCTTGCATAGCTGAAGAACTATTCGCATCAGCCTTGTAATTGCTCTTACCGGTAAAGCAGTATTTCACACCGAGCATTGCCTGCATTTGCCACTTATCAGTGTTTTGTGGCACATTGTAACGCTTCACGCCCAAGGCTTCGACATAAACGCCCCATGACTGGTTGATACGTGCTTCGAGTTGACCACCTGCTCGCACATTGTAGGGAAAACTCGTCGTGCGCGACTCTGTAGGCAACGTGCCCAAGCCTACACCGCCAATGCCATAAAGGTGGAGCAAATGGGGGCGAGCGCCATAGAAGAAGTTGGTAACATCGATTAAGCCGTCAAAGTTAGTATAGAAGTAGGTCTTCTTTGTCTTTTCGCCCTCAACGAGCAGCTTTTCAGCACCAACGTCGAATGTGGCACGAAGGCCTACATAGGGGCAAAACATACCGCCGACCCCCACCTGGCCTAAGGGGATAAAGCGATTGCGACCTGCTGGCAGTGGGCTATCTGTTATCCATTGTCCGCCACCCGCTACGCTCAGAAAGCCGTAGGGGTAAGTATCCTTTAATCGCTTATCTTGCTGTGCCTGTACTGGCATAGTCATAAAGCATGCCGCTAAAGCGATCATTCCTTTACTTATCAACTTATTAACTCTCATATCTGGCGTATTTTATAGTTTACAAACGTTTACGTAATTTATGCTTTAATTTGCAAATATATATAGTTTTTTATTAGGTCACAAGTTTTGTATGACAAAATTGGATTTCTACGGCTAATTGCATGACATTAAATCATTAAAAATAATTAGAAGGAACCTTATTTCATATAGGGTTGTGTGCAGCAAAAAAGCGGCTTTAAATGATAAACTGCAAATTACAGCCTCTCTCCCCCCAATTTCTATAGGGGTGTTCTAAAAATTCTGTTGGGCCTATAACGAATCGTATGGGTAAACTGCAATTTGATGAGGCCTCTCCCCCTAACCCCCTCCCCCACAGGGGAGGGGGAATAAGTCACTCTTACTTCTTGAGTTTTCTGTTGGTTTTCAAC
>JBNMKQ010000060.1:0-13781 GCA_050874425.1 Alloprevotella sp.
CTTGGGGTTAGATGCCCCAAGTTGGCAATACTTTTATGAGTGATACTCAAGTATTTGCAAGTCAAGGCATCGAGCCTTGACTTGCAAATGCCGACGCGGGGACGCGTCGCCCCCAGGCTAGCTTGCGTTTGCAACATTTTGCTAGCGCGTGTTAGATAAACTGCATTTATATATCTTTTTATTGTATAAGCTTGCATATATCAACTAAAATGTCGAATATTGCAATCAATTTGATATAGCAAAACCTAAACTACTTACAAAACGAAACTTGAAAACCTATGTTACGTATTGCAATTCAAGCCAAAGGCCGATTGAATGAAGACACTATGCAACTGCTCGCTGATGCAGGCATAGAGGTGGCACAAAGCAAACGAAAATTAGTGGCCCGCGCTAAGGGCTTCCCCATAGAGGTGCTCTACTTGCGCGATGATGATATACCTCAGGCTGTACACATGGGCGTGGCCGATGTGGGCATTGTGGGACTCAACGAAGTGGCCGAACGCCACATGGCCGTTGACGAGGTGATGCGATTGGGATTTGGCGCTTGCCGCATCTCTTTAGCTATCCCTCGTGAGGTGGACTATCCCGGGTTGGAATGGTTCAATGGGCGCACTGTAGCCACGTCCTATCCCACCGTCTTGCGTCACTTCTTTGCTGATAAAGGCATTCAGGCTGACATACACGAGATAGCTGGTTCGGTAGAGATAGCTCCGGCTGTGGGTATGGCTGATGCTATATTTGATATTGTGTCGTCTGGTGGTACGTTGGTGCAGAATGGCCTGCGTGAGGTAGAAGAGGTCTTTTATAGCGAAGCCGCCCTTGTAGCCCACCAAGGGTTGAGCGAAGAGAAATTAGCAGATATCGAAAAACTCAAATTCCGCTTCAGTTCTATCGTCAATAGTAGAGGTTATAAATACGTCTTGATGAACATTCCCACTTCACTCGTCGATGAGGCCGTTCAACTCTTACCTGCTATGCGTTCGCCCACCATTTTGCCTTTGGCTGCCGAAGGGTGGTGTTCGTTGCACGTGGTCATTGCCGAAGACGTACTGTGGGAAAAAGTAGAACAACTCAAGCAACTCGGCGCTGAAGGCATCCTTGTGTTGAACCTCGAAAACATGATACCATAAAACGAATGTTTTACGTTTTTAGGTTATGGGGTTATAAAGTTTGTATAGTTGATTATCAAAATGATGTAACTTTATAACCTCATAACCTACAAACTAAAAACAGAATTTTTAGAACACCCCATTACCATTTGATGTTATGCAAGTTATCAACCAACCCAAGAAAGAAACGTGGAGCGCCTTGTGTGAACGCAATGTGCCAGACGATGATAAAGTAATAGAGAGCGTACGCCACATTGTAGCTGCAGTGCGCCAAGAAGGCGATGCTGCATTGCGCCGCTATGCACATGAGTTTGACCATACAGAGATAACAGATATAGAACTCAGCAGCGAAGAGCGCACTGCGTTAGCAGCCCAAACTGTTCCCCAAGTGGCCGAGGCTATTAAAAATGCCTTGCACAACATCAAGTGTTTTCATCAAGCTCAATGGCCCCATGACGTAGCTGTCGAGACTCAAACGGGCGTACGCTGCGTACAGCGAGCCGTACCTATTCAGCGTGTCGGTTTGTACATACCTGGAGGGCGTGCACCGCTCTTTTCTACCGTATTGATGTTGGCCGCCCCCGCTGTTATCGCTGGGTGTAAGGAAATAGTGCTTTGTACCCCCCAAGGCCGTGATGGCCATATAGCCCCCGAAATCATCTATGCTGCCAATGCGTGTGGCATACACCACATCTATCGCATCGGAGGCGCACAAGCCATTGCCGCCATGGCCTACGGCACAGAGAGCGTGCCACAGGTGGACAAAATCTTTGGGCCGGGCAATCGTTTCGTGACCCACGCCAAGCAGTTGGTAAGCACGCACACGGCAATCGATATGCCCGCAGGGCCGTCAGAAGTATTGGTCATGGCCGATGCGTCGGCACACGCTGACTACGTAGCGGCCGATATGCTCTCACAAGCTGAACATGGCCCCGATAGTCAAGCTATCTTAGTATGCAATGACGCAGCCTTTGCGCAGCAAGTGGCCGCAGAGGTAGAACGCCAAACTGCTCTCTTGCCTCGTCGCGAATTGGTAGAACAGTCGTTGAGTCATAGTCGCATCATTATATTGTCTACACGCGAAGAGATGTTAGCTTTCTCTAACGCTTATGCTCCCGAACACCTCATTCTCTCTGTAGCCCACCCATGGGATATGGCCGAAGGTGTGACGGCAGCTGGTAGCGTGTTCATCGGCAACTATTCGCCCGAATCGGCTGGCGACTATGCCTCAGGCACGAACCACACCCTCCCTACTAGTGGTTGGGCGCGTTCGTTCAGCGGTGTAAACATTGATAGCTTCATGCGTAAGATAACCTTCCAAGAACTCACGCAACAAGGTTTGCAATCGCTTGCTCCCACTATCGTCACCATGGCCGAGGCAGAAGGTCTTCACGCCCATGCTCAAGCCGTTAGGGTGCGCAAGGAGTAAGTTAGGAGGTTAGGAGGTTGGTAGGTTAGGAGGTTAGTAGGTTAGTAGGTTAGTAGGTTAAAAAGTTAGTTTTAGGTTATAAGATTTTTTACCTCACGCCAACACGTCCCTACGTAACGCGTGCTTTCTAGCACGCGCGTCCACAAAAACAAACATTTTAACCCTCTAACCCTCTAACCCTCTAACCCTCTAACCCTCTAACCCTCTAACCCTCTAGCCCTCTAATCCTCTAACCCTCTAACCCTCTAACCCTCTAACCCTCTAACCCCATAACCCTCTATTCCCCTAAACCATGCAGATACGCGACAATATAAAAAGCCTCCTTCCTTATTCTACGGCACGTGATGAGTACCAAGGGGGCGACATCTCCGTTTGGCTCGATGCCAACGAGAGCCCTTATAATAATGGGGTAAATCGTTACCCCGACCCTCACCAGAAGGAACTCAAGCAGGCCATAGCCCGATTGAAGGGCGTGCAGCCCGAACAAGTATTTATAGGCAACGGCAGCGATGAAGCCATCGACCTCTGCTTCCGCATCTTTTGCGAACCAGGCGAAGATAATGTGGTTGCCATTGCTCCCACCTATGGTATGTATAGCGTGGCTGCTGCTATCAATAATGTAAATGTAAGAGAAGTTCCCCTCGCAGCCGATGCGTATGCGCTTGACGTAGAAGCCATGTTGAGCGCAGTTGACGAACACACCCGCCTTATGTGGGTCTGCTCGCCCAATAATCCAACGGGCAATGCCTTTCCGCTTAGCGAACTTGAACAGTTGGCCACACGCTTTGACGGTGTGTTGGTAGTAGACGAAGCCTACATCGACTTTTCGGATAAGGGTACGATGCTCAGTGTGCTTAGTCATCACCCCAACGTAGTCGTCTTGCAGACCCTCTCAAAGGCATGGGGTATGGCAGGCCTCCGTTTAGGTTTAGCTTTTGCCTCGCCAGAAGTGGCCGCCCTCTTTGCCCATGTGAAGTATCCCTACAATGTCAATGGCCCTACGCAGCGTGAAGTGATGCAGCGCTTGGCGACGGAGGCTCATGATGAACA
The DNA here is from genome assembly GCA_050874425.1 of Alloprevotella sp. Lineage (GTDB taxonomy): Bacteria > Bacteroidota > Bacteroidia > Bacteroidales > Bacteroidaceae > Alloprevotella. The sequence continues at coordinate 3,589 of JBNMKQ010000060.1, forward strand.
CGTAGCCGAGGTCATTCGCGAGCGACACGCTTTATCCTCATCCCTTCTCTCCGCGTCGTGCGTAGAGCGCGTTTATCCCAGCGATGCCAATTTCCTATTAATAAAGGTTCGTGATGCAGATGCCCTTTATGCCCACTTGGTAGCTAAAGGCATTATCGTGCGCAATCGTCATCGTGTCCCAGGTTGCCAAAACTGTTTGCGCCTCACCATTGGTACGCCTGAAGAAAACGTGCGCTTGCTGCAAGCCATTCAGTCCTTTTAAATGGTAGGAAAGTTCGCCCTCATGTAGGTCATTATCTCTTACAAAATTCATTTTGTCCTACGTGTAGGACGAAATTACCTCAATATTGTCTTGTGTGCAAGACAATATTAGTGTAATTTTGTCCTGTGTATAAGACAATGTTTACAAAATGATAAGTAAAGACGTATTAAGAGAGGTATTGTTAGATGCTCGTACAGAGGTAGAAAACCAACATATAGTGCATCGTAACTTTGAAATGGAGGACTTTGCCAATTATGTATTGGTAGGGGTGCGGCGTGCAGGCAAGTCGTTCCTTTTATATCAGCAGATGCAGTCAAATTTGCGAAAGGGCATAACTTGGGACGAGATGCTCTATATCAACTTTGAAGATGAGCGTCTTATCGGAATGGAGGTATCAGACCTCAACCTCTTATTAGAAGTGCATGGCATGCTTTCAGCGAAGCGTCCTATGCTCTTTCTTGACGAGATACAAAATATAAGTGGTTGGGAGAAATTTGCACGTCGTTTGGCTGACAACAAATATCGTGTGTACATAACGGGAAGCAATGCCAAAATGCTTAGCAGCGATGTGGCTACAACACTTGGTGGGCGTTATATAACCAAACACGTTTTGCCTTTCAACTTTCATGAGTTTCTGTTGGCAAATGGTGTTGAGTATGACAACGATAAGTTATTTTCCACAGCGTTCCGTGCTGAAGTGCAACGTTACTTTGCCAGCTATTATCGTTTTGGAGGTTTCCCAGAGAGTGCTACCTTAAAGGCCAAACGTGATTACTTGACGAGTGTATATCAGAAAATATACTTAGGCGATATTGCAGCCCGTCATCGTGTCGAAAATACATTCGCGTTGCGCATCTTGTTCCGCAAGTTAGCTGAGAGCGTTAAGCAACCTGTATCATTTACAAGGCTAACTAATATCGTAGCTTCAACAGGGGCTAAGATAGGCAAGTCAACGATTATAAATTATATGGATTATTGTCGAGAGGCATTCTTGATTTATCCGATAAAAAATATTGCAGATAATTTAACGCAACGCGAAACCAATTCAAAGTATTACTTCGTCGATAATGGTATTATCAGTCTGTTGGCTTTAGATGTGGACACATCATTGCTTGAAAATATGGTGGCGATAGAGTTGATACGCCGTTATGGTGTGACGGATCAAGTGTTCTTCTATAATAAAGGAGTGGAGGTAGACTTCTACGTTCCAGAAGAAGCACTTGCTATTCAAGTAAGTCATACACCACATAAAACGGACGATACATGGCAACGTGAGTCATCTGCTTTAGTAAAATTGAGCAATCAACTTGATTGCCGTCAGTTGTTGATATTATCTTATGAAGAAGAAGGCTCTTTCCAAGTGGAAGGCAAAGAAATCTGTGTCTTGCCTGTTTGGAAATGGCTATTAGAACAAATCTGATTTCTATCAATTCCTTACCCCTATGCAAAAACTACTCTTCATCGACCGCGATGGTACGATAATAAAAGAGCCTGCTGACGAACAGATTGACTCGCTCGAAAAGTTAGAATTCGTGCCGGGTGCTATAAGCGGACTGCGCTTGGTAATGAGCACCGACTACTTGCCCCTTTTGGTGAGCAATCAAGACGGATTGGGCACATCGAGTTTTCCCGAAGACACCTTTTGGCCGGCCCACCGCAAAATGTTGCAGACCTTGGCGGGTGAAGGCATTCACTTCGAGCGTGAATATATTGACCGCACCTTTGCCCACGAGGGTGCTCCTACTCGTAAGCCTGGCACGGCCATGCTGACGGAGTATATGCAAGGCGATTATGACTTGGCGCACTCTTACGTGATAGGCGACCGCGCCACTGACGTGCAGTTGGCCGTGAACTTAGGTTGTCGTGCCATTTTGTTACAAACGCCCGAAGTGGCTGCCACGTTGCTCAATGACGAACAGCAGCAAGCTTTAGCCTTAGCCACGACCGATTGGCATGAGGTGGCCGAATATTTGCGTGCCACCGAGCGCACGGCTGAAATTTGTCGTACAACGGCCGAGACAGACATACACGTACAAGTAGACCTTGACGGACACGGCACTACACACATCGATACGGGCCTTCACTTCTTCGACCACATGCTCGCACAATTGTCCCACCACGCAGGCATCTCCCTCCTTTGCACCTGTAAGGGCGACCTTGAAGTGGACGAACACCATACAATGGAGGACGTAGCCATCGCCCTTGGTGAAGCTTTGCGTGAAGCGTTAGGCAATAAGCGAGGCATTGAGCGTTATGGATTCGTATTGCCCATGGACGAGTGTGATGCTTTCGTCACGTTCGACTTTGGTGGCCGCATCGATTTCCAATGGGACGTGCCTTTCACACGTGAATACGTAGGCGATACCCCGACCGAAATGTTCCGCCACGTATTTCAATCTTTAGCGCAAGCTATGCAGTGCAACCTCCACATTAAGGCTCGTGGTGAAAATAATCACCACCTCATCGAAGGCGTGTTTAAAGCCTTTGCCCGTGCCTTGCGCCAAGCCATTCGACGCGATGTGTTTAGTTACGAACTACCCAGTAGTAAGGGGGTGCTGTGAGTTTAGGCTATTTCTTAAAATAGCTAGTTTTATGTTTTAGGGTTATAAGGTTATAAAGTTAGTTTAGTTGGTCAACGTAATGTAACTTCCTAACCTCCTAACCTCCTAACCTCCTAACCTCAAAACTAAAAACCATATAATTAGAACAAAGTTCATGATAGCAATCATTGATTATAAAATGGGCAACCTGCGTTCGGTAGAGAATGCACTTCACCGCTTAGGAGCCACCTATCAGGTGACGGCAGAAGCACAGACTATTCGTCAAGCCGACCACGTGTTGCTGCCTGGTGTGGGCAACTGCGCTGAGGCTATGCACAATTTGCAGGAGAGTGGGCTTATACCCGTGATTAAGCAGTTGCGCCAACCCGTGTTGGGCATATGCGTAGGACTGCAGGTGATGTGTCGCGACTCTGAAGAAGGTGCTGCCGCCGGAGCGCTGACTCCATGTATGAACATATTCGATTCCCATGTACGTCGTTTTCCCTCGCTGCCCGACTTGAAAGTGCCACACATGGGGTGGAATACGTTGGGCAACTTGGAGAAGAAACTCTTTGAAGGCATACACAGTGGCGACTCCGTTTACTACGTCCATTCCTATTATCCTACGCTCTGTCCTGACACCATAGCTACGACCGAACACGGCCTACTGTTTAGTGCCGCTCTGAAGTACGAACAGTTCTATGGAACCCAGTTCCACCCCGAGAAGAGTGGCGATGTGGGTGAACGCATCCTTCAAAATTTTATCAGCTTATGATGACCATATTACCCGCGATTGACTTAATAGGTGGGCGTTGCGTGCGTCTAACGCAAGGCGACTATGCGCAGCAAAAGCAGTATGAGGCTGACCCCATAGACATGGTGCGCCAATACGTTAGTCATGGCTTGCGCCGCATTCATGTAGTTGACCTCGACGGCGCCAAAGCCGCATCGCCCAAAAATCTCGATACACTGCGCGCCCTTGCAGCCGTTGAGGGCGCAGAGATAGAGTGGGGCGGAGGCATTAAGACGGAACAAGCCTTGGCCGACGTATTTGCTGCGGGCGCAAGCTATGCCGTGGTAGGCAGCGTGGCCGCACAGCGCCCCGAATGGTTTGAGGCATGGCTTCAGAAGTACGGCGCTGACCGCATGGTGTTGGGCGCTGATGTGAAGCAAGGCCGTGTCTCGGTGAATGGTTGGCAAGAGGAAGTTGACCTCACCATAGACCAATTGATAGATCGCTTCCTACCTTATGGTCTATCGCAAGTAATCTGTACCGACGTATCGCGCGACGGCATGCTACAAGGCCCTGCCACCGACCTCTATGTACGATTGCAGCAGAAGTACCCCTCGGTAGACATCACCGTGTCGGGCGGTATATCGTCATTGGACGACATTATCTCTTTACAATCGTTCGGCTTGCGCAAAGTAATAGTCGGCAAAGCCATCTATGAAGGTCGCATAGCGTTAAAGGATTTACAAGTTAACAAGTTGATGAGTTAACAAGTTGACGAGTAAGTTTGTTTTTTAAAACTGTGCTGCAAAAGGTGCGCATTCTCCCATTTGCACATTCTCCCATTTACACATTCACACATTCTCCCATTCTCCCATTCTCACATTCTCCCATTCTCACATTTGCACATTAACCGCCCATGCTAAGTAAACGAATTATCCCCTGCCTTGACGTGAAAGAAGGTCGCACGGTGAAAGGCATACACTTTGAGGACCTTCAAGACGTAGGCGATGCCGTACAACTCGGCCAACACTATGCTCGCACGGGAGCAGACGAACTGGTCTATCTCGACATCAGTGCCACGCGTGAAGGGCGCAACACCTTTACGCAACTCGTCACGCGCATAGCCGACGGCATTAACATTCCCTTTACCGTAGGCGGTGGCATTAGTACCATCGACGATGCCGCTCGCTTGCTCGATGCTGGAGCCGATAAGGTGAGTATCAACAGTGCGGCTTTGCGCACACCTGATTTGATTGACCAGATTGCTGCCCGCTATGGTTCGCAGTTTGTAGTTGTGGCTATAGATGCGCGCCACGCGCCTCTACTTCCTACTGACGATGAGGCCCTGACGCATTGGACTGTGTGTTCACACGGTGGCACACAACCCACCGAACGCGAACTCTTCACTTGGGCACATGAGGCACAAGAGCGAGGCGCAGGCGAAATACTTTTCACCTCGATGAACCATGACGGCACAAAGTTGGGCTATCCTTGCACTACTTATGCACGACTCGCCGCTAGCCTTCACATTCCCGTCATTGCCTCTGGCGGCGCAGGCAATGCGCACCACATAGCAGAGGTATTGAACGAAGGCCATGCTGATGCTGCCTTGGCCGCCAGCATCTTCCACTTTGGCGAAATCACCATTCCCGAACTTAAAGCGCAACTTCGTGCCGAAGGACTTGCGGTGAGAGGTTGATGGGCAAATGCATAGCAAATGTGCAAATGTGAGAATGTGCAAATGTGCAAATGGTCGCCTTTTGCTGCGCAGTTTTAAAAACAAACTTACTTGTAAACTTGTCAACCCGTAAACTAGTAAACTAAAAAGAAATGACCTGGGACGATATAAAACTTGAAAAGTGTGCTGATGGGCTATTGCCCGTTGTCATACAAGATGCCACAACACTGCGCGTGTTGATGTTGGGCTATATGAACCGCGAAGCGTTCGAAAAGACGCAGCGCGAGGGACGTGTCACCTTTTTTAGCCGTACACGTCAGCAGCTTTGGACCAAAGGAGAAACCTCTGGCCATTACCTCAATGTAGTAGATAGTTACCTCGATTGTGATGCAGACACCTTATTAATAAAGGTGCACCCCATTGGCCCCACTTGCCACCGTGGTACAACGGCCTGTTTCGATACCTCTGAAGACGAGGGTTTTGTGCGCTCGTTGGCGCAGTTAATTCATCGTCGGCATGAGGAGTTGCCCGAAGGCTCGTACACCACACGCTTATTTATTAAAGGCGTAAAGGCTATCACCAAAAAGGTAGGTGAGGAATGTGCTGAAAGTATCATCGAGGCCGTTGACGGCAATCGTGAACGTTTCATTTATGAGGCAGGCGACTTACTCTACCATTACCTCGTGCTCATGGAGCAGATGGGCGTATCGCTCACCGACTTGGAACACGAATTGCGCCTGCGCCATTCGTAATGTAAGGAGCAGATAAACTGCAATTTGATGCGGCCTCTCCCCCTAACCCCCTCCCCCACAGGGGAGGGGGGAATAAGTAACCTTTACTTGCTGCGTTTCTAGTTGAAAACCAACAGAAAACTCAAGAAGTAAGAGTGACTTATTCCCCCTCCCCTGTGGGGGAGGGGGTTAGGGGGAGAGGCCTCATCAAATTGCAGTTTATCTGACTTTCATTTTGTCTTGCATTCGCCTTGCACTATCTTTGCAGTATATTAGTTACAAAATCGATAACCGATAAAAAAACAAATCCGATATGCGTGATTTTAAAGATATTAAGGTAGCCGTAGCTGGTACTGGCTACGTGGGCCTAAGCATAGCAACCCTGCTATCGCAACACCATCAAGTGACGGCGGTTGACGTAATACCCGAAAAGGTAGAGAAACTCAACAATCGCATCTCGCCCATTCAAGACGAATATATCGAGAAGTATTTGGCCGAAAAGGACCTCAACCTTACAGCTACGCTTGACGGTCGTGCAGCTTATGCTGATGCTGACTTCGTGGTAATCGCCGCTCCTACCAATTACGACCCTATCAAGAATTACTTCGACACGAGCCACGTAGAAGAGGTGATTGACCTCGTGCTCGAAGTAAATCCCGATGCCGTAATGGTGATAAAGAGTACCATACCTGTGGGCTACACGCGCAGCCTTTACCTGAAGTATGCACAACGTGGCGTGAAGAAGTTTAACTTGCTCTTCTCCCCTGAATTTTTGCGTGAGAGCAAGGCGCTTTATGACAACCTTTACCCTAGCCGAATCATTGTAGGTTATCCTAAGATTATCAATCATCCAGAGTTTGAGGCTGCGAATGCAGCTATTGCCTCTGTGACGAATGTCGATATGCTTCAAGAGGCTGCCCGAACATTTGCAGCCCTCTTGCAAGAAGGAGCTATAAAGGAGAACATTGACACACTCTTTATGGGAATGAAGGAAGCTGAGGCTGTTAAACTCTTTGCCAATACCTACTTGGCTTTGCGTGTGAGCTACTTCAACGAACTTGACACCTATGCCGAGATGAAGGGGCTGGATAGCAAGGCTATTATTAATGGTGTAGGACTCGACCCTCGTATTGGTACGCATTACAACAATCCTTCATTTGGCTATGGTGGCTACTGCTTACCAAAAGATACGAAGCAATTGTTGGCCAATTATCAAGACGTGCCCGAAAATTTGATCGAGGCTATCGTCGAGTCAAACCGCACGCGCAAGGACTACATTGCTGATGCCGTGCTTCGCAAGGCGGGCTATTATAGCGAAAATGGTCAATGGGACGCAAAGAAAGAGCAAAACTGCGTAATTGGTGTTTATCGCCTCACGATGAAGTCAAACTCTGATAATTTCCGTCAGTCAGCCATTCAAGGCATCATGAAGCGTGTGAAGGCAAAGGGAGCTGAGGTCATCATCTACGAACCGACGCTTGAAGACGGCACGACCTTCTTTGGTAGTCGCGTTGTCAACAACCTTGATGCGTTCAAGGCCGATAGCAAAGCCATCATTGCCAACCGCTTTGACGACTGCTTAAAGGACGTAGAAGCCAAGGTCTACACACGCGACATCTTCAGAAGAGACTAAAAATGCGGGACACGACGCGTCCTACCTTGGGGGCGACGCGTCCCCGCGTCGGCATGGCAGGGTTGAGGCTAATCACGCGCTCAACCCTGCAACATTTAGAACTTACATACCACACACGTAATGTTACAATACAACGTCTGCCTTGAAGGAAAAACCGTGCTTGTTACGGGGGCTGCAGGTTTCATTGGCAGCAACCTCGTCAAACGTTTGTTCCGTGATGTAAAGGATATAAAGGTAATCGGTATCGACTCTATTACCGATTATTATGATGTCAATATCAAGTACGAGCGCTTAAAAGAGATTGAGGCATTGAATAGAGCGTGGACTTTCGTTCACGCTTCCATTGCCGATAAATCAACTGTAGAGCGCATTTTTACTGACAACCACATTGCCGTAGTAGTCAATCTGGCTGCACAAGCTGGTGTGCGTTATAGTATTACTCATCCTGATGCCTATATTCAGAGTAATATTATCGGTTTTTACAATATACTTGAAGCTTGCCGTCACCATGAAGTAGAACATCTCATATATGCTTCCTCTTCATCTGTATATGGCAGTAATAAGAAGGTGCCTTATTCTACTGACGATAAAGTAGACAATCCTGTTAGCCTTTATGCTGCTACGAAGAAGAGTAACGAATTAATGGCGCATGCCTACTGCAAACTTTACAATATACCCTCCACGGGCTTGCGCTTCTTTACCGTCTATGGTCCTGCGGGTCGTCCTGATATGGCCTATTTCGGCTTTACCAACAAATTAGTAAAGGGCGAAACCATCCAAATATTTAATTACGGCGATTGCAAGCGCGACTTTACCTACATCGACGACATCGTTGAGGGGGTAGTGCGCGTCATGCAACATGCACCCGAAAAGCAAACGGGTGAGGACGGACTCCCCATTCCCCCTTACAAAATTTATAACATCGGCAATAACTCGCCCGAAAACCTGCTCGACTTTGTCACCATTCTGCAAGAAGAACTCATCCGGGCAGCCGTACTTCCTGCCGACTATGACTTTGATGCACACAAAGAACTTGTGCCCATGCAGCCTGGCGATGTTCCCATTACCTATGCCGACACGACACCACTCGAACAAGACTTTGGCTTTAAGCCCAACACTTCGCTTCGCACGGGGCTGCGCTGCTTTGCCGAGTGGTATGCGCGCTATTATCAGCTCAAATAAGCTGCAAGTGGGGAGGCCTTGGCCTGCGTTACCAAGTTATGTGACTAAAAAATCAAATTTGCACGAAAATGATGCAGTTTTTACCTAAAACTGCATCATTTTCGTGCAGTTTTTCTTAAAAACTGCACCAAATTAATGCAAAATGCCTATTTTTGCGATTAAGAAAGTTTTATAGTATGGAGCAGTTATTTGAATATTATAATCGTAAGTTAAGCGAAACGCCACTTGATTTAATACGTTATAAGTATCAAGACATAAAGTGGAATGGGCGTGCTTTAGGCTTGGTTGGTCCACGTGGTGTTGGAAAATCAACGATGCTTTTGCAGCATATTAAGATGCATCTACAGCCGCAGCATACGCTTTACGTATCTGCAGATCATTTATATTTTGCATCGCACACTTTAGTCGATTTGGCTGACCGCTTTTATAAAATGGGTGGAAAGCACCTTTTTATAGACGAAATTCACAAGTATGAAGGTTGGTCTGTTGAAATAAAACAGATATATGACAGTTATGCTGATTTACAAATAGTTATTTCGGGTTCTTCAATTCTTGAAATAACCAAAGGAATGTCCGATTTAAGCAGACGCATACCCATATACGAAATGCAGGGACTTTCGTTTAGAGAGTATCTGCATCTTTTTCATGGTATAAAAATGGATGCAATACGGTTAGATGCCCTATTGCAACATCAATACACCATACCGAATGTATCACATCCATTACCTTTGTTTCAAGACTATTTAAAACGAGGATATTATCCTTTTGGGCGTGATGCAGCCTATGACATAGAGTTGATGCAAGTGATTGTGCAAACAATGGAAGGAGACATTCCGCAATATCTAGAGACCAATGTTTCTGTGGGCCGAAAGCTTAAGCAATTGCTTATGGTAGTGGCTGAAAGTGTACCATTTAAACCTGTTATGCAAAAGTTAGCAGACGTAACAGGTATTAGTCGCAACTATATCCAAAATTATTTAATGTATATGGAGCGTGCAGGAATGATTGCTCAGTTGCGCGATGCTGTAGGTGGCATTCGTGGGCTTGGCAAAACAGAGAAAATTTATTTGGATAATACCAATTTAATTTATGCCTTAGCTCCTAAACGTGCTGACATTGGTAATGTGCGTGAAACCTTCTTTATGAATCAGATGCGAGTGGTTGATGATGTTATGTGTTCGCCTGTTTCAGACTTTCAAGTGAATGACATGACATTCGAAATAGGGGGTCGAAATAAAGGGCAGAAGCAAATAGCCAGTGTGGAAAAAGGCTATATCGTAAAGGATGATATAGAAACAGGCTACGCCAACATACTTCCCTTATGGGCATTCGGCTTATTATATTAAGTAGGTGTTCAAAATTAGTAGTTGAGCATAGATCTCGGTTCTATAACGAATCATGTGGGTAATATTGCGTTTAATAACAGATACACAC
>JBNMKQ010000061.1:0-13491 GCA_050874425.1 Alloprevotella sp.
AAACTGCAATTTGTCAAACAGACAAAGATTAATGAAAAGATTAATGAAAAGATTAACGAAAATAGATTAATGAGACGATTAATGGAAAAGATTAATGGAAAGATTAATGATAGATTAATGGAAAGATTAATGATAGATTAATGATAGATTAATGATACAGTAATGTTTAAAACTAAGCGCGAAGCGCGTAACGTAAAGTTTTTTTTGCGCTACGCGCTTTTGTTAACATTAATGTCTCATTAATCTTTCCATTAATCTTTCCATTAATCTTTTTCGTTAATCTTTTCCATTAATCGATTCATTAATCTTTTTTGTTCTGTTCGATAAATTGCAGTTTTACCCACACTATTCGTTATAGAGCCATTAAAAACGACAAACTACCAAAAAGGCCGTGCATCTGTAATAACAAATGCACGGCCAATTTTCTTTGTATAATATTAATTATGGAAAGTCAAGTTGTCGCCTGCAGCATCAACATGAATGGGTTTCATTTTGTCTACCGTACCCGCTAGCAAGGCCTTACTCAAGTCATTGAGCAACATACGCTGCAAAGCACGTTTCACAGGACGAGCACCAAACTCGGGGTCGAATCCAGCTTGAGCAACCAACTTAACTGCTGCGTCACTCACATCAAGCACCACGTCTTGATCTTTCAACAAACGTTGTATGCCACCGATTTGAATGCGGACAATCTGCTCAATTTGAGGTTGCGTCAAGGGCTGGAACATAATGATGTCGTCAATACGATTCAAGAACTCCGGACGTATCGTCTTCTTCAACATATCCAACACCTGCGACTTCGTTTCGTCAATGATGCGCGCACGCTCTTCAGCATTCTTGTTAGCAATCGCCTCCATCTTTTGCTGAATCATTTGCGAGCCCATGTTAGAAGTCATAATGATAATGGTGTTCTTAAAGTTGACCGTACGTCCTTTGTTATCAGTCAGTCGGCCATCGTCCAACACTTGCAGCAAGATATTAAACACATCAGGGTGTGCCTTCTCTATTTCATCAAAGAGCACTACACTGTAAGGTTTGCGACGCACAGCCTCCGTCAACTGACCACCCTCTTCGTAACCAACATATCCCGGAGGTGCACCAACGAGTCGACTCACACTGAACTTTTCTTGATACTCGCTCATATCGATACGCGTCATCATATTCTCATCGTTGAACAAGTAGTCAGCCAAAGCCTTTGCCAACTCCGTCTTACCGACACCTGTCGTACCGAGAAATATGAACGAACCGATAGGCCGCTTCGGGTCTTGCAATCCTGCACGTGAACGACGCACGGCATCTGCCACAGCTTCAATGGCCTCGTCTTGCCCTACAACACGCTTGTGTAACTCCTCCTCCAAATGAAGCAACTTCTCGCGCTCACTCTGTAGCATTCGTGTAACGGGTATCCCCGTCCAACGAGCTACAACATCAGCTATATCGTCAGCCGTAACTTCCTCCTTCACCATAGCCTCTGCACCTTGGCGATTACGCAACTGCTCTTGTTGAGCCGTTATGTCATCTGCCAATTGTTTGAGTTTACCATAACGAATTTCAGCTACGCGACCATAGTCGCCCTCACGTTCGGCGCGCTCGGCCTCAAACTTGAGTTGCTCCATTTGTTGCTTATCTTGCTGAATACGCGAGAGCACTTCCTTTTCGCCCTCCCACTTAGCACGAAGGTCTTTCTCCTTCTCGCTAAGTTCAGCGATTTCTTTATTTAGTTGCTCCAACTTCTGCGTATCATTCTCACGCTTGATTGCTTCGCGCTCAATCTCAAGTTGACGCAAGCGGCGTGTTATCTCGTCCAATTCTTCTGGTTGCGAGTCACGCTCCATACGCAATTTCGCAGCCGCCTCGTCCATCAAGTCAATGGCCTTATCAGGCAAGAAACGGTCCGATATATAACGATGTGAGAGTTGTACGGCAGCAATAATGGCATCATCTTGAATACGTACCTTGTGATGGTTTTCGTAACGCTCCTTCAATCCACGCAAGATGCTGATTGCATCTTCAGGCGAAGGCTCATCAACCATTACCGTTTGGAAACGACGTTCCAAAGCCTTATCCTTTTCAAAGTACTTCTGATACTCCTCCAACGTCGTAGCACCAATGCTGCGCAACTCACCACGTGCCAACGCAGGCTTTAAAATATTGGCAGCGTCCATAGCGCCTTCGCCCTTACCAGCGCCCACCAAGGTGTGAATTTCATCAATAAACAAGATGATGTCGCCCTGCGCCTGCGTCACTTCGTTGATGACGCTCTTCAAACGTTCCTCAAACTCACCTTTATACTTGGCACCTGCTACGAGGGCACCCATATCAAGTGAGTAGAGTTTTTTATTCTTCAAATTCTCAGGTACGTCGCCTCTCACAATACGCTCAGCCAAACCTTCTACAATGGCCGTCTTACCCGTACCCGGCTCACCTATTAATATCGGGTTGTTCTTAGTACGGCGTGAAAGGATTTGCAGTACACGACGGATCTCCTCGTCACGACCGATAACTGGGTCGAGCTTGCCATTACGCGCCTCCTCTACCAAGTTGCGCGCATACTTCTCCAATGCTTGGTAAGTATCCTCACTACTTTGTGATGTAGCTTTTTGTCCACCGCGCAACTCCTCAATAGCTTTCTTTAAGCCATCGGCCGTTACGCCAGCGTCCTTCAACATTTGAGCGGCCACACTCTTCACCTCAAGCAGAGCTTGCAGCATCGGTTCGAGTCCTACATAAGTGTCACCTCCCTTACGAGCCAAGTCTTGCGCCTTCAATGCCACCGCATTAGCCTCTTGGTCAAGGTATGGACTAGCGCTGCCACCACTCACACGAGGTTGGCGGCTCAACTCTTGATTAACGGCAGCTTGCAATGAACGCTCGTTCACACCGAGTTTACCAAAGATAAACTTCGTAACGTTTTCGCCCACAGCCAGCACACCGGCCAACAAATGAACAGGGGTTATGGCCTGCTGCCCATTTTGTTGCGCACTATCCACTGCTTGTTGAACAGCCTGTTGTGCTTTGATTGTAAAGTTGTCGAAATTCATATATTTATTGTTTTATTATTATCAATGTTTATGCCCTCTTGATTGCAAACACATTGCCAAAACATTCGGCACACGACGGCTATAACATATATTTAAAAATAATGACAACTTGTGCAGTACACACCGCCCCACTTCTGCCAAAAAGGGCAGAAGACAACATCTATCTACTGACACTTGTGAATATTACGATTGTTAAACGTACCTTTGTAAAGTAAACAACATAAACACGCTATATGCCCTCTACCAATTCAGAAGCAAACATTTCGATACTAATGCCCATATATAATGGTTCAAAGTATTTGCCCGAAAGCATCGGTTCGATAATTGCGCAAACCTTCACCAACTGGGAACTCATCGCCTTAGACGACGGTTCGAGCGACAACAGCTACGAGATATTAAAACAATTGGCTCAAAAAGAACCACGCATACGTATATATCATAAGGAGAACGACCCCACAGGCAACGTGGCACGCAACATTGCTCTCATGTGTCAATGGGCAAAAGGCGAATATGCCTTTTATATGTCGCAAGACGACACCCTGTCGCCCAACTGTCTGGAAAGACTCTATCAACGTGCCACAGAGATTAATGCAGACATCGTACTGCCAGATATGCTACTGCGATATGCGGACAATCGTCTTGGAACATGGCCGTGCTCCTATCCGCCTAATAAAGACTACCAATTAGTACTCTCTCCTCAGGAAGCCTTCTACCTTGCCGCCGACTTTTCTATCAACGGCTTCGGCCTTGTGCGTATGCCATTGATGGCCGACAAACGGAGCGACACGCGCTTTTACGATAGCGATGAGTACAACACACGCATGCAATTCTTGCACGCCAACAAAGTGGCCTTTGCTCCTGGCACATTCTACTACTACCAAGGCAACCCCAATGCGATTACGCACCAATTCTCCATGCGGCGCTTTCAACGCCTGCAAACGGGCTTGATGTTACACGACACCTTCTGTAGTGTTTTTCCAGACAAGCAGCACCGACTAAAATTGATGACCCAGCTCATGCACTTTTATTTAGACACCACGATGTTGCTTTATATGCACCACGATGAAATGAGCGTTGCCGAACGAAAGACGGCTCTAACAATCTTCAAAGAATTTGAACAACACATTGACTTCCGAGGATACAAAAAACGCATCTTTGCTCAACTCAACACCTATGAACGCCTCTTTGCTCTCCCCTACTACATCCTTGGTACAACCCGTCATACAGGCTGGCTATATCGCCTCATTCACTGGCTACGGAAGTAACAATAAGTAGAGTGCCTAGGTTTACACTACAAATCGTGTAGATAAATTGGTCTTTTTAAAAAAAATACCCACACGATTCATTACTACCCCAGTGACCAGTTTTATGTTCTCATAGTCTATGCAACAAGGATATACTGCATCAAAATGTAACATATAACTGGACATACTACTTCTAAGAGGAAATGCTATAATTGTATAATAGGTCTCGTGTGTTGATAATTGGGCATGCACTGACCGATAGAAGCTCCAATGTAAGTAGGGTCGCAGATAATAAAAGATAGCCCTTCATACTGATAGCTATCGCCTGTGATAGTGGGGTCAGTAAAGTGGATGGCTGTACACTCATGACCAGGATATTGCACTAAGTGTGTTTGCAACCCCAATAGTTTGCGCACAGCGGTAACGAGGAATATGGCACGATCCTCACAATCGTTCTTCGGATAGTAAAAGTTCTCTTCAAGAAAGTATGCCTTCTCGTAGCCATGTTGGTCGCCATCGGTAGCATAACTAAAAGCATATTGTGTAAAGTGCATCAAGGTCATAACGGCCTCACGTTGACTCTTGCCCTCAAGGTGAGAACGAAGTTGTTCCCAAAGCGATGCATGGATTTCTGGGAGTACTATGGAGTGGGCATAATCAGGAATATCCATGGGTGGATAATGGCGAAGCGCCTCTAAAGCAGCGCGGTCGAAACTAACAGAGAGAGATATGCGTCCGTCGTCAAGTGTTGTATGAACGATGTGTCCAGAGTGTAACTTTAAAGTACGCTCTCCATTAAAGCGCAAACTCACCACGCGACCAGCATCGACATCATCAGGCAACGTGTAAGCATAATAATGGGCATCAGCCTCTTCAAGTGGGGAGAGCCGATCTTTGAATAGGTAGAAGCGCTGTCCACCAAAGGCCAAATAGGGTTGGTTATAAAATACCTCCTGCGTGGGCACGAGTAGGAGCATTTGGCGTTCGGTACGTGCCATACGCACATCGTAGCCCATTTGGACGAGCAAAAAATGTTCTAACACAATGCGCTCGGCCGTAGCTGCAGGGGCATCCAAGAGCGATTCAACATAGGTGCGAACCATTTCGATGGTAAGCCAATCATTGAGACCATGCTCTGCTGCTACTACGCTTAGGCTTTGAGCTGTAAGAGTGGCCTCGCGGGTGTTATGATAGCGTCGCCACGCATTAGCAATGGCCTCTTCATCGGTAGTGTCAAGCATTAGGGGCATCATCGTGCGGCAAGAGAGCGTATCACCATAAAAGCCAAAGTGCTGTTGTGAAGCGGGGACTACTGTCGGAACTTTAGGCATGATGGGAAGGCTTGGCAGCGTTGGTTGTGGCGTTGGTGTGGGTTGAGGTTGTGGTGTATCGGGCTGTGGCAGTGAAAGGGGAGAAACGTCGTGAGGCTCATCTGTAGGAAATGTCGGGGGCAAAGTGGGCTTAGGAATGACATCATTATCACGCTTTTCTCCTTTAAAGGCATTGAAACGCTTCCACGATTGCTGCAGAAAATCAGCATAACGGCTCAGTACATCATGCCGATGGTCAGCATAACGACTCAACATTTGCTGGCGGTACTGCTGAAAGCCTTTGACCTCCTGAGCGCAAACGTAACTGATTACCAGTAGGAAGGCGAGAATACATGTAATCAACCTTTTCATACGAAACACATTTTTTGAGTGGACATTAAGATGCTCTTCACGCTTCGTTTTAAGCGTGAACGTATCACTAATTTTTCTTAATAACCACAAATATTACTATTTTGTTCTCATTAATAAAACACAATAAGTTTAGCCTCTCCCCCTATTCTCCTTCCCTTGCCGGGGAAGGGGAATAGGGGGAGAGGCTAAATCAATGTTTATCCATTTCTTCGTTTAAGCGTATGGATTACTTCGCATCCGCTTGTTTACCCTCACGCACGAACTTACTTACTTGGTCGGCAAACTTTTGTGCAGCTGCGCTTTCGCGTGCAGCATTTTCGTAAGCACGAATGCGAGCACGTGTAGCTGCACTTTCGCTCACGATAAAGTAGGCACGCATTTCATATGTGCCGTCACCATTGTCACGAATAATGGAGTATGAGGGTTGGAGTTCACCATTCAGTTCCTTCTCAATCTGACTTTCGTAAGCCGCATAGAAATGGTCGAATTCCGCCTTTTCGTCATCGCTACCAGCGATGTCGGAGGCAATGCGTCCGTTGAGCACGCGTTTGGCCTGTTGTGCATAAGTGATAGCCGCATTGTTAATGCAAGTCTGCTGACCTACATTCTTTGACTTGCAGCGAGTGCAGGTACCCATAATCTCTTGATTCTCCTCCCCTTCTTTATAGAGCTTTTGATAGTGAGTGAGCAGAGCCATTTCGAGCGATTGTGAAGAGCCGAAGAGTTTCCACCCTTCCTTCTTATAGTCCTTCATGGTCTTCTTATACATCTTTTCGCGCTCCTTGGCTATTTGTTTATCAAACTGAGCTGCTGCAGGCATGAGGCAGCAAAGTGTAAATAAAAATAAGATAATACGTTTCATAATGATTGAGTGTGTTAAGTTTATATACTAATGTTTATATTCAAGAACTGCAAATATAGAACAAAACGATTTGTTTTACAACGCATGATGCAGGGGCATATAGGTGTTTTAAGCATGGACGGTTTTGGGCATGGAATAGGTGGTTAGAATTGGTGTGTAAATGGTGCATTTTTTTATTGTTGCACCAAGAATGCATTCGTACCTATTATTTTTTGAGAAAGATGCGAAGATTCTTTTTCACCACCTGCATGCTTTCGTCGTTCGACTGACTTTTAACGAGCCAACGCTGAAAGTCGGCATACGACAAATGACCTATTTGGCTTGACCTATCGAGCGTAGGTTTCGCAAATTCCCGTTTTGAAAACACTATATACAAGGTATTGACCTCTACTTCATCAGTGCAGTTCATCACATACTCTACAGCTCTGCCAGGCATTTCATTATGCGCTTTTGAGAACAAAAGATAGGAATAATCACCTTTGACGCTACAGGCACTATTGACATCAGTAGGATAGGGCAAAAGGCACGACACCTCGTCTGCTTTACTATCGTAGAGGTAAACGGCCAAGTAGCCATTCTCTGCCGCTATAAAACTGAGGTAAATACGATTACCCGAACAAAAGTCAAGTTGCTCTGTCGCAGTTTCAGATTGGCTGCACAATACCTTGCAATTAAGTTGGGTCTGTACGCTCTTTATCTCTCGCGCACGCCCTTTGACGGTACATTTTATAATAATACCATCGTCCGAAAAGCTACGTTCAAACTCTGGTGTGCCAATAGTTTCGAGCCATTCGCCCTTTACCTGCGTATTGCCCTCTTGATAAAAGAGTTCGTCTTGTCCATTCACCACCGAAGTAGAACTCTCAGCTATGATGCGACCAAAAGCCTTTGCCAAAGCATTGAGTTGTGCGCGACGCAAAGCTTCTTGTTTACCCTCTTGATACGACATGGTGGGGGGAACTACATAAGTGTAAGTGCCCTCCACTACCTTTACCTCACGCGCTACGAGCAACAAGCCATAAGTGAAAAACAATAATAAGGCTAATATTTTACTTTTCATTCTGCGTCACTCTTTTTAAAACCAGCAAGATGTGTAATACATCTTGCTGGCTTATACTATGTAAAGCCCTATTCTTTAGAAACAATAACCTACACCAAAGTGAAGGTCGTGGTTGACATTACAGCAAAAAGAGTTACTATAGGAATAGCCTACATTAGCTACTATATGGTTAAACTTAAACATAAAACCAAAATCAACCATCATACCACTTTCGTAATCAGGATAATAATAATGCCAACCATTGTAATTGTAATCGTCATCACCCGACACTGGTGCGTAGCCTAAACCTACATAAATGTGTGCTGGTCCTACAATTCTTTTAATTACACCAATTGTAGCAGCTGGCAATCCACAAGCTTCCGTTCCATCACCAAATGTAGGGGTAACCTTTACGTAACCACCCCAATTGCCAATATAGCCACCCATTAAACCTAAACGACCTGCAAAGCCACTCGCTTCATAAGCATCGAAAAAGCTAGTTGCACCTACAGCATTTACAAACCATCCTTTATCTGCAATTTGTGTACGAAGTCTAAAGATGATGTCGCCATCATGGTCAAGTTTAATCTTCTTTGTTTGCATACCAGCATACTTCGCAGTGAGAGAATTAAGCCAAATGGGCACTTCGATAGCATAAGTACCATCGGCATCAACCACAGCACTTTCAGCACCACCAGTGGCTTCAACTACAGCTCCGGGCAAAGGATTACCATTTTTATCAACTACAGCTCCTTTCACTACGCGAGTTGACTGTGCAAGGGCACTCATGCTGCCTAAGCAAATGAGCGCAAGGGTAAGAATAAAATGCTTCATAATTGTTTGTATTATTTAAGTTTATAATTTTTCCACTTATCACCCAACGACAAACCAGAGGTGACAGTAGGCGTTTGACTTTTGTGATTCTTCAGGCGCGCTTGTAGAGTAACTTCGTCACGAATGTAGTTGCCCAACTCATGTAACGTTACGTCGCCACGCGTTTCTTTAAGTTTTTTGAGCAAGTAGTAGGTAAACATGCCGTGCTTTTGCTCATCATAAGCCAAAGCCGATTGGTCACTGGTGGCAGCACTGAACACAACTAAGTTGCCGGCCACCTCATCATCGTCAACGGCTATAGCTACACTGCGTGCCGACATCAACATCTTCTTCTCATCACGTGTAGCACCGCTAAAGCAAGCATCTAAGAACACCGTTACGCAATTTGCCTGCATGGCAGCCAACTCGGCATAGAACGAGGCTAAAGAATAGCAAACGCGCAATTGGCGTCCATCGGCATCGACAGGTAGGATATAGGCCGACTTGCTCTTCTCGTCAGGTACACCATGCCCCGCATAGTAAACGATGAAGTTGCATTGCCCATGTTTGGCAGCTGCAATGGCCTTCATATCTTCAACAGCATCAAGCAAGCCACCGAAGGTAACATTTAAGTGTTTGCGAATGTTATCAGAGGGTATGCCCAACACCTTATGACAGTATTCGGCAAACATGTTGCCATCATTCTCTGCATTGGGTACTTCGGCCACGCGCGTATATTTCTCGTTGGCTATGATAATAGCAAAGGTGTTGACATTGTCGGCAGGGTTGACAGGGATGTCAGTATCAACGTCCGATAACATTGTCGGCTTTGGCGCAGTGGCCGTTTGTGCCACTGGCGCTGGAGCCTTAAACGTGTTTTGCACTGACGACTGCCCAGTGGGCGCTGGTGCTGCCGCCACTAAGTTAGGACGCTTCGAGGCCGCGTTAAAGTCCATCAACTGCATATCACTTCCACCGATCGTCGTCGACGAATAGCCCAAAGCCTGAATTTTAGCCGTAATAGCTTGTAGACGGTCCGTGTCGCCTACGTAGGCATAAGCATTGGCCAAGGCATAAGCATAGTTAATGGCCAACGGGTCGTTATGTAACACCTCGCTCAACACGTTAGCCGCTTGTGTAAAGTAATCACTAGCCACTTGTTTAGCCTGTCGAGCCTCCTTGCCACTCTCCGTACTAGCTTGTTTGGCATACACCACACCCGCATTGTAATAATTTAAAGCCAAGTGGCGCGCCACCTCTAGACTTTGCGGTTTCAACTGCCGTAGGCGCGTATAAGTAGCCGCAGCTTGCGCATACTGCGCAGTACGCTCGTAGAGTTGCGCTTGAATGTTAATCAATCCTTCATCGTTGGGCTTGAAACGCATAGCCTGCGTCACATACTTTTGCAAAGCAGTGTCATCAGTCTTATGTTCGCCCAAGGTGTTAATAATGGTCGTGAGCAAAGCCAAATTGTCAGGATAAAGCACAAGCCCCTGTTCTAATACGTATTGCGCATGCGCCACATCATTTAGGTAGACATAAGCTTTGGCCATATAGTTGTATGCATCAGAACGACGTTTGGCCTCCCCCGAATTGATGTAGGCTTGCAAGTAGGTTATGGCTTTGGCATACTTGCGCGCATTGTAGTTATTAGTGGCCGCCATCCAAGCAAAGGTGGCATAATCAGCCCCTACAGTAAGTCCCTCGCTTTGCATGGCCTCATGCATCGACACATCAATATAAGCTTCGACAAACTGTTCGGCCTTGGCATTGTTGCGCTGACTGGTATAGTAATAGGCAGCTTGATTGAGATAGGGAAAGATATTCTTTAGTCCCACTTTCGCTTGTGACTTTTCAGCCGCATTATTACTGTTAAGCACTCCCATGTACTGCTCATAAGCCCAATAGAGGGCATTGTAGGCCGTAAGGCTTTCGCCAGAAGTCGTAAAGGCGTTTACAAACTCATTATATTGAGCCACAGCATTTGACAACGACTGGGCTTTAAGGTGACTCACTCCTCCACTCAGCAGCAGAAGCAGTGTCACACTGATTACACTCTTCTTCATTTGTCAAAAGCATTTACAAAGGTGAACTCTACACTAATGCGACGATAAGCCCCTCCCGTCTTGTCAGAGAGATTGATGTGGTACTTATAGTCTGTATTCATCGTGTTGAACTGCGTCAAAGTGTACTCTATATAGTCTTTCACCGCCACAGCACGCACGAAAGCCAACTGTTCATTGCGACGTATGCCCTCTTGGCGCGTAATGGTCATCGTGCTGAGTTCATTATCTAAATAATAGGGTTCGTTTGCTATATCGCCCCAACTTCCGTCGTAAGCTATCGCACCATTAATAGGTAATGCATCAGCCGAACCTGTTATGTTGATTACAACCTTCTTGCCCGCCTTGATATATTGCGCAAAGTCTTTTTCAAAAGCTTGTGCCACAATCTTTAACATTGACTCTGCAGCATTTGACTCACTAATTTTGTAACGCCCTGCAGCAAAGTCCTCATGAGCCGAATATTGTGCATCGACCGTGTAATTAAAGCCTACCTTATAATTGGTAATGCGATTACCTGCAGCATCGTAGTCGGCCACAACGCCTGTGCTCACTTGTATGTTGGTATGGTCAGAGATTAAATTTTGCTTCCTTGCATTTTCTACCACATGGTGCTTAATCGTGTTAAGTTGTACCTCCTCCATGCTCGACTGTTGCACCAACTCAATAGGTACAAAGCTATCATCGGCCGACATAAAGTCTAACGATTGGCGACTAAGGTTGTTAAACTCATACTGCTTACCCGTGGCCTTATTATATACGTTGGCATAGATGAGTTCAAACTTATCGTCCTTCGTAATGCCATACACAGCATCACGAAACTCAAGGTTATCGGCCGTCATAAAGTCTTGTACCTCGCCCTCGGGTACTGTCAAGTAGATGGTGGGCATATTGTCAAA
The DNA here is from genome assembly GCA_050874425.1 of Alloprevotella sp. Classification (GTDB taxonomy): domain Bacteria; phylum Bacteroidota; class Bacteroidia; order Bacteroidales; family Bacteroidaceae; genus Alloprevotella. Next base: position 11,644 of record JBNMKQ010000061.1, read on the forward strand.
GTTCAAGGCCAACAAATTGTTTTGCGGGTTATAACCGCCTAAGGTAACATTCGCATTCATCACCCTATTGTCGGCCATTTTGGTGGCAATCTCTTGTTCAAAAAGACGAGCCTGCTTAAGGCGTGACTCCTCGTTTACACGTTCTTTATAAGCTTCAAGCGTTTCACCCTCACGCATCTTCGACCACTCCTCCATACGCTGCAGTAGTTCTTCTTTCAACAACTTAGTATAGTTGGGCGAGAAGCCACCTAATAACTTATAGCGAATAGCATTCAGCGTGTTGTAACTTAAAAAGATGTTCTTCTTACCGTCCTTTACAAAACGTAAGTAGCTCACATGGCCATCGGACTCATTCATCGTGAAGCAATCGTTCACATCCATTAAGTTAACAAACGTCATCGTTTGGTCAGCCGAGACAACACCTACATATTTTCCCTCAGGGTGAAAGGCAAAGCTTGTTGGCGTGCCCGTTAGTGGCACATCTATTTGCTTTGTAAAGCTGCGAGTATCGTAAATTGAGAACCCACTGCTAGTCAATACGCCCAACATTGACGAATCGTCCGAAAAGGCCACACACTTCACCTCTGCACTGCAAGGTAACGTCACGCGTACTTGTCCTGTCTCTTGAGCTACAACAACGACCTGCATGCCACCCGCTAAGGCCAAATAGTAATCGTTGGCACTTACTTCCAACATGGTGGGAACAAAGGGCATTGCAAAACTGCGCTGAACAACGTAACTCTTGCCGTCATACACTTTTAGCTCCTTATTGTCCAAAGCCATAAAGAATCGTTTACTATCAGCGCTATAAGCTATTGCCGTTGGATGTTGATAGTCACTCGCAAGTTCAAACAAACGTTGGTCAACTCGATAAGCATCAAATATTTCAACATGGCTTTTCTTACCATTGCTTGTCAGCACTGCATAAGCTACCCCCGCAGGGTTCACCTTTAAACTAGCTACCTTCATTGAAGTATGTCCAATAAGCAGTCCTTTTAAATTATAACAACGCTTATCAGCAGCATAGAAAGTACTATATAGATAATTATCAAGCGTAAAAGGTGTTGTGGGTTGACGATAATTTAAACTCTTACGAACCGTAACACCTCCTGCTTGAGTTGGAGCCACAATTTGTGCACTCGCAGCACTCACCAACAAACATGAAAGCAATGTTGTCATCATACTACTACGCACCTTATGCATAGTTCGGTAACGGAAGGTATACAGAGAAATAGGTATCATAGTGTTAAATGTAAGTAATACGAGTTCATATACGTAAATTATATTTCTGATATGCAAATTTATAATAAAAAGAAGTTCGCAAAAAACACCAACTCGATGCAACAGGAATAGGTGGTTGAGTATATTGGTTAAGTGGAACAAATTTATCAATAAGCGGTACATTTTTTTTGCGAGACATAATAATGAAAGGGGGATAAAATAAACAAAAACAGAAATAAATACCAACGATAAGACTATTCGCAAACGAGGATGAACGTTAGAGTTCATGTAACACAAATAACATTTAGGCTCTCTTCATGAGCGCAAAAAGAACATTAATCATCATTAATTGTTCATTCACCTGTTTCATTCATCTCTTTCAGCACTTGACTAGCAAAATGCCCCGTTTAGCCCGCACTTCAGACATTTTGCTTGACATGGACTATGTATAACGCAAAAAAATCGCGTCCTCACCTGGGGGCGACGCGTCCCCGCGTCGGCATTTGCTTGGCAAGGCTCGATGCCTTGACAAGCAAATACAATACATTTTCTTATTGCCAAGTTGGGGGATCGAACCCCAACTTGACAATACCGACGCGGGGACGCGTCGCCCCCAGGTGAGGACGC
>JBNMKQ010000062.1:0-13420 GCA_050874425.1 Alloprevotella sp.
AGGTATATACAAACAGGCTACGCCCTTGCGTTTCTTGCAATATAACTAGTAGTTGTTTAAGACTCAAAGTGCTAAGCGCGCCTTAATGTTCATTCCTATTCTCTTCGACAAATTGCAGTTTGTACATATCTTTAAACGCAATATTACCCACACGAATCAACATAGACCCAGGTAATTTTACATTCCTTTTAACGTGTCTTGTAGCGTCATGTGGCTCTGATAATAAGGTATAGGGGGTCTAAAACACAAACGGAAGTATTATATCGGAAATATATTATTATCGCGCTTCTTCTTTTTTTTGAACGCGAACTCATCTGTATAGATTTTGCTGTAACTTTCGGCAAATAAACCAATTATAAAATAACTAAATGATGACATTACGTAAATCAATGGCGCTGCTGTGTGTGGCTTTAGCTGCCCAATCAGCAGTGGCACAAGAGAGTAAGCCGAAAGAGGCCTTTAATCCACATTGGACCATAGGCATTCAAGGTGGCGTGAGCGAAACGCGTGGCGAGGTAAAGTTTTCTGACCTCTTATCACCAGCCGTTGCAGGTTATGTGGGCTATCGCTTTACTCCCGTGTTCGGACTACGTGTCGGCGCAAGTGCTTTTGAGGCAAAGGGTAGTTGGGTGTCGCCCCATCAAGTCTATATGTACAATTATGCACAGGGCAATGTTGATGCCGTGTTCGACTTGAGCGCAGCCGTTTGTAAGTACAATCCGCGTCGTGTGTTCAATCTATATGCTTTTGCAGGTGCGGGCGTGAATGCGGCCTTTAAGAATGGTGAGGCTAGCGATTTGGTGTCTGCGGGCTATCCTTTAGCTTATTATTGGAGTGGTCACCGTTTCTCACCTGTAGGCCGTGCCGGTTTGGGCGTAAATTTGCGCGTTAGCAAACATGTGGCTATCAACGTTGAGGCCAATGCTAATGTGCTTTCTGATCATTATAACTCAAAGAAAGCGGATAATGCCGATTGGCAGTTTAACCTCTTAGGTGGTCTGACCTTTAGCTTGGGCAAGACGAGCAAAACTTTGGCTGCAGAAGTTCCTGCCGAACCTGTTCAGCCCACAGAAGTGCAACAACCCGTAAACACTAATCCCGTAGAGGAGAAGCAGCCTGAGGAGAAAACGCCAGTTGTAGAAAAGAAGGCCGCGCCTGAAGCTTTGACGGAGAATATCTTCTTTCGTATCAATTCATCTGTCGTTCGTACTACAGAGATAGAAAAGGTGGAGTCTCTTGTGCATTATCTTAAGCAGCATACCGACGCCAAGGTAGTCATAACGGGCTATGCTGATGCCGCAACGGGAACGCCAGCGATCAATAGTCGCATAGCTAAGCAGCGTGCCGCTTCAGTAGCCAATGCTTTGACAAAGCGTGGCATATCGTTTCAACGTATTGTCATCAACTCAAAGGGTGACACGGTTCAGCCTTTTAGCAAAGTGGAAGACAATCGCGTAAGCATCTGTGTGGCTGAGTGATAAACTGTAATTGGGCCTCACCCCCTAACCCTCTATCCTTGAGGAGAGGGGGTTAGGGGGTGAGGCCCAATTGCAGTTTGTATCTGTTATTTTAAACGCAATGTTACCCACATGATTCGTTATAGAGCCCTTATAGTCTTCTAAGCGCTCCTAATAATTCAGAATTTTCGGTAGGTAGGCCGATGCTGATGCGCAAGCACCCTTTAATGGGGTAAGTGGCAATGCCTGCGCGTAAGAGGTATTTGTAAATGGCTGCGTTGTCAGTGAAGCGAACTAAAAGGAAGTTTGCGTCAGAGTGGTAAATGTGTTGACATTGCTTAAGGTCGCTCAAAGCAAGGCGTACCTTGTTGCGTTCGTCTATGATTTGGCGTGCCCATTTATCGACGTTCAAGCGGTGCTTCACCATTTGTGTGGCTTGTTCGATAACGGGGGTGCTTACTGGGTGAGTGATTCCGATCTTTGTAATCTCTTCAATCACTTCGGGGTGAGCCACAATGGCCGAAAGGTGGAGACCTGCTAAAGACCATGCGTGAGAGAAAGAGCGAATGATGATAAGGTTTTTATACTTATTAAGGAGTTCAAGCACCGAGGCTTGAGGGGCAAAGTCGATGTATGATTCGTCTACAACGACGATACCTTCAAAGAGTTGTAAGATTGTTTCTATCTCTTGACGATCTAACAAGTTACCGGTAGGAGAGTTGGGTGAACAAAGAAAAACGATGCGTGTCGTTCCGCTCACGGTGTCAAGCACGGTGTCGGCCGAAAGTTCATAATCTGTTTCGCGTAGCGCAGCTTCGCGGTATTCAATACGGTTGGCCAAGGCGCGACGCTTATATATAAGGCGTGTCGGTTCAGCTGCAACCACACTATCGCGGTTGGGAAGCGCGTTGGCACGTATGATAAGGTCGATAGCCCCCTCCGTTCCGTCTCCACAGAGGTAGGTGCATTGTTCAGGAATATGTTCGTGTCGTCCCCAGTTGCGCTTCAACGCGCGAAGCGCATTATCGTCGGGGTAGCGATTATAAGGAGCGTTGAAGGGGGACTCATTAGCGTCCAGATGTAGTTTTGCTTTTGTGCGTGGACGCGGTGCTTTGATATTTTCGGGTAGTTTCATAGTGCAAATTTATATATAAACTGCGAGTTCGTGCATCTGAGCTATAAAGAAAAGTTTTTTGTTGTAGTAAAGATGAATGAAAATGATTAATATTATCGTTTTAAGACAGAAGGGTGAATTTGTGCGTGAATAAGAATGTAATGGATTGTAAATCAATGAATAATGCGCTTTGTGACTGTAGTGCCGTTATGAATGAGAAACGTGAGAAAGTGGAAGAGATGACGAAAAAATGCATTTTTTTTCGTCAAAAGTTTGGTACTTTAGAAAAAAGTCGTACCTTTGCATCGCGTTTGAGAAACAACGCAACTAAGACATAAGGAAGTTTGGGTGAGTGGCTGAAACCACCAGTTTGCTAAACTGACGTACGGGTTTACCGTACCGGGGGTTCGAATCCCCCAGCTTCCGCACTTGGCGCTTTCATCTAATGGTTAGGATACATGCCTCTCACGCATGGTATACGGGTTCGATTCCCGTAGGCGCTACGAATCATAAAACCGCTGAAAATCAAGCATTTCGCTAAATTTTCAGCGGTTTTTTTATGCTTTTTTAAACCGAAAAATCGTTTATTTATTGCAAAATATTGCACAAAAACGGCTATTTTTGCCCAAAATCCGTGTATGATAGTTATTCAGAAAATGGCAATACTTATTATCTATTATGATAAGTGTACCAGACTCAAAAAGTAGACACGAAAAATTTTTTAGTTGATTAGTACTTTATCTGCTGCTCTCGTAAAAGTAGACACGGATGATGGGAAAAATGAAAGAGGTTGATTACCCTTGCAAAGGTAATCAACCTCTTTCATTTTTCCCATCATCCGTGTCTACTTTTACGAGAGCAGCATACTAAAATTACAATCACAATGGATAATAAGTTTTTTGACTTCGAGAAAGCAAAAGTACAAACTATCACGCTCGAACAACTCTCACGTACTCACAAAGAAAACGATGTGTATAACAATCCATTAAAAGGAATTTACCACTTTGAACTTCTTAATCGCGTAATCGCGATGTGTGAAGAACAACACTTTAACGTAGAAGTTTACGACCTCTTTGCTGCTCAAAACAAAGACCGCAATCAGCCTGGTGTTGTTCTTTTGCCACAGGTGGAACAACAATTCGGAGATAAAGCTGTTGAAGCACACATTCTCAGAAGAGTTTTCGCTAACATCAGAATAAGCGATTTTGATGATGCTAACAACACTACTAATCTCGCTATTGCTTTTCATCAGAAGGGAATACAAGCTGGATTTGGTAACATGGTGAAAATCTGCCATAACCAATGCATGCTCAACGCAAGCAACTACATTTCGACTTATGCCGAAAAAGGCACAGGACGAGGTAATAAGGTTAGCATTCAAGATATTCTTGATGTTATCAAATCATGGATTGTTGATGCACGACATCTTATTGTGCATGACCGAGAACGTATCGAACGTATGAAAGCCATTGAATTAACGGCTGAACAAGTATTCCGTATGATTGGTATGCTTACAGCAATTCGCGTAAAATGCGACACCACAGAAAAAGAAATAAAAGAACCTTGTGTTTATCCGCTTAATCAATCGCAAATCTCGCGTTTTACAGAGTTGTTATTGATTAATTACGAGCGGTGGGGGAGAACTACCGTTTGGGATGTTTATAACGCTGCAACGGAATTGTATAAAGCGAATAGCATGGATATTCCTTCGCTCTTACCTCAGAATAGAGCAATGGTTAACTTCTTAGCTGAACAATACGCAATTTAATAACATGGGTAGTTGGTAAAACAACTCCCCACTAACAACAACTATCATGAACAACATCGTAATAAAGCCAGAACCCGAAAGAAGGGATTATGCGAAAGCAAACATTACAGCGCAAAAGGCAATAGAACTTGCTGAAAAAGGTGTATTTGAGAAGTTCGCTCTCTGTACAAGTGTATGGAATAATTACATTGCACCTTGCACACTTGACGAACTAAAATATTTTGTTCAGCGCATGTTATTCGGTTCTGTTTACATCAGCCTTGACGGCAAAACACTCTTCATTAATGCCGTATCTAACTTGTAAAAAGCATAACAAAATGAAAGCATTTGAAATACTTCGACAAATAGCATTTTGCCGTATATCGAAAGGCCGTGATTATATCAATCTTGAGGGTTGTAAATTTATCAAAGGCGAACTTAAACCACGCTCTACTTATTATCATACTTTCCGTAAGGCTGACCTATGCTTATACGAACCAGATGCCGTATTACTTACTCCTATTGGACAGGAAATGTATTTCTATAAAGTTGAACTTTAACACATAACATTATGGTACAGATAAACAAAGAAGGACTTTACGACCGCATTATCTATACGTTGATTGCCAATATTGACGATGGCTGTACAGGTATTCACGATGAATACGAAATTGACGATACGCACACTTTAAGCGTTAACATTGATGTTTCGCTTGATAGTGATGGTTATTACGAAAATGATTATTTCAACGGAACAGGGTATTATGTCGTAACGCGTGCTTCGGCCTGTGTTGATGAGTTAGAGCTGCTTCTTTACAACACAGAAACGGACGAATTCGAACCAATGCCGTTTGATTATCGCGATTTAGAAGATAAAATTGAAGATGCACTTGTTGATGCGGTGAAATGTTAAAAAGGTGTCGGTTCTTGCAAATGTCGTAAAGAACCGATACCTTTGCAATACAAAAGACCTCCGAAAGGGCAAGATAACTTCAAGCTTGTGAGGCACATTAGAGTTTTGATTATTCAAGGCTCTAATGTTTTTAATACAGCTTTAATTATTTCCTTATCGTTGTGTTCTGCGGTTATTCTTATTGCATTGTTATTATAAACAACATAACACTCTTTTATTAGTCCTTTTTCAAAATCAGAATAACGCCAATATATATATTTAGCCAGTTCAGATATACGCAAACGCTTATTTTTTAGATGCATATCAAGGTCGATTACAACTGCTTCACAACCTTGCTTTATAGCTTTCTTAAATGCAGATTGTATACCCTTAGGGGATTCAATACCCTTTCTGTCTGCTATCATTCCTTTTATTGTGTATTCGGGATTTTTCAACCCTTTTTCTAATATATGAGGTCTAATATCCATATATACATCTGAAAATGATTTCAGTATAGAACGTGCAGACCTTAAATTTTCTTTAAGTTCTATTTTATCTGCATGATTACTTATTTGTAATCTATTTCCAAAAAAATTATCAGATGTATAACCATCTTTTAAAGCTATTTGCTGTATAACGTTTTTATTCTCCTTCCACCCAAGCAAATCACCAACGACTTTCTGATTATCCTTCACGAAGTAAGGAAGCTTTCCGCTCTTGCGCGCCAAATCCAATTTCTTAGCATTGCGCTCGCACCATTTAGAGAACTTATCTGGCACGTTTTGTACAAGGTTGGGAGATTGATACGCTTCATATTCTTCTTTTGGCATTTTGCGAAGTTTCTTCCATTCTTCACTATTTCTGTCCATTAGAATAGGAGAAACAGAACACATACAGCGTGGGTGCCAACCGCGCCACATGAACGTTTTCGGGTAATCTCCAGCTAATTCATCGCAAATATCTTCTTCTGGGTGATTGGCAGATAAACGAATGCGAATGCCTAACACAAATGGCTCACTTTCCCAACGTTTGCAATTGGAATAGTTGTAAGCCATGTTTGTTTCAGTAATTGTAAGGCGCAAGGCATTCTGCCGTGCAGAACGATATACACCTGTTCCAACCTTTGCAAGGTCCTCTTTAACGAAATGCACATTGCCTTCTTTATCAATTACTCTTCTGCGCCATTCTACAACATCCTTTTTCGTGCCGTCCGACATAAGCTGCTTGCGATGATACCTACGATACATCATATCGGGATTATTAAGATACTGCCTTACTTGTCGTCCAAGACTTTCTGCCGATATGCCTTTGCCGATACCGTCTGCTAACACTTGCGAAACTGCAACTTCAAATTCTGATTTTGTCTGTTGTGTGTAATTCCATACGCGGTCTGAAAGATTTAATCCGTGGTCACGCTTCATGCGACTTTTGATGAAAGCTCGTGCCGTTTCTTTACGCCAAGAGTCCACTTCCTTACCTTCAAAACGCGTAAACGCGCTAAGCACTTTTTGTTGCGTATTAGTAGAGAATAATACTGCTTGTGTTATTCCTTGCTTTATAAGCGATAAAAATGCGTTATTATACGCATTTAAAAGGGCTTGCACCCTATCCTTTTCGGTTGGGGAGCAAGTCTTTGCAATTTTAAATAGTTCTTCGGGGTCTGCTTCATTGACAGATTTATTTACCGCTTTACTCAATTCGGTAATAACATGGTCGTGCAACTTGTTGAAATCCGAAGAACATTGCAATAAAAGTTGAATGATATTTTTAATGTTCATTCTTATTCTTCATTGGGTTCTTCACCAGTTATTGCCGTGGCAAATAAGTTCATTTTTGCGGCTTCTTCACTTTCTTTCTTCAAGAGTGTCTTTGTACGTTCTGCATTGCGTACCATTGGGTTTTCTTCAATGCCTTCTTCTTGTGACATTGTAGCCTTGCCTTGTGTTGAAAGATTTATTAACTGCAACATTTCCATTTCATTCTTCGGAATGTATGGTGAAAAGATAGGTATTACTCTTAACGAATCGGTAATGCGTTGAGGAGTTGCAAAAACACTTGCAGCAATACCATTCTTTACCACGTTAAATCTTCGCGTAAACATTTCGCCAAACAATTCTTCCTTAGTCTCGGCTTTTAGGTGTGGGTCTGTAAACATTAAGCGAATGGCAGCACCGCTTGTATTATTGCCAAGTGTTTTCATATTTTCAAACGAAATATCGGGTGTCTGCGAATACGAAAAGATAATGTTGGTAAGGTTAGCCATTTCTTGCCGCATACTTTCGGGTGCTGAGTTCCACGATACGACCTTCATATCCGTATCACTGCCTTCACCTTGATAGATACGGCCAACTTCGCCCTTTTCGGCAAAACCTTTCATTTTGCCCTTGAAGAAATAAGTCGGGGCGCCAAAATAATCATTCACATCACCCCAATTTGAAAGCAATTCTTCAAGGCGCTCAATAACAGGTTGCACGCATTCCCATTCAGTTTCTTCTTGACGATAATATACAACAGGAATTTTTGTAAAACCATGTGGCTTCGCGCTCATGAGCTGCATCGTTGCTCCGTCATTTGAATACTTGTAAAGCATTGTATTCGTGTATACATCAAAATGAACTGTCGTTTGCCCTAATTCGTCTTTAATTACATATTTGCGAGCAAAACCGTCCATGCGATTATAATCATCGAAATGTGGGTAAAGAACATCACCACTAAGTGGCGAAAGCAACATAACGCGTATTTCGTTTTGCTTGGTTTCGTCTTGCGAGGGTACAACGTACCATAATTCCGCACATTCGCAACAACGGAAAGGAACACGCGCTAACTTCTTATCGAAATAATCAATCTTATTCTCATTGAATACTTCTATTGTTTGGTCGTATAAATCTTGTGCTTTTTTATCTATTTCGCCCTTAATGTTATACTTTACGTTGTTCGATAACAAGAAACCCACATCGCGCTCACAAATCAATTTTTGTGCGGGCACAGCAATACGGCAACGGTCAACGTATTTTGTTTTATACAATGGAGAACCGTCTTTATCAACTTTATTTGTTTTTATCTTGATTGCCTTTTTCTTTCGATATTGCGTATCCATAACCTTATGCTTCATAGGGTTATATTCGCTTTCTGTTTGTTCTATCGTTTTACGAAAAGGCTTTTTATACGATGTAAGTAATGTGTATATGGTCATCGGGTTTCCGATAGCCATAATTTCTTCAATGCTTTTCATTTAGTGCTTTGTTTGGTGTGTGTTACATGATTGCTAAAAATTCGTCCGCTTCAAGGCCGTTACTGTTTTGTCCAAGTATTTCTTCAAGTACAACATAACGAATGGCATCTATTGCGTGGTTGTACGCGTCAATAGGTTCATTTATCCATTTGCCTTCTTTGTTTTGTCGGTATGTATAGTTTCTAAATTCCTTCAGAATGTTTGTGCTGCGTTTCGTTACCTTTATTTTGAGCTCTTGCATCTTGTTAATACCAGCCATGATAGACCCCGAAAATTTTCGTACTGGGTGTATATCAATACCAGCATTTGATATTTCATCAATCAGTCGTGGGTCGGCCGATTCAGATATAACCTTTACATCTTCACGACATGCGCGATTGGCATCTTTATGAGCCTTAATTATGTCTTCAGCGAGCATTTTAGTGCGATAACATACTTCATCAACCCATAAAATATCTCCGTCTATATAAACATCAACAATTGCTGTCGGGTCGTTTGTATATCCAAAGTCCATACCTCTGCGGTGGTGCTTCTTATGCCACCTCGGAATATCTTCTACTTCTTCTATATTTTCAAAAATCAACCCTTCAACCATAGCTTGCAAACCAAGTCCATAAATGCGCCATAAGGACGGATTTTTCTCTTTAAGGCTTTCAATCTCAGCAATAACTTTTGGCTCTAAGAATGGGTTATCTTTATAGGTCGTTATGAAGTGATACGTATTCGGCTCTTTATTCAACGAGCAAAGCCAATGGTCGTCCGTGAATGAAGGGTTATAGTCAATAATAGAGAATTCCGTTGTACGCATTTGCAACTGCTGCCATTCGATGTAATTTAATTCGTTACCCTCATTCACATATAATATTTTACGTTTACGACCGCGCAACTTTTGTTCATTGTCACAAGAGAAGAACTCAACGAAAGAGCCATTTGGAAACGTGCAAATCAATTCAGATTTATTAAATGTGCAGAAGTCCCAAATTTTAAGTCGTTGCATCACTTCCGTAAAATCTCTAAGAACAGACCCTTTAAGAGCTGGCAATGTAGCACGCACAATAGATGTTGAAATATTCGGGTTATTCCAGCAATACTGACAAAGCCAAACCACGGTGTTATAAGTCTTGGAACTTCGGCTGCTGCCTTGCTCACTAACTGTTGTATAACCTCGCGATTTAGCTTGTTCTATTTCGGCAAAGATGCGAGTTGTTTGTAATCTTTTACCCTTCTTCATCTTCTTCGTCATCTTTAATCACTTGTTCTCGGCTATCAATAACTTCAATAACAAGTGGCTCGGGCGTTACTTCTTTGCCATTTGTAGTTACATCAACTTTTTGTCCGTCAATGAAGCGATGTATCATTTCGATTGCGCGCAATTTTGTCTTTTCGTCAACGGAACTACTAAGAGCAAGGTTCATTAACTGCAAGTTAATCAACGCGCCATTTGTTGCTTCTTCTGATGATATGCCTACCTTTTTAAGTGCGCTCACAATCGTTGCATTTGCTTTGTCAATAGGTTGGTCTATCATCATCCGAAGTATTTCAGACATAGCTTTCTTTTCGCGTTTTGCGCGTCCAGAAGCAATACCGCCCTTGCGCCCCATTGCTTTGCGTACTTCGGGCGGTTGTTTGTTCATTGGGATTAGGTTTTGTTCGCGTTTATTTCGCATATCTATTTCTTTTTTTAGTCATAAATCAACTTATTTTCCAAAATGCCAATATTCGGAGCGTCCTCGACCTTTAATGTTTTCAATACGCTCAATGTAATAACTATCTTTTTCGTACACACCAGCTTTCTTGTCGTTTTTTTCAGCTTCTTTTATAGCCGTTTTAACCGCGTCAAGATTTTTGTAACCATCAGATTGATTTCCCGTTATTTTGTCTGTAAATACGTATTGAATTTCAGTTGCTGATGAAGATGGTTCTGTAGGGCCTTTTATTGGTTCTGTAAAACCTGGACCAGTACGATGCTCTGACGAGCGTATTTTATTTCGTGTACCTCCGCTATTCTTCATATTCAATTTGGTTTCTATTGTCAATAACTTGTTTGTCAAGCAAATCTTTCAGCGTTGGGATAGCCTTGCCCATATCCCATTTTTCCTTGAACAAGGCAGTATTCTGTGCCATTCGCTGAATAGACTTGTATTTGTTCTTTATAATGATGATAGGTGTAACGTATACCGCGCCATGCTCTTTGCACCATTGCTTGATAACTTCGCCACCGCCATACACAACGAATGTAAGATTATTATCATCAGCAATGCGCTTAGCTATTTCGTATTCAAAGTTTAGACCATTCACTCTATCCTCATAACCACGTGTACAGAATGCGCTCCAACCTTTCGGAACTCCAAGCAAATTGAATGCGCAGAACTTGTTAGCGACATTTAGGTCAACGAACACACGAATACCTTGCTCTTGCATTTGCCGTGCGATTGTGCGTTTCTTGTAAATAGCTTGCAATCCGAATGCTATGGGAGTTTCATTAAACAATGAAAAGTTAGGTTCAACTATATTATTTGGATTGTGTTGCAATATCTTTTCGGGGTGCTCGTAAACCGAATTAAAGCGATAATCGTCTGTATAGAAATGCAACGTTCCAGTGCCATTCATTTTGAACGTTCGCTTTTGTTCTCCAAAGCAGACAAACGGAATTTCGCACGTTGATGCAGCCATATCTAAGCGCAAAGAAGGCACTTCAAAATCGTTGTCTGTCGGGAATAGACTGTCGGGGATATATTGAATTTCGTTCGTCATTGTTTGTGCGTTTCGTGGTTTGTTTGTACTTTTGCGGTGTAAAATCGGGATAGGGTTGACGAGAATGTCCTCGTTCCTATCAGTAAGATTTTGCGATACGGATGGGCATTCAGACCGTATCATTTATCAAATTGATGTTCATAGACATTCATATTTTTATCAACAACTAATATTGCTTTTATTGCATTAGTTTTATCGAAATGTCTATATTTTTTCATACCTTCTTCAATATCGCTACGATGCATTTTACCATATCTGTCATAAATTAGTGCTATTTCTGCACCTTTATCCCATGCATGCTGAATGGCATTATTTACGTTATTCTTAAAATTTATTGCACTGCTTTCAACTGTCTTTTGGTCATAAAGAATACCACTAATTTTTCCTTCTGAATACTTCGGTCTTCCGTCTTTTGTAAAAGCAGTTGCGTAGGCTTCTATACCTTCGGGAGTTAGAATAACTTTATACCCTTTGTCTGCTAATGCCTTACCGACTTCAACCTCTTCAATATGGTAATTATGGCCATTTTGGTACAACATTGAACCGCTTCCTGTTGGCGGTAAATATGATAAATTCGTATCATATTTACCGCTTTTTAATGCTTCATTAAAGTCAGATACAGATTGTGTTCTACTTTGGGTTGAAGGCTTTACAAATCTCGTTCCGCCACTTACTTTCATCAGTCATCTAACGATTCTCCTATTAGTTCATTTATATCTTTGGAGGATATATCTAACAAAGGAAATTTGTCTTTGATTTCTTTGGGATTACCCTTGTAGAACACAAGTACATTTTGGTGTGTTTTACAAGGTTTTCTTGTTTTGGCGAAATTATTGGCTCGCAAAGCTGCTGACGCGATACTTTCTGCATATATGAATTCAGTTAGAAAAGATGCACCCAAATCTGTGAATATCTTTTCGACATCCCTTGGCATGTCTAATATACTGCCGTCCTTTTTGCTTCTGACCGTTCCACAGACAATCACAACGAATCTATTATCTTTCAAGCATTTGTATGCATCGCTGAATGCTTTTTTTAATATATCCAAGAAATCGGTGTATTCTTTTTGGTTACTCGCATCGTTTTCGTTATTTGAGTAGACCTCAAGATTGAAGTATGGAGGACAACTGAATAATAAGTCTTGAGATTCCTTATCGAAGTATTTTGCAACATTCCGACCATCATCACATATATACCTTATAGGTAGTTCTTGATTCGCGATTTGCTTGTTATTCTCATCAACCTGTTCTTGCCTCAATTCTATCCCACAGAATTCATATCCACATTTTGCAAAAACGAGACCTTTAAGTGTGTCGCCAGCGAAACAGTCAAAAATTTTAGCTCCATTGTATGGAGTGAACCATTTACACATTATCTCCGCCAAGACTGGGTCAAAGAGCGACACTCCGTTTTGTAAAGTTTGTGAATATTTTGCAAGTTCTTCTGGTGATACATATTTATCAATATATTCCTTGAACCCTATACCCATTTCTTTTCTTTTCTTTTGCGTCTTCTTATATAGCTCTGGATATTTTGTTTGGTATGATTCAAACAACAAGTCTTTCCTTGTTTCACCTTGTGATACGACAATTTCTTTCCATTTTCTTTTTCGTTCTTGCCAATACCCTTGTTTTGAATCAAGAATAGAAAAAGGAGGAACAATAAATCTGTCAGATAGTTTTTGTCCTTTTTCTTCTTCGCTATCTTCTTCGTCAGATTTATCCACATTTACATCATCTTCACCACCACCAAGGAAATCGCACTCCAATCCGAAATCTTCCAATTCAGCGACATCCCACTCATTGCCGAGCAAATCCCAATCGTTTTGGCCGAATGCAATATTATCCTTCTGAATGTACGCACGGAGTTTCTTTGCGTCTGTTTCGGCTGGCAATACCTTAACAGGCGCATCTTTGTAGCCAAGTTCTTTCATAGCGCGGTAACGCATATTGCCAAGGATAACAACAAGTTCTCCGTTGTTGTCATAAGCAACAAGTTCGCGAAGATTAAGCATTTCTGGGTCATCTTCGATAGACTTTTTGAGTGCCGCAAAACGTTCGTCTTTAATAAAGCGAGGTGCTGCTCTCGTAAAAGTAGACACGGGTGATGGGAAAAATGATGGGCCTATAACGAATCGTGTGGGTAAACTGCAATTTGTCAAACAGTTACGTAACACCCCGTTAGGGGTGAAATAAGGTAGCCAGCTATGCAAAAGGCGTTAGAC
>JBNMKQ010000063.1:0-13372 GCA_050874425.1 Alloprevotella sp.
AAAAGATTAATGGAAAAGATTAATGGAAAGATTAATGGAAAGATTAATGATAGATTAATGATACATTAATGTTTAAAACTAAGCGCGAAGCGCGTAACGTAAAGTTTTTTTTGCGCTACGCGCTTTTGTTAACATTAATGTTTCATTAATCTATCATTAATCTTTCCATTAATCTTTTCCATTAATCTTTTCCATTAATCTTTTCCATTAATCTTTTCCATTAATCTTTCCATTAATCTTTTTCATTAATCTTTCCATTAATCTTTTTCGTTAATCGATTCATTAATCTTTTTCGTAAATTATTCAGGTTTACGTCCAACACCGCTTTTGGGGGGACGTTGCTTGTTAGCGGGGCGGTTGTCGCTCTTGCCGTGCGGCTTATTGTTGCTGCGCTGGCGGTTGTTGCCGCTTTTATGGTTGCGAGGGTCGTTGCTACGGCTCTTTTGTCCCTCTTTGTTACCATTACTTCTTCGGTGCCCATTGTTGTTGCCACCACGGCCATTGCCACCACGGCCACCACGGCCGTGTTGTGCTTCTGTTTGAGGTGGACGAACTCCTTCGGGCAGTTCGGCACGAGGTATCTTAATCTTCAAGGTGCGTTCAATATTAGAGAGCGCATAAAGGTCCTTTTCGCCAATCAGCGTAATGGCGCGGCCCTCGCGACCAGCGCGTGCGGTACGGCCAATGCGGTGAACATAGTCTTCAGCGTCGTGAGGCGCATCGTAGTTGATGACCATGGTAATGTCGTCGATGTCAATACCGCGCGCCACGATGTCGGTAGCCACTAAGAGGTCAATCTTGTGGGCACGGAAGAGGTTCATCACCTCGTCACGTTCCGCCTGTTCGAGGTCGGAGTGCATGGCGCGAGCGTTAAGGCCTTGGCGCTTTAAGATAATGGCTAGTTCCTTCACCTTCTGCTTTGACGAGCAAAAGAGGATAACGCGCTGAGGCGGTTGCTCCTTGAACACCTTTTTCAGAATGAGCGGTTTGTCACCCTCGTGACAGATGTAGAGACTCTGTTGAATGTTTTCGGCAGGCTTTGAAACCGCAATTTCCACCTCCACAGGGTCATGCATCACGCTGCGAGCCAACTCTGCTATCTTAGGAGGCATTGTGGCTGAGAAGAGAATCGTCTGGCGCGACTCTGGCATCTGCTTTACAATCGTCAAGATATCGTCAGCAAAGCCCATATCGAGCATGCGGTCAGCCTCGTCGAGCACTAAGTGGGTGGTGCGGCTCAAGTCGAGTGTGCCTAATTGAAGGTGAGTAATCAGTCGGCCAGGCGTGGCCAATACGATGTCAGCCCCAGCTTGTAGCGACTTACGTTCTTGTTCGTAGCGCACACCGTCGTTACCACCATATACCGCTACAGCATTCACGTTCGTGTAATAAGCAAAGCCCTGCAGAGCTTGGTCGATTTGTCGTGCCAACTCACGTGTAGGGGCTATCACTAAGCAGTTCACAGCGTCGGCCGGGTGTTCGTCGCGTTCAAGCAGGGTAAGTAAAGGCAACAGATAAGCTGCCGTCTTACCCGTCCCTGTTTGAGCTACGCCCAATACATCGTGGTGTTCGAGTATCGGGGGAATGCAATTGGCCTGTACGGGCGTGCACTTCTCGAAGCGCATATCGTAGAGTGCGTCCAACACGTTGTCAGAGAGGTCGAGGTCCTCGAAGTAGACTTCGGGGGCTTTCTTTTCTTCCTCTTTATCTTCTTGTGCCGTATTATTTGTTAAGTCGTTTTCAGTCATTGTTGTAATGATGTAATTAATGCCATCGGCGAATGTGTAAATGATTTATGTGAAAAAACTCAGCAATAAAATGCGACCATTTGCACATTCTTGCATTTGCACATTGATAATGCATTTGCACATTCTCACATCTGCACATTGACAATGCATTCTCACATTTGCACATTCTCACATTCTCACATTTGCACATTGATAAAGTGCATTGTTTCTATTTCGGAGTTTTAATATATAGCCCTAACGCAATGAAGGCGAAGATAACGTTAGGCAGCCATACGGCAATCCACGGTTCCATGCCCGCATTGGTGGCAAACGATGATGATATCGTCTGGAATAGAATGTAGGCAAAGCTTAGCGCAAGACCAGCTCCCAAACTGATACCCATACCTCCTTTGCGTTTTTGACTTGAGAGGCATACGCCAATGAGCGTTAGGATAAAGGCGGCAAAGGGAGTAGCAAAGCGTTTGTAATATTCTATCTCAAAGATGCTCATGTTCTGTGCGCCACGCATCTTCTGTCGTTCTATAAACTCGCGCAGTTGCGGCACGGTGAGCGTCTCTTGTTGGTTGACCACGTAGAAGAAGTCTTTAGGCTCCATCAGTATGGTAGTGTCAATCTTTTCGCCGTGCTCTAACACCTCGCGCATGCCCTTCAAGGTGCGAATGTCGTACATACGCAGTGTCCACGAAAATCGGTGGTCAGACAGCGTATCGTATTGTATGGTCTGGGCCGTAAGGTGCGACACCAACTTCTTCTCAACAAACTTGTCGAGCGAGAAGCCGTAGCCGCTCTTTGTCGTATTGTCAAAGTGGGTGATGTAGGCTACAACGCCCGTGTCCACTTGCATCTGAATATTGTCAATAGAGGTGATGTCAGTACGCTTCTTGATGTACTTGTTACGAAAGTTGACGCGTTCCACGTTGCTCTTCGGAATGACGTAGGCACCTAAGAGAAAGGTGCACGAAGCAATGAGCGCAGCCGTGACCATGTAGGGGCGCAGCAGTCGACGAAAACTCATGCCCGTACTCTTCATGGCTATAATCTCACTCTTGTCGGCCAACTTAGAGGTGAAGAAAATAACGGCAATAAAGACAAAAAGTGGGCTGAAGAGGTTTAAGAAGTAAGGCACGAAGTTGCAATAATATTGCGCTATCTTCATGCCCGAGGCATGGCTCTGCGTGAGTTTGTCGATGTTTTCATTATAGTCGAAGATAACGGCGATAATGATAATGATAGCCAGCAAGAAAATATAAGTGCTGATAAACTTCAGCATGATGTAGCGGTCCAAACGTCCGAGCAGAGGCTTGCGACCTCGGCTGTTCTTGGGCTTGCTGCTTGTGGGGGCTATCGTTTGTTCTGCATCGTGCTCTGCATCGCTCTTAGGGGAGCGATGTAGTGGGTTGAACAAGTAGCTACGTATTTTCGACAATAACTTTTTTGACATCGATATTTGAAGGCTTGTTTGTTAATGAGTTGACGAGTTGACAAGTTGACGAGTTAACGAGTAAGTTAGTAACGTTGACGATTATTAAGTTGGGGGTCAACTTTGCAACTTGACTAGGCTGAAGCGGAGACGCATCTCCCTCTCGTTAGACGTGTCGTCTCTCATACAATATGAAGCAGTAAAACAAACTTACTCGTTAACTCGTTAACTTGTCAACTCGTCAACTAAATAAAATCACAACTTGCGGCTCAGTTTAACGACCATTTCGCGTTTCCAAGGGCCAAAGTTGTTGGCAAGAATTTGTTTGCGGGCTTCGCGCACCAACCAAAGGTAGAACGAAAGGTTGTGGATAGAGGCTATCTGCATCGCCAATAACTCTTTCGCCTTAAACAGGTGGTGGAGGTAAGCCTTGGTGTATTGCACATCGGCAAAGCAGTGTGCCATAGGATCGACTGGTTCAAAGCAATCAGCCCACTTCGCATTGCGCATATTGATAATGCCTTCAGCTGTAAAGAGGCAAGCGTTGCGGCCATTGCGCGTAGGCATTACGCAGTCAAACATGTCCACACCGCGTTCAATGCCTTCGAGAATGTTGACGGGAGTGCCAACGCCCATGAGGTAACGAGGGCGGTCGGTGGGCAGAATGTCATTTACCACCTCAATCATCTCGTACATCTTCTCTGCAGGTTCGCCCACGGCCAGTCCGCCAATGGCATAACCTTCTGCGCCAAAGTCGCTCATAAATTTGGCACTCTCTTGGCGCAAGTCTTTATAGACGCAGCCCTGAACGATAGGGAAGAGTGCTTGCTTATAGCCATACTTCGGTTCCGTCTCGTGAAAGCGCTTCCAGCAACGCTTCATCCAACCATGCGTTAAGTCCAAACTCTTGCGAGCGTAGGCATAGTCGGCTGTGCCGGGAGGACACTCGTCAAAGGCCATCATGATATCGGCACCAATGGTGCGCTCAATGTCCATTACGCGTTCGGGCGAGAAGAAGTGTTTGCTACCGTCGATGTGTGAGCGAAACTCACATCCCTCTTCGCTCAACTTGCGAATGCCAGAGAGTGAGAATACTTGAAAACCGCCGCTATCGGTCAGCATAGGGCGATCAAAGCCATTGAACTTATGCAAACCACCTGCGCGTTCCAAAATGTCAAGTCCGGGACGTAAGTAGAGGTGATAAGTATTGCCCAATATGATTTCGGCATTAATATCGTCTTTGATTTCGCGAAGGTGAACGCCCTTCACGCTGCCCAATGTGCCAACGGGCATGAATATGGGCGTATGTATTTGTCCGTGGTCAGTTGTTATTAAGCCTGCGCGGGCGCTGCCATCGGTATGTTGTAATTCGTAGGTCGTGGGGAGGAAATGTGCAAATGTGCAAATGTGCAAATGCTTTGTGAATGTGCAAATGTGTAAATGTGCAAATGTGCGAATGTGCAAATGCTTTGTGAATGTGTAAATGTGTAAATGTGTGAATGGTCGTCTTTGTTTGCAATGTCCAAATCGATATGTTATACACTAAATCATTTGCACATTTGCACATTTTCCCATTTGCACATTTGCACATTCACACATTCCCTTTACTTTTCTTTCAACAATCTTACGGCCACCTTCTTGTCCGTTTCGGGCTGAGAGGGCGCATCGTTGTTGGTCGCGTCGTCAGGTATGGTGAGGTCGATAGCATTGTCCACCTTCTCGTCCAATAAGGCAAAGCGCAATACGTCTTGCACATCGTTGACGAAGTGGAAGGTAAGGCCCTCGACGTAACGTTCGTTAATCTCGTCAACGTCCTTGCGGTTCTCTTCCGATATCATGATGTCCGTAATGCCTGCACGCTTGGCTGCCAATATCTTCTCCTTAATACCTCCTACGGGCAATACACGGCCACGCAGCGTAATCTCACCCGTCATGGCGATGTGGTCACGTACGCGGCGTTGCGTCAGGGCGGAGGCTATCGAAGTGGCAATCGTGATACCTGCTGAAGGGCCGTCCTTCGGCGTAGCACCTTCGGGTACGTGAATGTGTACGCCCCAATGGTCGAACACGCGGTAGTCAATATGGAGTTTGTCGGCATGGGCCTTAATATATTCTAAGGCCAGCACGGCACTCTCTTTCATCACGTCACCGAGGTTACCCGTCAGCGTCAACTTCGGTCCCTTGCTACGGCTTACGCTGGTCTCGATAAAGAGTATCTCACCGCCCACGGCCGTCCAAGCTAAACCTGTAACTACGCCCGCATATTTATTGCCTTGATATTTATCGCGGCTAAAGATAGGTTTGCCGAGCAATGTTTCAATATCCGCAGGTTTAATGCTTTGTCCTGCGTAAGGCATATGGCCGTCGTCGCTTGTTGAGGTGAGGTAAGCCACTTTGCGGAATATCTTGTCAAACTGCTTCTCGAGTTGGCGCACACCGCTCTCGCGCGTGTACTTCTCAATCACGTATTCAATCGCAGCCAGCGTAAACTTCAACTTGCCATCCTCGCCAAAGTCAAATTCCTTCTGCTCTTTGGGGATAAGGTGGCGGCGGGCTATCTCCTTCTTCTCTTCGGTCAGGTAGCCCTCCACGTCGATAATCTCCATGCGGTCGAGTAGGGGACGGGGAATGGTTTGTAGGCTATTGGCCGTAGCTATGAAGAACACCTTCGAGAGGTCGAAGTCAAGGTCGATAAAGTTGTCGTGGAAGGCATTGTTCTGCTCAGGGTCTAACACTTCGAGTAGGGCACTATGAGGGTCGCCATTGTAATTATTCTCTGACACCTTGTCCACCTCGTCGAGCACAAACAGTGGGTTGGACGTTTCGGCCTTCATGATACCTTTAATAATACGGCCAGGCATAGCACCGATATAGGTGCGACGGTGACCACGAATCTCGGCTTCATCATGTACACCACCCAATGAGATGCGCACATACTTGCGTCCTAATGCTTCGGCAATGCTGCGGCCGAGCGAGGTCTTACCCACTCCCGGAGGGCCTACCAAGCAGAGTATCGGGGCTTTCTCGGTGCGGCGGAAGCGCAATGTAGCTAAGTGTTCTAAAATGCGTTCCTTCACCTTTTCCATGCCATAGTGGTCGCGATCCAACACGCGCTCAGCATTCTTAATGTTGAGGTTATCTTTCGTGTCGATGCCCCAAGGCAGTGCGACGATAGTTTGGAGGTAGTTCAACTGCATGTTATAGTCTGGCGACTGCGGATTGATGCGCTTAAACTTCTCCACTTCGCGTTTGAACGTTTCAGCCACTTTTGCAGGCATGTCCAACTTTGAAGCTTTATCTTCTAACTCCGTGGCGTCGCTATTACCGTCTTCTCCTAACTCGGTTTGAATATTCTTCATCTGTTGGTGAAGGAAGTATTCACGCTGTTGTTGGTCAAGGTCGCGACGCGTTTGGTTCTGAATGTCGTGCTTAATCTGCGCAAACTGGATTTCGCGGTTGATAATCTGCAATAGGTGCATAGCGCGCTCGCGCACATCGTGTATTTGGAATAACTTGTAGCGGTCGTCCTGTGTCAACTGCATGTTAGAGCAAATGAAGTTGACAAGGAATACGGGGTGCGAGATGTTGTTTACTGCAAACGTTGCCTCCTCCGAGCGTGGTCCGTCGTTCAACTGTAAGAAGCGTACCATACCGTCGCGGCAAGCATCGGCCACCGCCTTAAATTGCTCATCGTCTTTATCGTAAATCACCTCCTCTATGGGCGACACCTCAACGCGCATCGTAGGTTTACGGCGCGTAATCTTTTCCAATTTAAGAGGGCCATACGTCTGGAGTATAGCCATGCAGTTCTTGCCTCCCATGGGGTTGGGCAGGTCGATAGTGCGCATGACGCGTGCCACTACGCCCTCGTCATAGAAGTCCTTACGTTCGGGTTCGTCCACATGAGCGTTCTTCTGAGCCAACACGGCAATGAGGCTTCCCTTCTTGAGCGATTGGTTGACCACCTTTAGGCTCATCGTGCGGTTAACAGCCACCGAACCCACCACACCGGGGAAGAGCATCATGTTGCGCAGTGCTATTGCGGGGAGTGTCGTGTCAAAAGGAGTGTGCATCAATTCGTCCATATTGCCGTCAAAGTCGGCAATAAGTGAGAACGAAGTTTGCGGATTTACGTCTATTGTCATATATGCAGTTTGTGTAGATACATAAGTTAAGGGGGAGCAACGACCGACTTTGTGTAAATCATTGCACCCTATAGCGGCTGCAAATGTACAAATTTCTTTTGAAATGCAATGCTTTTGCTCTTCAGAGGCCCATTTCTTCAGCATTCTCAAAAAAAGTAGATGTTAACATATATTTCTATTTAAAAAATACTATATTTGCAAGGATTTTTATACGCATTGCGCGTTAATGAAATTCTTATGATAATGAAAGAACACTCGTAACAGTTTGTTAACCCATTGTCAGCAATTTCAGTAATGTGCAAATAATAATAGAAGTAAACATTATGCTAACATTTATCAAAACCAACTATCAGGTGGGTGACACAATTGAAATCACTTGTAGTGAAGGTATTGTCACCGGAGAAATTGAGTATGTAACAGGCCAGTACATCATCTTGCTACAACCGAATGGCCAAATCTGTGGCATTGCAGCTAGCGATATTCGCAGTTTCCGTGCAGAGAGTCCTGTTAAGATGGTGCCCGCTAACGGCGGTCGTGCTGTGAAGGCTCCAGACTATGGCTCTTTAGACGATTCTGACGTACTTTCTGACGGCTCTGCTGTGTACAACGAGGACTACGACGAAGATGATTATAATGAAGAAGAACAGTCCTCAACAGCCACTACGCTGCGCGACGTGTTGGGTGAAGAGAAAGAGGTAGAGTCAGCTGACGCTCTCACGGGCGCTGCTCCCGTGGCTGAACCCAAAGTAGTAGGACACATTGACCTCGCCAGCATCGATCCCAATTATGGTCGCCGTCGTTATTTCAAGAATGAAGGGGGCGCTGCTACTACCGATAATAATTACAGCAACAATGAGAATGAGGGTTGGCAACAGAACTATAATACGTACGGACACCGTTCGCCCTATGTGCGTGCTACAGGTCGTATCACTTACTTCAATACTTCGAAGCGCTACGGCTTTATTCATGACTATGCGACCGACTCAGATCTTTACTTCTATGTACAACAAATTGTTGACAACGAACTATTTAACCACCTTTATAAGGGCACAAAGGTCGTTTACTCTATTGGTCAAAATAATCAAGGTCGCATAGCTACCTGCATTCACCTGCCTCACACCATTAACGATGTGTACACCCTGGCAGAGGATAGCTTCGACTCTCACCAATATATCGTTTCAAAGGGCTTGTTAGAGCACATCCTTCAAGTTGACCCTGATAATGCTGATGCTAAGCAGTTGTTGAGAGATGTAGAGTCTGTATTGCCTACGGTAGGGGGTGAACACCAACGTGGTGATATTGAACCCTATAATCCTTGCTTGCTTTATGTGCAAGCTAAAAAATCCTTATTAAATAAGGACTATGCTCAGGCGGAAGAAACTTATCTCAAGGCACTTGAAGCCGACGAAAAGCCCGAAAGTTGTGTGAAGGACTTGCTCACACTCTATGTATCATGCTTTAAGCAGGCAGCTGATGAGGAGGAGAAAGAGCGTGTACGCCAGAAGGCGGCCGACTTCTTTACGACCCACCAACACTTGTTGTCAAGCAATTTGACCACGAAGCAATTCTTAGCGTTGAATTATTACTTGCCGATTCAAGATTATGATAAATTCTTAGCCTCTGTTGATGAATTGCTAAGCATTCCCCAAGTAGGCGAAAACCTCTCACGTCGTGTGTTCTATCTCTGGCAGAAGGCTATTGCGCTCAACAAGATAGGGCGTAGTGAGGAAGCGTTGGAAGTTTGCGAAGAAGGCTTGAAACTCTCCCCCTACAACCGTCAGTTGCACAACTTGCGCGACATGATGCTCCACCCCGAACGCTATAATGCTTCCTATGATGAATCAACGACTGCACAACAGGCAGAGGCTGATGACAAGGCGGCAGAAGAGAAGGAAGAGCAAACTGAGGCAACGGCAGAGGAAACCGTAGAGGAAGAGTCTGCTGAAATAGAAAATACAGAAGAAACCGCTGAAACTGAAGTTGCAGAAGAGGCTGCTGAGGCTGAAACAGAAACAGAAACAGAATCGGAAGCAGAAACTGATGTTGAAAGCGAGGTTGATTCAACAAAAGAGGAATATTAATTCAACTTTCCTTTTATCATAAGCAATTGGGGGACAATCCTGATTAGGACTGTCCCCTTATTTCAAAAAACGAAAAACAGAATAATATGTTGATTATAGGTATAGCGGGCGGCACAGGTTCGGGTAAGACAACGGTAGTAAATAAGATTGTCAACACCTTGCCCGACAACACCGTTGCTGTCATTCCGCAAGATTCATATTATAATGCGCAGTGGGACGTGCCCGAAGAGTTGCGCAAGAAGACCAACTTCGACCACCCCGATGCTTTTGAGTGGCCGCTCTTGGCTCACCAAATAGAGGAGTTGCGCAATGGCCATGCCATTGAGCAGCCGACTTATTCTTACCTTACTTGTACGCGTCAGCAAGAGACGGTACACGTTGAGCCGCACGATGTAATCATTGTAGAGGGTATCATGGCGCTTTACGACAAACAGTTGCGCGACCTCATGGACCTCAAAATCTTTGTCGATGCTGAGCCAGACGAGCGCTTGTTGCGTGTGATTGAGCGCGACATTGCCGAGCGTGGTCACTCGCTTGAGATGTTGATTGACAAGTATCGCAATGTGCTCAAGCCCATGCATGATGAGTTTATCGAGCCTACCAAGCAGTACGCTGACATCATCATTCCTAATGGTGGCGAGAATGCGCGTGCCGTGTCAATGATGCAGATGTACATTCTCTCAGCGCTGATACGCCGATAAATTAGGGCCTCTCCCCCTAACCCCCTCCCCCACAGGGGAGGGGGAATAAGTCACTCTAACTTCTTGAGTTTTCTGTTGGTTCTCAACTAGAAAAGCAGCAATCAAAGGTTACTTATTCCCCCTCCCCTGTGGGGGAGGGGGGTAGGGGGAGAGGCTTTTTTTTTTAGTACTCCACCTTGTCGTCCTTTTGTTCCCAAGCCATGAATGGCGCTTGTGCTTCAGTGTTCATCATCGCCTCAGTGGGGAGTTTCCGCTCATGAATGGGGAGAGGAAGTTCCTTATAGATAAAGGCGTCGTCAAAACCGATGCGGGCAGCATCATCTTTTGTGCCAGCGAAGTAAAGGTGGTCAAGGTGCGCCCAGTAGATAGCACCGAGGCACATGGGACAAGGCTCGCATGAAGCATAAATGTCAAGGCCCGTGAGGTCGAACGTGTTGAGTTTGCTGCAAGCCTTGCGAATAGCCTGCACTTCAGCATGCGCCGTAGGGTCGTGTTGGGAAGTAACGCGGTTGACGCCCTCCGCTACAATCTCACCCCCACGAGCTATCACAGCGCCAAAGGGGCCACCCCCATTGCGCACATTCTCAACGGCCAAGTCGATGGCACGTTGCATAAGTTCTTGCTTTGTCATAATTTTGTAATTTTTTTATTGTGGTTGCAACAAATGTAATGATTTAAAGCCATAGTGGTGGGTTATTTTACACAAAGTAAGTAAAAACTTTCCCTTTTTACCTTTTATTTGCTCTCTTTCTGCGTTATTAGTTGTAAATCATTAAATATCTATCTACCTTTGCAGTGTATTTAACTAAAAAACTTTATAGCTTTATGAGAACAAATTTACTTTCTCTCAAAACGCTCCTCGTCATTTGCCTGTTGGCAATAGTTGGGGGTGGAAATGTTTGGGCTGACACGTACAAGTACACCTTTACAAGTGCTGTGTTTAAGAAAACTTCAACAACAAGTAAAGAGAATTTTGAAACACAGAAGTTGGGTGATGTCAGCTGGACAACTTCGGGCATTATCCCTTATCTGGGATTCGATGCTACTAAGGGAATGCAATTTGGCAGTTCTAATAAAAAAAATCCTTTGACTAATTTTAAGTTAACAACTTCAGGTATACAAGGTGTCATAACCAAGGTTGTTGTAAGTGCTTCAACAGCTTCTGGAGGTATTACATCTTATACAGTCTCAGTAGGTGGAGTTTCTTTTGGAACAGAGAAACTTACTGATGCAACAGATGTAAAGAATTATACTTTTAGTGGTTCGAATTCTGGGGATGTAGTGATAGCTATAGAGTCATTTGAAAAAAAAGCTACGTATATCAAGTCCATTGAAATAACCTACACTCCTTCTTCAGGCTCTTCAGTTGCCGCTCCCACATTCAGTGTTGACTCGAAGTCTTTCTCTGACAAGTTCGACCTTACACTTTCAGCAGGTAGTGATGCAGAGATGATTATGTACACTACTGATGGAACGACTCCTTCTTACGAGAACGAGGTTGGTGAACTCTACGAGGCTCCTATCAGCATTACCCACTCTACTACGGTAAAGGCCATTGCCGTATCAAGCAATGGCGAAGAGAGCGATGTCGTTACCAAAGAATATAAGTTGGAACTTCCTGCTCCTACTATCAGCGAGGCAACAAAGTTCTTTACTGCTCCTTTCACAGTAACGCTTTCAACTGAAGCTACTGCTGCTGAGGCTATTCTCTATACGCTCGATGGCACTGTTCCAAGCTGGGAGAATAATGCTACAGAGATTTATACCGAACCTATTCAGATCTCTGCTGCTACCACTTTGAAAGCCGTATCGTATGCTACGAATGGTACAACTTATGAATATAGCCCTATCGCTACTGCTACTTATACCGAACAAGGTGATGCGCCTGTTGTTATTTGGTCAGAAGATTGGAGTGGGTTTAGCAGTGGTGCAAAACCAACTAAAGGTGAAAATGCAACGTATGTTTGCACAGGTTCTGGTACTAAGATTTACCTACAAAATATAGCAGGTGGTACATCACCAGAGATTCTAGTAGCTAAGGGTGGTGGTTCTCTTACCATAACAATTAATGATCTTAAGGGAGCGAGCGAGGGCTTGTTTCTTACGTTTAAGGCCAACCAAACGAAAGGCCAATTTGCTGCTTCAGTAGATAATGCAGTAATTATTTCAGCAGATGCAGAAGGCTCAAACAAGTTATATGTGCATAAATACATTATGGCTTTGAATGAAGGTGCAACAAGCCTCACCATTACTTTGAAAAATGATATAACTAAAGATAATGTCCGTGTCGACGACCTTGAACTCACAACCTACGCAGGTGTTGGAAGCTTTAAGATTACCGAAGCTGGTTATGGCACCTATTATTCTTCAAAGGCTTACACCATGCCTGAGGGCGTAAAGGGCTATACCATTACGGGCAACGAAGGTACTTCACTCGTTATGAACGAAGCCTACACAGCTGGTGACGTTGTTCCTGCTAAGACAGCATTGGTTGTAGAAGGTGCTGCTGATAAGTACTATACACTTGTTGCTGAGTCAACAGAATTGACACCTGCCGACAATAAACTTCATGGCTCAGACAAGGCTGAAACAACAAGTGTAGAAGGCACAGACGTGAAGTACTACAAACTCTCTTACAACAACGACGGTAACAACCTTGGTTTCTATTGGGGTAACGAAAATGGTGCAGCCTTTACCAATGGCGCTCACAAAGCATACCTCGCTATTGAAGGTGAAAGTTTACTCAGCCAAAGCCGTGGCTTCTCTCTTGCAGACCTCACTCATGGTGTAACAACAGGTATTAACACCATTGTTAAGCCTGCTACTCAATCAACCATCATCTACGACCTCAACGGCCGTCGCATCAATAGCTTGCAAGGTGCAGCCAAGGGCGTTTACATTATGAATGGTCAGAAGGTGTTGGTAAAGTAAAAGCAACGAAATAATAACAAATCAATATATATGAAAAAGACCTATACAACTCCGCAAGCAAACGTAATTCGCTTGCAATTGGAGTCGCAGATTTTGGGTGCAAGCTTGCACAATGAAGTGTCAAACCAAGAGCAGCTCTCTGACGAGCGCGGTTGGGCTGACGAATGGGACACTGTAGAGGAAGATTAATCTCTCTTCTACTTTAAGAAAGGAATAGAAAACTGCCTACCTAACGCACACGCGTTGGGTAGGCAGTTTTCGTATGTAGGGAAGAGCACGATAAACTGTGGCCTCTCCCCCTAACCCCCTCCCCCACAGGGGAGGGGGAATAAGTAACCTTTACTTG
>JBNMKQ010000064.1:0-13331 GCA_050874425.1 Alloprevotella sp.
CCCCACAGGGGAGGGGGGAATAAGTAACCTTTACTTGCTGCGTTTCTAGTTGAGAACCAACAGAGAACTCAAGAAGTAAGAGTGACTTATTCCCCCTCCCCTGTAGGGGAGGGGGTTAGGGGGAGAGGCCGCATCAAATTGCAGTTTGTACATATCATTAAATGCAATATTATCCACACGAATCAACATAGACCCAATATTTTTAGAAATAGCCTTAACATTATCTTCTCCTCATCAAGATATACACCACCATTGGCACACCCATAAAAGGGGTGATAGCTGCAAGCGGCAAGACACCCCGTTCACCTGGCAAGTGAGATAATATAAGAGAAAGAACTGCCACAATAGCTCCCATGACAATCGTTTGCGGTACGAGACGCCGATGATTGGCAGAACGAACGAGCAAACGTGCCATGTGAGGAACAGCTAAACCTATAAATGAAATGGGGCCACACAGAGCAGTAACAGTGGCCGTTAACAATCCTGTTAGCAATAATAATAGCGTGCGAACGCGTTGTACACGTATACCCAAGTTAGCTGCATAATCACTACCTAATAACAAAGCATTGAGCGAACGACTACAAGCCCATATGCCCAATGAAGGTAAAAGAACCATGAAGGCCATGAATGGCAAACGCGTAAGGACAACGCCCGAGAAGTCCCCCATACCCCACACTACAAAACCACGCACACCATCGGCAGAAGCATAAAAGCTGAGCAATGAAATAATAGCGGAAAGGACAAAACTTAACATCACACCAACTACTAACAACGCCAGATTTCCACGCAAATAATGACTACAAACCAAAAGCAAGGCTATTACCGCACAAGCCCCCATAAAGGCAAACAATATGGTTAGGCCAAGACCTGAAACTATGGTATTTCCTACCGCCCAACTCCCTCCTAATAATAACATGGCTAAGGCCACCCCCAATGAAGCTCCACTATTAATGCCCAACAAAGCAGGGTCAGCCAAAGGATTAGCAAAGAGGGTTTGCATCACAAGTCCACTTACTGACAGTGCGATACCTGCCAAAACTGCCGTTATCATTTGTGGCAAGCGCGACTCTATGACTACAAAACGGGCCATATCATCTCCCCCACCCAATAATGCGTTTACAACCTCTTGGAACGACAAACTTACACTACCCACCAAAAGCGATAGGAAACAAAGCAACAAAAGTAAAGGAAGGGTTATTTTCATCGTAAAGGAGTATAATAGGACTTTGGAGCAGGAGAAACTTTGGCAGTCCCCATTAACTGTATGAGGTCATGCAATAGCCAATCTGGGTGGAAAGGCACTTCTTCGAAGTATGGAATTTTAAAGGTATTACACCCCCATACCTTATGCTGTTTCCATGCCTTAAACTGCGTATATTGTCCACAGTCATGCTGCATTTGCTGATAAGTCATATCATGTGCTTGACCATACTTTATTAACCATATATCAGCGCCATAAGCACGTGCATATACACTCTCTAAGTCAAGTGCAAGGCTTCCACTTTCTTTTCGATCGTCCCAGAGATAATGTCCTCCTGCATCAGTTATAAGTTGTCCCAAAGTACTTGATCCGCCGGGCTG
The DNA here is from genome assembly GCA_050874425.1 of Alloprevotella sp. Lineage (GTDB taxonomy): Bacteria > Bacteroidota > Bacteroidia > Bacteroidales > Bacteroidaceae > Alloprevotella. The sequence continues at coordinate 1,582 of JBNMKQ010000064.1, forward strand.
ATACCACGCATTTCCCATCTTTAAGTCACAGAACACAGTGGGATGTTTGCTTAAATGCTTCGCAACCTGTTGTTTAAGGTCATTGTACTGCTTTTCAACTGTCACAAAGAGAGAGTCACTCCGCTGTGCTACTCCAAACAATCGACCATAGAAGCGCATCCACTCTGCACGTGCAAGAGGCGAAGTCTCCATATAATCAGCACATGCTATCAACGTAAAGCCTACTGAGCGCAACGCCCCATTTTCATCGTTTTCGAAAGGAGACACCAATAGTCCATCGGTATGTGAAGCCTTAAAGCGCTCTACGTCGGGGGTCAACATACTACCCATATTTTGCACCTCAGCGTGTTGCTGCAAATATGCCTTTAATGACGGACTCACGATATAATCTACGTCCGTCACTCCCACCATGCAATGAGCTGCTTGCAAGTCGAGCAACAAGGCTGCGTGTACTGATGAGGTGACAACCGCCCGTTTCAAAGGGGTGCGAACGATCGTTCCCTTTGGCAACGAATGGGGCAAAGGCAAACTATCCGCCACCATCACGTAAGTAGCCATTGTCCGCCCCTTATGCCATGGGTCGGCAACACGAGCCACCGTAAAGCTATCTTCCTCTTGCATTGTGAGCAAACTAGCATAACGCATGGTAGCATCAGGATGTTCCACCTGAGTAGCACACGACACAAGGAGAAAGGTTGTACTTACAAGAGTTATCAGCAATTTATACATAGAAAAAATTGTATTTTTTTGTTTTAAAACTAACAAGAAGCCAATTAAAATGTAATTATGGCTATTTCTAAAATAACGTAGTTTTACGTTTTAAGATTATAAGGTTATAAAGTTACACGTTGATAACCAACAGGACTAACTTTATAACCTTATAATCTTAAAACGTAAAACTACGTTATTTTAGAAATAGCCTATACCGTAATTTCGCCCGCAATGCTCTTATTCATCAAACGTATGATTTCGTTATGAGGATAGTCATGTCCCAACAAAAACATCAACTTCGTTATCATACCCTCAACCGTTGAGTCATATCCATTAATAACCCCAGCCTGCAAGAGTTGCAATCCCGTTTCGTAACGGCGCATCTCAACCGTACCCTTATAACATTGCGTAATGTTTACTACAATCACACCACGATTGACAAGACGGCGAATGCTATCTACAAACCATTCTTTCTGTGGTGCATTACCTGCGCCAAACGTTTTCATCACAACGGCACGTAGCCCTGGTACGTTCAACATCGTGTCGACCACCTCCTTGCGGATACCTGGGAAGATAGTAAGTATCATCACATTGTTATCCATTAGGTAATGAGGATGAAACGGAGCATCAGGACGCGGCTGACGAATTAAGTGACTCTCGTACTTGATGTGTATCCCCGCATGAGCTAACGAAGGCAAGTTGAACGAACGGAATGCATTAAACCCTTCGGAATTAATCTTGGTAGTACGATTGCCACGCATCAGTCTACTTTCAAAGAATATGCATACCTCAGGCACCATGGGACGCCCCATGGCATCGCGAGCTGCTGCTATCTCTATACTCGTCAAAAGGTTTTCCTTACCGTCTGTACGCAACTGGCCTATAGGCAACTGAGAGCCCGTAATAATAACAGGTTTGCCCAAGTTTTCCAACATAAAGCTCAAAGCCGAAGCGGTATAAGCCATCGTGTCGGTGCCATGTAACAATACAAAGCCGTCATAGCTCTCATAATGGTCGGCTATGATATGGGCCATTTTTATCCAATAGCGCGGCTCCATATCGCTTGAGTCGATGGGAGGGTCAAAGGCTAAAGCATCAATGTGGTAATTGAACTGCTTAAACTCTGGCACGTAATGCTTAAACTGCTCAAAATCAAAATTTTCGAGCGCACCCGTTTCGGGATTTTCAATCATTCCGATTGTCCCCCCAGTATATATAATTAATATGTGTGGTGTTCGTGGATTGTCCATGCGTGCAAATTTAATAAAATATGTTTATATAGCGTCATTATAGTTTAAACCTATTCGTCACAAATAAGCTCATCGAAAAGCCACATTTTTCTACAAAAACGTTACCTTTGCACCAATTGAAGTAAACGGATAGCACCTAGCACGAAACAAAACGAAAGGAGTCTAGTACTTAACACGTTATTTTGTCAATTCGAAAAGGGCTATAATCTATTACAAAACAACGCTTTAACTTATGAAACTTTGGGAAAAATCAGTACAAGTAACTGACGAGATAGACAAATTCACCGTAGGTCACGACCGTGAACTTGACCTTTACCTTGCTCCTTACGACGTATTAGGGTCAATGGCTCACGTTACGATGTTACATAGCATTGGCCTTATTGCCGACAATGAGTTACAACCCTTGCTCAGTGAACTAAAGAAAATATATCACACGGCCCTTGAGGGAAAATTTGTCATTGAAGACGGCATTGAGGACGTTCACTCTCAAGTAGAACTCATGCTGACACGTGCTTTAGGCGACATGGGTAAGAAAATTCATTCTGGCCGTTCGCGTAATGACCAAGTATTGGTCGACTTGAAACTCTTCACCCGTCAGAAGTTACGCGAAGTGGCCGAAGCCGTTCGTCAACTCTTCGACGAGTTGCAAAAGCAGAGCGAACGCTATAAAGAGGTACTCATGCCTGGCTATACTCACCTACAAGTGGCCATGCCTTCCAGCTTCGGCCTTTGGTTTGGAGCTTATGCCGAAAGTTTGACGGACGACATGCTATTCATTGAAGCGGCCTACCGACTTACCAATCGCAACCCATTAGGGTCGGCTGCGGGCTACGGATCTTCCTTCCCGCTCAATCGCCAAATGACCACCGACCTTTTAGGTTTCGACTCTATGGACTATAACGTGGTGTATGCGCAGATGGGACGTGGTAAGATGGAGCGTAACGTGGCTTTTGCCTTAGCAAGCGTAGCTGGTACTGTAGCCAAATTGGCCTTTGATGCTTGCATGTTCAACTCACAGAATTTTGGTTTCATCAAGCTACCCGATGAATGTACTACAGGGTCGAGCATTATGCCTCACAAAAAGAACCCTGACGTATTCGAACTTATCCGTGCTCGCATGAATCGCTTGCAGTCTTTGCCGCAAGAGATGACACTCATCATGAATAATTTGCCTTGCGGCTACTTCCGCGATTTGCAAGAACTGAAAGAGGCTTTTCTGCCTGCCTTCGATCGCTTGATTGATTGCCTTCACATGACAACCTATATTATTGAACGCATTCGTGTTAACGACCACATTCTTGACGACGAGCGCTACAACGCCATGTTCTCTGTCGAAGAGGTGAACCGCCTCGCTGCCGAAGGAATGCCCTTCCGTGATGCCTACAAGAAGGTGGGTCTTGACATCGAAGCAGGACGCTTCACGCCCAACAAAGACATTCACCACACCCACGCTGGCAGCATCGGCAATCTTTGCAACGAACAGGTGAAAGCGCTCATGGACGCCACATGGAAAAAGTTCAACTTTGGCCGTGTTGACCAAGCTATCGAAAAATTGACAAAATAGGAATTTACAAATTGGGGCCTTCCCCTTACCCCCTCCCCTACTAGGGAGGTGGTTAGGGGGGAGACCCCAAGTGCCGTTTACATTAAGACTATGCTATACTTTCACAAAATCTTAACAAGTTGTCCTTACCACAGAATTATAGAAATGCGTAATATTGCAACAAAAATAAATATTAACAAAAAAGTATGGCTTACAAAATACTTGTCGTAGACGACGAACCCGACTTGCGCGAAATTCTTCAATGCAACCTTGAATGTGAAGGATACGAAGTTGACACTGCCGAATCAGCCGAAGAAGCGCTTGAAAAGTTATCACCCGACCACAATCTCATCTTGCTTGATGTCATGTTGGGCGGTATGTCTGGCTTTCGCATGGCGAACATATTACGCAACGAGCTTAAACTTAATACTCCCATCATCTTTCTTACAGCCAAAGATACAGAGAACGACTTACTCACTGGCTTCTCGGCCGGAGGAGATGACTATATCTCTAAACCATTTTCGCTGCACGAAGTCTTGGCACGCATCAAAGCAGTATTGCGCCGCACGAAAGATAACAATACCCCTCAAGTGCTGAAGGTAGGCAATCTTACCATCGACTTTGCTAAAAAGATGGTTTTTAGCGATGATGAGAACATTCGTCTTTCGCCCAAAGAGTTTGGCATCTTTAGCATGCTGGCCAAAGAGCCTGGCCGCGTCTTTACACGTGCTGAAATCTTAGCTACGGTATGGCATGGTGCCTCTTACGTGTTAGACCGAACCGTTGACGTACACATTGCACGCGTACGCCATAAATTAGGCAGCAACGCTTATCATATTAACAACCGACAAGGCTACGGATACTGTTTTGAACTATGAGACAACTGAGTTACAAGCAAAAACTGCTACTCAACTTCACCCTCCTTTTCGCTATATTTACGACACTGCTTGTCGTCTTCCAATACAATCGCGAGCGACAATATAAACGCGACCTACTTGACTCGCGCTTACGCAGTTATGCCGACATGGTAGCCGAAGCCGTTGACACCCAATACGAAGGCAACGACACCATCAGCCTGCAACAAATCACACAAGTGCTGCCCAAAGACTTGCGCCTAACCGTTATCAATCGACGAGGTGACGTTTGCTTTGAATCTACCCACCACAACATTGTCGAGATGGGTAACCACTTGAGTCGTCCTGAAGTAAAGGCTGCCATTAATAGCACTGACGGCAATGACATTCGCGTATCAGAAACCGACCATCGCGAATACTTTTATTACGCAAAAGACTATACACACTATATTGTGCGTGTAGCTCTACCCTACGACGCAACTGTACAAAATTTTATGAAGGCGGACAACATATTCCTGTGGTTCGTTCTCATGCTTTTTCCAATTGCGTTAGTCATACTCATTCACATTTCCGACCGCTTTGGCAAAGCCGTATCAGGCTTACGTAACTTTATGCAATCGGCCGACCGAGGACTAGTGGACTACGACCATATCAACTTTCCACACTCGGAATTAGGCGAAATCGGACGCGCTATTATGCTTAAATATAAGCAATTGGAGGAATCTAGTCAACAGATTTCATTAGAGCGTGAACGACTCATGCGTCACTTTCACTACTTCGAAGAGGGTATTGCCATATTCACCCCTAATTGTCAACACATTTACGCCAATCCGCGCTTCACGCAATATGTCAACCTTTTGCTCGACCACCCTACCCCCAATGTTGATGCAATATGGCAAAACAAATCCTTTGCCCCTGCACGCGAATTTGTCGAACTTAATAAAGGCACCCGATCGATAGCAGAAGAAGCTCCCATCTTTCGTTTCAACTTGCAAGCTGGCAGCACTACTTTCAGCGTACAATTACTCATCTATAGCGACGGAAGTTTTGAACTTTCATTGGCTGACATCACAAAGGCCGAAAAAAACAAGAAATTGAAGCAACAGATGAGTAACAATATCACGCACGAGTTGCGCACCCCCGTTAGCAGCGTTCGAGGTTATATCGAAACGATTCTTAATCACCCCGACCTCAGCGCGGAACGTAAAACCTATTTTCTTGAAAAGGCTTACACGCAGATTGAAAGATTAACAGACCTTATTCGCGATGTGGCTCTCATCACAAAGACAGAAGAGGCGGCCGAACTGATGCCACGCGAGGAGGTAAACATCGCACACGTCGTAGCCGACGCGCAAGAAGATCTTCATGCACAATTTAATCAAACGCACATGCAGCTCTTTACCTCACTGCCAGACGACTTGAACATTTATGGCAACTATTCGCTCATCTATTCTATCTTCCGCAATTTAATGGAAAATAGTCTACGCTATGCTGGCGCGGGAAAAGAGATTCACATCAATTGCTACAACATCACGCCCGACTACCTTTACTTCTCGGTTTACGACACGGGCATAGGAGTAGCCGAAGAACATTTACCGAGACTATTTGAGCGTTTTTATCGTGTAACGGAAGGACGCACGCGCGATAATGGTGGTACTGGTTTAGGTCTCTCTATCGTGCGCAATGCCGTTACCTTCCACCATGGCGACATCGCCGTACGCAACCGCAAAGAGGGCGGTCTCGAATTTTTGTTTACACTTAAAAACGATAAAAAAGAACGATAAACTGCAATTGGGCCTCTCCCCCTAACTCCCTCCCCCACAGGGGAGGGGGAATAAGTCACTCTTACTTCTTGAGCTTTCTGTTGGTTCTCGACTAGAAACGCAGCAAGTAAAGGTTACTTATTCCCCCTCTCCTCAAGGAGAGGGGGTTAGGGGGAGAGGCCCAATTGCAGTTTATCCGTCTTAACACAAACTTAACAGCTTTGTAATAAACTCACAACATCAGCATCGTACTTTTGCACACAAATAATAAATCAACACACAATTAATTAAAATTGCAAAAGTATGGAATGGATGTACTTAGGAATGGTCATATTCCTATTCATTCTTGCCGCATTCGACCTCTGGGTAGGCGTGAGCAATGATGCGGTGAATTTCTTAAACTCTGCCATTGGATCAAGGGCAGCCAAATTTCGCTCGCTGGTAGTCATTGCCGGCATAGGTGTATTTTGTGGCTGCGTATTGAGCAATGGTATGATGGACATTGCTCGACATGGCATCTTCACCCCACAGTATTTTAGTTTTCAAGATGTCATGTACATCTATCTGGCTGTAATGGTGACCGATATCGTGTTGCTCGACATTTTCAACTCTTTCGGTATGCCAACGTCCACCACCGTTTCGATGGTGTTCGAACTCTTAGGTGCAGCCTTTGCCTTTACGATGTTAAAGGTAGCTGGCGGCGATACCAGCCTCAGCATGGCTGATTACTTAAACACGTCAAAGGCGTTAGAAGTAATCATGGGTATCTTCCTCAGCGTACCCATAGCCTTTATCTTTGGTTCACTTATTCAATACCTTACGCGTATCGTCTTTACGTTTAGTATTGCCAAAAACATACGTTATAAGATTGGCATCTTCGGCGGCATTGCCATTACGGCCATTCTTTACTTTATGTTATTCAAGGGATTGAAAGACCTCTCGTTTATGAGCACTGACGTAAAGGACTACATTCACACTCACATTCTTACTATCCTTGGTTGCATCTTTGTCGTAGCAACGATTGTCATGCAGATACTGCACACGCTGAAGGTAAACGTTTTCCGCGTGATTGTATTGATTGGTACATTGGCCCTTTCTACCGCCTTCGCTGGCAACGACTTAGTCAACTTTATTGGTGTGCCCTTGGCAGGTTTCTCTTCTTACTGCGACTTTACGACGAATGGTACAGGCCTCGCGCCCAATGCCTTTATGATGTCATCACTGGCCGAATCGGCCAAAACGCCTATTTACTTCTTAGTCGCCGCAGGTGCTATCATGGTCTTTGCCCTTGCCACTTCTAAGAAGGCACGCAAAGTGACTGAAACGGAAGTAGGACTCTCACGCAAGAATGAGGGCGAAGAGATGTTTGGTTCTTCAAAAGTGGCTCGCAGCTTAGTACGTTGGGGCAACTCTATTGGCACCACTATCGCTAATGTCACTCCCGCCCCCGTGGCACGTTTCGTTGAGAGTCGTTTCCAAGTGCCTGAAGAGGCTGTTGACAATCAAGCTGCTTACGATATGTGTCGCGCTTCTACCAACTTAGTCGTATCTTCTCTACTCATTGCCTTAGGTACTTCACTCAAACTTCCCCTTTCAACTACGTTCGTCACCTTTATGGTAGCCATGGGTTCGTCATTGGCCGACCGCGCTTGGGGGCGCGAAAGTGCCGTGTTCCGCATCACAGGTGTACTCACCGTTATTGGTGGTTGGTTCATCACAGCTGGTGTAGCCTTTACGGCTTGCTTCCTTGTAGCCATGGCCATGAACTTTGGTGGTGTCGTAGCCGTTGTGATGATTGTAGCAGCTGGCATTTACAGTATCATTCACAGTCAGCAACGCTTTAGCAAGAAGCAAAAGGAACTGCAAGAGGGTGACATTCTCTTCCAGCAGATGTTGGCCGAGCAAGACCGTAAGGCTATCATCCCGATGTTGGCGCGCCACATGAATATGAGCATTGCCGAGACGCTCGACAAGTATGCCAATGCGCTCACCGAAAGTAGCAATGGTCTCTTCACCGAATCACTCCGTCCGTTGCGCCACTCTCTACGTGACCTCAATCAAGAGAAACGCACGCTAAAGAGCCTGCGTCGTCGCGAAACGATTTGCTTACGTCGCTCTCAACCACCTGTTGCAGCCATTCGCCTTAGTACGAACTTCCACTTGATTCACAATTCGCTGCGACAGATGCTTTACGGACTCATTCGCATGGCCGAACCTGCACGCGAACACGTTGACAATAACTTTAGCCCCATTGACACTGAAGTAGCAGAGCACTTCTGCGGCGTTCGCAACGAAGTCGTATTGCTCATGAACAAGGTGGCTGACAACTTACGTAATCAGCGCGCTTTTGAAAATGATACATTGGTAAACAACTACAATGAAGCGAAAAAGCACGTTGAAGACTTTATTCAAAACATTGGTGTTGCCATTCAAGGCGAAAACAATAACCTCAACTCTTTCACCCTCGTACTTCACATGGCACAAGAGTTACAGCAATTGGTGATTGAATTAGAGACTTTGCTCATCACCCAACAAAACTTCCGTCAACAACTCTAATTAACACGATTATCTGGCGAGGCATCACCCTTGCGTGAGGCCTCGCCTATTTTACTATTTCTAGATGAAGACTTTACTCACCGCCCTTTTCTTTATAAGTTTTTCTGCTCTTGCATTGGCTGATAACACTGACTCCGTAAAGACTAAGAAGTTTGACTACCTACCCAAAGTTAGCGGAACGATTCGTGGTAAGATGGAATATCAGACCAACGAGAAGGAAAGCCGCTTTGAGGTACGCACCGCTCGCGTGGCTTTAGACGGTTTCGTTACACCGATTGTTAACTATAAGGCCGAAATCGACCTTTCGGACGAGGGACAAATCAAGATGCTTGATGCTTATGCAGGCGTATTGCCCACAAAGGGGTTGGCCCTCCGCATTGGTCAGATGCGTGTTCCCTTCAGTATCGATGCTCACCGATCACCGCATAAGCAATATTTCGCTAACCGTTCGTTTATAGCCAAACAAGTGGGCAACGTACGCGATGTCGGTGTTTATGGTGATTATACTTTCAACAAGGTTCCCTTGGTCTTAGAGGCAGGTGCATTTAATGGCTCTGGACTGACTAATCAAAAGAACTATTGGACGAAGGAGTTTAACTTCTCTGCTAAGGCACAATACTTCTTATCTTGTGGTCTCACATTGGAGGCTTCTGTACAAAAGATTTCGCCCAACGGCATTAACACGTACCTATACGACGGTGGCGTTACCTTCCACCGCGACCGCTGGACACTCGAGGCCGAATATCTGCGCAAACACTATCAGAACAAGGCATTTAACAACGTCAACGCTTGGGATGCCTTTGCTTGCTACGACTTACCGCTGAAGAAAGCTTTTAGCAAGGTGAGTTTCTTAGCTCGTTATGATATGATGGACAATCACAGTGACGGTACACTCACCGACGAGGGAAAACTCAAACTCACTGATGCGCGGCGCCAACGTGTGACAGGTGGTGTAACACTCAGCATGGCCATGAACAAGAAGGTCCTAGCCGACATTCGCCTCAACTACGAAAAGTACTTCTACGATGACCTTACCTTGGCTAAGCCCTCAGAGCGCGACAAGGCGGTAGTTGAATTGGTCGTACACTTCTAAAGTGCGTCCGCCAAAAAAACGTTTATACTTCTTCCTTAAAAAACACATATTTAAGGCCGTAGCTTAACTTTTTACGCAATAAATTTGTGCTTTATAGTTTTTTCATTACCTTTGCAACTCGAAAAGCGTAGGCTCCGTAGCTCAGTTGGATTAGAGCAACGCCCTTCTAAGGCGTGGGTCTTGGGTTCGAGCCCCAACGGAGTCACTTTTTCAGGCTTGCAAAAGAGGTTTTACCATTGTTGGTAAAACCTCTTTTTTTGTAGCGGCCTCTCCCCCTACCCCCCTCCCCCACAGGGGAGGGGGAACAAGTTACTTTTGCTTTTTGAGTTTTCTGTTGGATTTCAGTTAGAAACGCAGCAAGTAAAGGTAATCTGTTCCCCCTCCCCTGTGGGGGAGGGGGGTAGGGGGAGAGGCCCTTGTTTCTCAATCAATTCGCCCCTGTTTGCTTTCTGGGCTTATTAAAGTGCCAGATAACGTGAGCGAGGAAGTAAGAAGGGAGCGCATTGCGATAGATTTCGGTACGTCCCTGTGAATTGATAGTGAAACTACGATTAGAAAGTTGATGAAGCATATCAAAGCCATCGATGATAAACGTCAGGTTGGGTCGCTTGATAGAGCGCGAAAGACGAGCATTCCACACCAACTTGTCCTTGTTGCCAGCAGGATCGGTAAATCCACGATTGCCGTATACCTTTAGGTCGGTCGAAAGCTTGATGTCCCAAGGCAATGTAGCTTTTAGCGTAACACCATATTGGTAAGACCACACATCTTGATTGACAAAATAGTCTTTTTGTGAACGTGCTGCATTGTAGCTCACCCCTCCTGAAACGGAGAGGTAGGTAGATTGAGTAAAGAAATAAGCAACCCCAATCTTTTGTTGAACACTCCAATTCTCAACAACGCTTTTAGTAGGCAAATTACTTTCATTGACAATGGTAATCAAGTCAACACCATGTTGCCAACCAAGGTTTGTTTTACTAAGAAATTGAATTTTTTCTTGCTTTCCTAAATACATGTACGTATCATATCCGACGTTAGCAAATTGATTACCATTCACGTTTTGTGGCATAAAGGTACGCTTGCCAGTAGTAGGGTCATAAGTGAAGCCACGCGCTATGGCATTGTGCACGTAGTTATAGTTGGCATTAAGAGAACGGGTAATGTAATTATTCCCCTTTTGTCCATGTTTAGAAAATCTTACCTCCAAATTGTGTGACTGTGCGCGTTTCAATGCCGTATTACCTACGTAGGTGTTGAGTGGGTCGTAAGTGTCTGGCAAAGTGAGAAGGTGATCGAGCAAGTCAGGGAGCGTTTCACTCATGTTGTAGATTACTTCTACGTCAGTATATCCCTTGTCCGTTCGCGTATAGCGAAATCTTGCTGTAGGATTAAACGTGTAATCATGTCGATGTGTAAAGGCATCGTAAGTGTCACGCTGATAATCTAAGCGTTGTTGAACCAAAGCTACGGGCAACTTTAGGTAAGAGTTAATTACAGCCTTTCCTCCTTTGATAGAAGTATTGGCACTAACATAAAGTTGCAGCTCATTCTCAATCGGCTTACGATTGTAGGTATAGCTATTTTGAGGGTCGAAAGTCTCATTGCGCATCCATTCGGCCTCAGAAGGAAGAGCTCCTATGGTGGGTTGACTGGTCGCATCCCCCCACCCTGTTTGACGTTCTAACAAGTGAAGGTCATACCTTTTCTTCTCGTAAGTTTGGCGGGCAGTATACGATAATAAAAAATTAACAAATTTGTATATGCCATGACTATATCCAACTGAAAACGAATTTTTTACGCGATAGTTGGGTTGAGTATGTGCATATCGGTTGTGAAAAGTGGCGCAACCGACAAACCCTGTGGGGAGGGTGTACGGATACTAACCCAAAATCGTTGCTAAACGATACATGATTACAAAAATTAGTACCTTTGTACTATGAATCGTAGCAGCAATATAAATATGTATGAAGGCCTTGCCTC
>JBNMKQ010000065.1:0-13294 GCA_050874425.1 Alloprevotella sp.
GCTTTAAAGCAAATTGACGAGAAGGGCTATATGATTCCCTACACTTCAAATGGCAAACGATTGGTCAAAATTGGCATCAGCTTTGACAGTCAACAACGCACCATTGCTGAGTGGAAGATTAAAACGGAAGAGTAAACTCCCTTATTCTCGATTTTGAAATATTACACAAAAGATTGTAAAGGGGTGTTCTGAAAATTCTGCTTTTATGATGTAATAGACATTATTGAATAGGTTACTATGTGTGAGCCAACAAAGAGGGTGTGTCAAAATGAGATTTTATGAGTTCTCATTTTGACACACCCTCTTATACTTTTACGCTTGCACTTGTAAGAAAGTGCTATAGTTTTAGGACATTTCTAACTATTCCCCATACGATAAATAATACGCAATAAAGGGTAACGGCTTCGCGACCTTCAAAAATGCGTTTGAAACGTTGCTGGCGTATGCCCTTTGTGCCCCACTCTGTGTAGACTACGGTCAGAAAATAGGGCAGAGAGTAGACAAGGAAGTAGTTATAATGCAACGCTTCGCCCCAACGGCCATGCATTAGGGCATGCAAGCAACGCTGAATGCCACAACCTGGACACGACCAACCCGTGATGAGCTTGAACGGACATTTGGGCATCAATACGTAATGCGAAGGGTCGAGGAAGAAAAGTATCGTCAGCACTCCCACCACCGTTACGACGGTTATCCACCATTTATATTGGAAGAGAAAATGCTTCATATCTTGTCCAATCCCTTGCGGTTCGACGCGCCAAGGTCGCGATAGGCCGTAGGCGTGAGTCCGGTGAGTTGCTTGAATTGGCGCGAGAGGTGAGCAACACTCGAAAAGCCCGTACGCCAAGCAATCTCTTTCATGCTCAACTCGCCGTATTCGATGAGTTCCTTTACGTACTCAATGCGTTGCAGTAGGTAGAACTTTTCAATAGTGCGTCCTTCGGCGGCTACAAATAAGCGGCTCAACGTAGCATAGTCCGTCTTTAACTTTTCGGCCAACAAGGTACTATACGAAGCAGAAAGCACTCCAGATTCGGTGCGTGCTATGGCAATAATTGCTTGCTTAATGTCTTCCACCAATTGGACTTTCTTGTCTATGACCAATTCAAAGCCAATTTTGTGTAACGCCTCTGCTACTTGTTTCACTTGGTCGGGGGTGAGCACTTCGGCCACCTGCGCCTCGCCCAGAGCAACACTCTTAGGCGTTAAGCGGAGTTGCGCCAACGTTTCCGTCACCGCCATGATGCAGCGGCTGCATACCATGTTCTTTATTTTCAGTGTTGTCATTCGTCGTTGTTTGTTGTGTTGCTTCGAGTTGTGCGATAAGTTGTCGCACATCGTTCTGTATGCGTTTGTATTGTGGGCAGTCCGTAAAGCAGGTGTGCTTGCGCAGCATCTCTTCTATACTGCCCGTAGCATTCTGATAAGCCGAAAGTTCGTTTTGCATCTGCACACTGTGTTCGGCCAAGTGACGGATTTCGCGTTCGCGCTCTCGCCGCAGTTGTTCACACACCATGCTGAGCAGCGGACTTGCTATGCCGTCGAAGAGGTCGTGACCGCGCATATATAGATAGGTAGTTTCGGGTGTGAGTCCTAATTGCAGCAACTCCTCGCGTAGCGGCTTGTAGGTCGTGCGTCCTTGTGGAAACTGCTTCTGCAATCGATTGATTTTAGCATTCACCAAGTGGCGAAGATGTTCGAGCGTCTGTTCGGGGTGGTAGAAGTTAAGCTGCTGTAGCTGAACGATGTGATAGAAGTCAAGCATCGAGAATTGCTTATACGCGCCATAGCGGTAGCACCAGATGTTCCACACGAAGAGGGGCCAAATGATGACGGAGTAGTTGCGAAGGAAAGTCTCGAAGTCGAAGATGTGGTGATCGTTCAGCGTAGCCATGACACACACGTTTTGCAGTCCGGGGGCGTAGCACTGAAAGTTTTCGATGGCATAAACGTAAGTGTGGAATATATAAGGATTGTTACACACCTCGGCCGAGGTGAGCGTAGCCCCCTGCATCAAGTAGTCATAGTCAGCATCGACGCAGGCTATCATGCAGTGGCCGAGGCGGTTGCCCAGGTCGTTGGCCATAGCTATCTTCTTGCCCTTACACAATGAGGTGCGTGAGGGCAACATTACTTCAAAGAAGTACTTATCCGTCTCGAGCGGACGCAATAGGTTGCTCCAGAAGAACACGTCGTCATAACTCTCAACGTAAGCCACTATGCGTTGGCGAGCGTGTTGTCCGCCCAACTGGTTCATGGCGTGAATGTAGGAAGAGTTGAGGTAAGCGGTCAAGGGTAAGTGCTTCCTCTCGGCCTTAGGGGCAGAGGATTGTCGCGAAGCGTTTTCGTTATAGCCTCTTTCGCTTTGTGACTTATAGGGCCGACCTTGCTGCTGCCGTTTTAAGCGTTCCTCTCTCATTTTGCGATAGGCTGCCTTTCTCATAGCTTTGCGTACTTAGGTTCTACATCGTAATGTCTCCCACCTCCGTCACGGCATCCTCCCAACCGTCCATGATGAGCGCGGGCGAGTGGGTAGTAAGGATTACCTGCGCGTTGGGGTTGAGTTCGCGCACCAATGAGATAAGATTCTTCTGCCATTCAAAGTGTAGGCTGGCCTCAGGTTCATCCATGAAGAGCACGTAGTGTTGTTGGTCTTCGGTAAGGGCCGTGAGCAAAATGAGCAAAATCTGCTTTTCGCCGCTTGAGAGCAAATAAGGAGGCAACTGTTCGTCGTATTGAATGAATGAGAGTTCGTTGCTTTGACGGTCAATGCGCTTGCCCGTTTCGGCAAAGAGTTCGTCTACGATATCGAGAAAGCGCGTTTTGAGGTTAGCCGCTTCGGTGGCCTTCTCGCGTGCTTCGGGGTCGCCACTCGTAAGGAGCGAAATCATGCGATTGCCCACATTGACTTGATAGTCGAGGTAGCGGCGCTGAATGAGGTAAAGTTGCCAGTCGAGTTCCGTGACGATGCGTGCGTCAGATATGGCGCTAGTATTCTTAAAGTTCACCATTTGACGGTCAAAGCTCCGAATGACATCGTAGTGAATGCCCGTAGCGTCGCTCGGGTCGAAGTCAATCTTCACGCCTAAGCGCGTGTTGCCTTGTATTTCGCCCGTGGTGGGAATGGTGCGCAGATGCTGAATTAAGCGGTTGAGAATCGTACTCTTGCCCGCACCATTATGGCCACTCAGCACGTTTACATCGGGGCGCAATTGCCATACAATGTGTTTGTGGCCGCTCCAAAGGCTTGAAATCTCGATTTTCGATATATAATTGGCTAATTTTATCATAAGGCGTGTTGTATAAAGCGTTGCAACAAAAGTAACGACAAAGTTACTAACGTGCAACTTTTCGTTCTGCTTTCGTCGAGCAAAACCGACATTTCGTCGATTTTTAAGGTAAAATAAGAAATCGCGGTTAAACTTTTTGCTTCTTTTCGTATCATAGTTACGTGTGAACGAAATTTATATAACCAAGAGCGAAAACAAACTAAACACAATATATGAAACGTAACATTTTACTCTTCATCCTATCGTTTGCTATGGCCGTATCGGCGGTGGCACAACAATTTGTGGTGACAGGAAAGGCCGTCGATGGCAAGTCAAAGAATGCTGTCGACTTTGCCTCAGCCGTGTTGTTACACACCGATAGTACGGCGGTAACAGCTACTACCACCAACGATGACGGTACGTTTAAGCTACAAGCTAAGGACGCAGGCCGCTACATCGTCAAACTCTCGTATGTAGGCTTTAAGCCTTTGACACGCATTGTAGAACTCTCGACTGAGAAAGACTCTATCGACCTCGGCACACTCCAAATGGTGTCGAACGACAAAGTGTTGGGCACAGCCACCGTTACTGCCACGGCAGCACGTGTAGAGCAGAAGGACGACACCACGATGTTCTCAGCCTCGGCCTATCGTGTGCCAGCAGGCTCTACCTTGGAGTCGCTCATTAAGCAACTGCCAGGCGTCGAAGTAAGTGACGAGGGTACGATTAAGTGGAATGGCAAGACCGTGCAAGAGTTCTTAATCAATGGTAAGGACTTCTTCAAGGGCGATACCAAAACGGCTATGAAGAACCTGCCCACCGAACTCGTGAGCAAGATTAAGGCTTACGACAAGAAGAGCGACTACACCGAACAGACAGGTATTGATGACGGCGAAGAAACCACCGTGCTCGACATTTCTACGAAGCGCGAACTGAACGAGTCATGGGTGTCGAACCTCGACGTGGCATACGGTAGTCACGACCGCTATTCAGCTCGATTCTTTGGCACACGCTTTACCGACAATACGCGTGTAACAGCCTTCGGTTCTATCAACAATACCAACGACAAAGGCTTTGGCGGCCCCCGTGGCTTTGGCGGTGGTGGCGGTGGCCTTTCTACCAAGAAGGACGCTGGCCTTGACTTCTCGTGGGAGAATGGTAAGCAAAAGCGCGAGCCTGGTCGTTTGCAATTAGGCGGCTTCTTGCTCTATAATCACAATAATAATTCTTCGATTACGAAGTCAAACTCTGAAACGTTCTTGACCTCAGGCAGTTCAAGCTCATTTGCCAATAGTTATAGCAGCAGCCGCTCGGGTAGCACCAATGTAATGGCTCGTTTGCGCTTAGAGTGGCAGCCCGACTCAATGACCAACATCAACTTCCAGCCGCGCTATAACTACTCAGAGTCGTATAACACGGGCCACTCGATGTCGGCCACGTTTAATAGCAATCCCTACGCTATCGAAGGCATGACGACTCCGCTCGACTCTATCTTCGCTGAGAATGCAGCACAACGCAATCCCGAACTCTATGCCATGATGGTCAACACCAACAATCGTTGGTCAATGGGCGATAGTAAGTCACACAGCGTAAATGCCGACTTGAACTTAGTGCGTCGCCTTTCATCAAATGGTCGTAACATTTCGTTCCGTGCCAGTGGTGGTTACACCAAGAGCGAGAGCAATTCTTACTCTATCTCAAGCATTGCCTATAATAAGGAAGGACAGGAGAATAGTTTCTTAAATCAATTCAGCACTACTCCTGGACGCAATTATAACTACAGCCTCCGTCTGGGCTACGTTGAGCCATTGGGCAAGAACTGGTTTGGCGAGGTGCGCTATCAATATAGCTACAAGTACAACAAGAGCGACCGCTCACGCTACAACCTCAATGAGTTGGCCGACCTCTACGGCAAAGCAGGCTATGAAGCCATTACCGAGGATGACTTAAAGTATAGCGACGCCACTTACGGCAGTTCATCACAACGCCCTGCTATATTGGGCACGGTGCCTACGCTGAACGAAGTACTGAACTACGTGCGCGACCTCAACAATTCTCAATACGCCACCTATAAATATAGCAACCATACGGCTACACTCGGTGTGCGTTACAATACGCAAGCTATTCGCTTCAATGCGGGTGTTGACTTCAACCCCGAACACACCAACATGGCTTACAACCGTCCCTCACAGGTCGATACGGTCGTAACACGCAACGTGTTCAACGTTTCGCCGCAGATTCGCTTCCGCTATAAGTTCTCAAAGACCAATCAGTTGGACATTCGCTATCGCGGTTCGTCATCACAACCCTCGATGACTGACCTCTTGGCCGTAGTCGACGACTCTAACCCTTTGAGCATCTCGATGGGTAACCCAGGCTTGAAGCCCTCATGGAACAATAGCATTCGCGTCAACTACAACGGCTACAACGCTACGCGCCAACAAGGCATCATGGGGGGCGTTGACATTACGCAGACGCGTAACTCTATCTCTAACCGCATGGTGTATGACGAGACGACCGGTGTGCGATACTTGCGTCCTGAGAATATCAACGGCAATTGGAACGGCCGTGGTATGTTTATGTTCAACACAGCTCTTGGTAAAGAGAAATTGTTTAATATCAATACCTTTACCAGCTTGAGCTATGACAACGCTGTGGGCTATGTAAGTAATGAAACGCCCACAACCGATCCTCCGACCGTTAAGGACTATAACTACTACAACAATATCTTCAACTCTGCCCTCTCGCAGAAGAACACTACGCGCACGGTGGGTGTTGACGAAAACCTCAATATCTCATTCCGTAAGTCGTGGTTTGACGTAGGCTTATTGGGTAAGTTGAACTATCAGCACGCACGTGCTACGGTACAGGACAATGCCAATATGGACACGTGGAACTTTGCCTATGGTGCAAATGCTAACTTCAACTTCGACTTTGGCCTTAGCATCTCGACCGACATTCGTATGAACTCACGTCGTGGCTACTCTGACGCTTCGATGAATACGAACGAGCTCTTGTGGAACGCACAAATAGCACAGTCATTCTTGAAGAATAAGGCTGCTACGTTGAGCATTCAGTTCTACGACATCTTGCAGAAGCAGAGCAACATTAGTCGTACACTCAGCGCTACTCAGCGTGTTGACTCTTGGAACAATGGCATCAACTCTTACTTCATGGTTCACTTCATCTATAAGTTGAACATCTTCCCTGGTGGAAGTAGCAGTAAGAAGGGCGATGATAACGGCGACCGTCCCGGCCCGCCCGACATGCGTGGCCCCGGTGGCATGCCTATGCGACCGATGGGTCCTCCAATGGGTCGATAAGAAAGGGGTGTTCTAAAAAGTATATGCCTCACCTCTAAACAAGGTGAGCATATCTCACAACAATAAAAGCGCAAATAGAAAGGGGCGCGGGCTATCAAGCCCGCGCCCCTTTCCGTTTGCGCTTATGATAGATTATTTCAGTCCTTCAATCGAATTGCTGATAATAACAGCAAGTACGATAGCTGTAATGAGTGCGTAAAGCCAATCGCGTTCTTTCAAAAAGTCAATGAGCGAAAGAAACACACGCATGATTGGAGTGAGAATGAGAATGAGTACCCCCGTCTGTATCCACCCAATGGCGGTGAAAGACGAAAGACCCGCAAAAATGCCTTTCAACGTTGTATAGTCAGCGTGTTGTGAAGCATCAGCGTAACTAAAGTTGCGATATTGTGAAATGTCGAACGACTCCATGCCATGCTTAGCTAAGTAGATGATACCCCCCACAAAAGCTACTAAGCAAGCTAACGACACACCAATACGTAGCGTGTTGCCTATAAGTTGCTGCATGTCGTACTTCTGACGTTCTGCTTCAGTCTTAAATTCCATAGTTATATTCTTTGTATAGAGTATGAAACAAGAAGTTGAGTAACTTCTGCCTCTTTTCTGTTAATTGTTTTTATTCGTGCATTAGCAAATTAGCACATTAGCAAATTAGCACATTAGCACATTCCCTAGTATTTTCCTGCCAATCCTTGCCAAATCATATTGATAGCAACCAATAAGATGGCAACACAGAATATCTGTCGTAGCACACTAACATTCATGCGCTTTAATAAGCGGGCCCCTGTAAGAGCACCAAACAGCACACCAATCATTACGGGGCAAGCAATGCCTGGAGCAATTACGCCACGTTGCACGTAGATGACGGCTGAGGCACAGGCCGTTACGCCCATCATAAAGTTTGAAGTTGTGGTGCTAACCTTAAAGGGCACCTTCATCATAGCGTCCATAGCCAACACTTTAAGTACACCAGAACCGATGCCCAAAATGCCTGAAAGCACACCGGCTACGTACATCACGCCGAAGCCACCGCCTACGTTGCGCAGTTCGTAGCTCTTTACCGAACCATCCTTTTGTGGCCACGTGCCATAGAGTTTTAGGCGGCGTGCCATTTCAGAACCCTTTATGCCGTCGTGGTCGCTCTTGCGACGTTGTTGCATGGCGGCAGTAAGTAAAAGCACGCAACCATATATAACGGCAATAACGTTGTTGTTAAGCCAAATGGCAATGAGTGCTCCCGATACGGCCCCAATGGTGGTGGCTATTTCAAGAAACATACCGAGGCGCACATTGGTTATGCCTTCTTTCACGTATGCTGAGCCTGAACCGCTTGAGGTGGCTATGGAGGCTACTAAGGCTGCTCCCACTGCATAGTGGAAGTCAATACCAAATCCCAATGTGAGTACAGGGATTACTACTACACCGCCGCCTAATCCTGTGAGTGAACCTAAGAGTCCTGCACAATAGGCTGCTAAGAGTAAAATGAGTGTAAATGCAAGGATTGTCATATACAACTTTTATATAGTTTAGTTATTTTTCAAGGTGCAAAGTTACGAATTGTAGGGCTAACAGACGTTTTTGCGTAAACAAAAGGAACCCATAAACTACAATTCGTCGAACAGAACAAAAAAAGATTAATGAATCGATTAACGAAAAAGATTAATGGAAAGATTAATGTTAACAAAAGCGCGTAGCGCAAAACCCTTTACGTTACGCGCTTCGCGCTTAGTTTTAAACATTAATGTTTCATTAATCTATCATTAATCTTTTTCATTAATCTTTCCATTAATCTTTTTTCGTTAATCGATTCATTAATCTTTTTTGTTCTGTTCGCCCAATTGCAGTTTTACCCACACTATTCGTTATAGAACCAACTTTTGTTTTTTGAGTCTCCGGTTGGTTTTCAATTAGAAACGCAGCAAATAAAGGAGACTTGTTTTCCCTCCCCTATGGGGGGGAGGGGGTTAGGGGGAGAGGCCAAAAAGTAAAGGCTGATACCTTAACTCAATGCGTCATGAGGTATCAGCCTTTCCGTATTCTTTCTACAAACGCTTAGGTGTAGAGAGAAGAGAAATTATTATTTCTTGCCATGAACTTCGTCAGAAACGGTCAACTTCTTGCGACCTTTTGCACGACGAGCTGCCAATACGCGACGGCCATTAGCAGTTTGCATACGCTGACGGAAACCATGCTTGTTGTTTCTCTTACGATTGTGGGGTTGGAATGTTCTTTTCATTTTTTGTTATGCTATTTTTTGTTTTTTGATATACATATCATCGAGCGGGAAAGGTAAGCACTAACCACTTTAAAGTAGGCCTTGTTTCTAACCTCGGCCTCTCTCTTCGCTTTGAGGCACCTTCTCACTTCGTGGTGCAAAGTTATGAAAACTTTTGTGAATGAGCAAAATTTGTAGCATGAAAAGTTGTGTTATTTAGCGTTTTAGACATTTCTGGCCTACTTATATGCTATATGTATTGTTCATCCGTTTCGATGATAGCCTTTGCGAGAGGTAGAGGAGATTATAAGCCAGCGTTGAAGCGTTTAGCTTGTTCGGCGATGAGTTCAGCATCGTCGAAGTAGTTAATCTTCATAGCGCGACGCACTTCGCTCAATGTCTCTGCAGCTACGGCACGTGCCTCTTCACAGCCCTTGCGCAACATTTCGTAAACGGCGGGAATATCCTTCTCAAATTCAGCACGACGCTGACGAATAGGCTCTAACTCCTCTTGCAAAATCTTGTTTAGGAACTTCTTCACCTTCATGTCACCCAATCCGCCACGTTGATAGTGCTCTTTCACTTCGTCGAGGCTTTGATAGTCAGGCCAATAAAGACCAAAGTGTTCAGGCTTGCAGAAAGCATCAAGGTAAGTAAACACCGTGTTGCCCTCAATGTGGCCTGGGTCTTCTACACGCAAGTGCGTGGGGTCGGTATACATTGACTTCACTTTCTTCTCTACCTCCTTAGCCGATTCGGCCAAGTAGATGCAGTTGCCAAGGCTCTTTGACATTTTAGCCTTACCATCTGTGCCCGGTAGGCGGCAGCAGACAGCATTCTGAGGCAGAAGTATGTTGGGCTCAACCAACGTTTCGCCATAGATATGGTTGAAGCGGCGAACAATCTCCGTAGCTTGTTCCAACATCGGCTTTTGATCCTCACCAGCCGGAACGGTAGTAGCCTTAAAGGCAGTAATGTCAGCAGCTTGGCTGATGGGATAGGTAAAGAAACCTACGGGAATGCTTGACTCAAAGCCACGCATGCCAATCTCAGTCTTAACCGTAGGGTTGCGCTGCAAGCGGCTCACCGTCACGAGGTCCATGAAGTAAAACGAGAGTTCGCACAGTTCGGGTATCTGACTTTGAATAAAGATTGTAATCTTTTCGGGGTCAAGACCGCAGGCTAAGTAGTCGAGTGCTACTTCTATAACGTTCTGACGCACCTTCTCGGGGTTGTCAATATTGTCAGTCAAAGCCTGTGCATCAGCGATGAATACAAACATTTTCTTAAAGTCGCCTGCGTTTTGCAGTTCAACGCGGCGCTTTAGAGAGCCAACATAGTGGCCTATGTGGAGGCGGCCCGTAGGACGGTCGCCAGTGAGAATAACCGTATCTTTTGCCATATTATATATGAATTTGGCGACAAAGATACGTTTTTTTTGTAAGTTTCAAGTACCTTTGCATATAGCATTTTAGTTTTACGACTTTCATCGCATTCGTTTTGAGATGACAGAAGGTTGTAAAACATATAATTTTGTAACCACACTTACCTTATATAATAATGAATCAAATCCGCGTACATAGCTACGAGTCGATGGGCACGTTCGACGGACCAGGACTGCGCTATGTGGTCTTTCTACAAGGCTGTCCTTTCCGCTGTCTGTATTGTGCCAATCCCGATACGATAGATGCTGTTGGGGAGAGTACATTGACCGATCCCGAGCACATTGTGAAACAGGCTGTATCGTTTGCTCCATTCTTTGGCCGCCGAGGAGGCATCACCTTCTCTGGGGGAGAACCCACCGTACAGGCTGAGGCCCTTGTTCCGCTCTTTAAGATGCTGCGCGAACAGCACATTCATATCTGTGTTGACTCCAACGGAGCTATATGGAATAAGCACGTAGAGGAACTTTGGGGCTTGACCGACCTCGTTATGCTTGATATAAAAGAGTTCAATGCGGAGCGTCATCAGCACATTACGGGACGCAGCAATGAACAGCCATTGCGCACCGCTCGGTGGTTCGAAGATAACAACCACCTCTTCTGGCTACGCTACGTCTTAGTACCTGGTGTGAGTGACTTTGAAGAAGATCTCCGTGCTTTAGGTCAACACTTTAAGGACTATGTGTGGTTGGAGAAGGTGCAACTCTTGCCCTATCACACATTAGGCGTCCATAAATACGAGGCCTTGGGCTGGGACTATCAACTTAAAGACGTGCCCGAGAATACGTCAGAACAGAAGAAGCGAGCCGAAGAAATCTTACGCTCATACTTTGGTCAGAAACTTGAAGTACATTAAGACTATTTTCCCCAATAGGCAGTTTTACGCTTGAAGGTTATAAAGTTTGTATCATTGCTTGTTAATATGATGTAACTTTATAACCTCATAACCGCAAAACAGAAAACTAAAGCATATGCAACCCATTATAGCCATAGTCGTGCCAAATACTTTAGCTGCAATCGGGCTATCAGACATTATACGTCGTATGATGCCTGGGGCGGAGGTGCGCCTCTTTGCGCATTACGCAGATTTGGTCAAGGCTACTGATGCCGACCAATACTTCCATTATTTCGTATCGGGGGCAGAACTCTTGGTTGGAGCCAGCTATTTCTTACAGCGGCAGCACAAGACGATAGCTCTTGTACATGGCAATGAAGTCTG
The DNA here is from genome assembly GCA_050874425.1 of Alloprevotella sp. GTDB lineage: Bacteria > Bacteroidota > Bacteroidia > Bacteroidales > Bacteroidaceae > Alloprevotella. Next base: position 11,469 of record JBNMKQ010000065.1, read on the forward strand.
TCATTTGCCACAAGGATTTCATACGTTGAACGTCTTTCAGACAGAACAAGAGCTGGTGCGTTCTATCATCACCTTAGCTCAGCGTTCGCATACGGCACATGGAGCTCCACCCGAGGCAGTACGCAAGGCACAAGCGCAGCGGACAGAAGAAAGTCAATCTGTCAGCTCAGCGCCTCATCTTACTCCTCGTGAACGTGAAGTGCTCAAGGGCATCGTTGAAGGGTTGATTAATAAAGAGATAGCAGCGCGTATGGGCGTGAGTTTGGCCACGGTTATCACCCACCGTAACCATTTAACCGAAAAGTTAGGTACGCGAAGTGTAGCCGCCCTGACAATCTTTGCTATTATGCACGGCCTCGTGAGTAGTGAAGACCTCATGAAGAATAAAGAATAAGTGATAACGACAATCTAATAGATGAGGCCTATATGGTCTCATTGTTTATGTGATGATGATAAAAGAAGAGCAGCAAGTATCAGAAATATTCCAGCCACAACAAGTCAATATAACAGACGCGTTCAGTCAGATAACGGAAGTCTATCGTTCAGACAATAGCATTCTGTATCGAGCCAAACGCGGCGGAAAGTGGTGGACACTCAAGACTTTGCCTAAGGATAAAAGCAGAAATATTGTCAATAAGTTTTCGCAAGAAAAGGAATATGACATTCTTTCGGCACTTAACTCTGATTACGTAGTTCGTTGTGAAGGGTTAGAGCACGTTGAGGGTATCGGCACTTGCTTGGTGCTTGAATGGATAGATGGTGTTACGCTTACCAAGTGGCTTTCGACTCGTCCTTCAAAGCGTAGTCGCGTAGCAGTATTGCAGCAGTTGATCGCTGCCTTAAGCTATATTCATAGCAAACAGGTGGTACACCGCGACTTGAAGCCCAGTAATATTGTCATTACGCGCAATGGCAGTCATGTAAAACTCATCGATTTTGGCTTGGCCGATGCTGACTTTTATTCAGAACTCAAGCAACCAGCGGGTACAGAAGGATACATCTCGCCCGAACAGCGTGCTGAAAGCGTTACAGACTTTCGTAACGACATATATAGTTTAGGTTGTTTGATTGATACGTTGCAATTAGGAGGTTTTTACAAGCGAATAAAGAATCGTTGTTTAGCTGATAAGGATAAACGTTATGCCTCTGTAGAACTCTTAAAGGCCGACCTTCATCGTATGAAGCGCAATCTATGGTTAGTCATCTCGTTGTTATTACTCTTTGTGATAGGATTGTGTAGTTACGCTTATTATCAGATGCGGTTAGAGGAGGGACGTCCACACTATCAGATTCAGGCCAAATTTCGTATAGCTAATTTGACCTACACATCGTGGGGCGGTTTGACTACGTCGGTAAAGTTGGCTGCTGCGGAGGAAGGTACGTTGATGATACCCGATACGGTAGATAATAAAGGCTTGCGCTATAGTGTAACCGAAATAGGTATGAATGCCTTTGCGGGTGATGAAAGGTTGTGCGACTTGTATGTTAATGCCAATATCTTAGCTATATTGAGAGGCGCTTTTGTAGGGTGTACGAATTTACGTAGTATACATTTCAAACAAGCCATTCCTCCAAGCATTGGTACTGAAATATGGCCTACAAAGGTCGATAGCGTATTTGCTCCCAACCACTTCAACGAGGTTACAGTCTATGTTCCTCTGACGGCTGTTGAGACTTATAAGCAATCCTCTTGGGGGCGATTTAAAAATATTAAAGGCGTGAGTCAAGAATAAATAGATAGCCTCTACCCCTAACCCCCTCCCCCACAGGGGAGGGGGAATAAGTAACCTTTACATGCTGCGTTTCTAGTTGAAAACCAACAGAAA
>JBNMKQ010000066.1:0-13201 GCA_050874425.1 Alloprevotella sp.
GTCCCCCCTCTCCTCAAGGAGAGGGGGCTAGGGGGTGAGGCCGTTAGGGTGGTTCGTGGACTGTTCGACAAATTGCAGTTTGTACATATCTTTAAACGCAATATAACCCACACGAATCAACATAGACCCAGTTTTTGTAAGCAGTCAATGTTCAGTTAATTCCTAACGCTCACGATTGATTTATTTTCGACAAAATCCAAGCGACATTACAAAATAGCGAAATCTCAGACGGGTAAAAATTGCATAACTTGTTGAAATTGAGAGCTTTCTGTCTGATTTGATAGCTGCAAAATCCCGAAAAACTGTTCATTCTAGCGTCGTATAAGTCGAAAAATAAGTCCAAAAACGCTACTTTTTATGCTGTATAACATAAAAATAATAAGGAGTAGGCATGAAAATAATGGTGAAAAGTTTAAACTACTCGCCGTTAAAATTGAAACTACTCGCCGAGAGAATGAAAACTGGTCGTCGAGAGCGTTAAAACTATTCGTCGAGAGAATGTCTTTTAATCCCTATTTTGTTCGAATGTAGTCTGTATTGTTAAAAAAATTCACCCTTCGATTCTAGAAGGAGATAGTCGGAATGTCAATATCTCTTACCTTTTAGGTTGTAATGCCGCCTTCCATTGTATTCAAAATAGAACTTGTGAAATGGGATTGCAGTATTGAAAAAAACTCTTTTCGTAACCAAAACAATTACCTTTTTTCGTTCGTTTTATAATATTGTTTGTATCTTTGCAGACAATATAGCGTAATATTAAAGGATTGTAAATGGTGGAGTAGGAGCAGAGGTACGTGCTTTAGCTTAATTCCTATCATTTATGGTCAGTTAAAAACCAAATATTTTAGGCTGATGGAACCTTTAAAACATGAGTGTGGCGTGGCAATGGTAAGATTGCTTAAGCCGCTCAGTTATTATGAAAAGAAGTATGGCACGTGGATGTATGGCTTGAATAAGCTATATTTGTTGATGGAAAAGCAACATAACCGCGGTCAAGAGGGAGCGGGGTTGGCTTGTGTGAAGATGCAAGCAGCTCCGGGTGAGGAGTTTATGTTTCGTCAGCGCGGCCTTGGCGGCGGTGCTATCCAAGAGATATTTGGTAACGTACATAAGGAATTTAATGACTTTACGAGCGAACAATTACACGATGCGGACTTTTCAGCCCGTTACGTGCCGTTTGCTGGTGAAATATATATGGGCCACCTCCGGTATTCAACTACTGGCAAGAGTGGCCTTTCGTATGTCCACCCGTTTCTGCGAAGAAATAACTGGCGTGCCAAGAACTTATGCATCTGCGCTAACTTTAACATGACCAATGTGCCTGAGATATTTGACGAGATAGCTGTGAAAGGGCAGCACCCGCGCATGGTGTCAGACACCTATATATTGTTAGAGCAACTCGGACATCGGCTTGACCGCGAGAGCGAACGCTGCTTCGAAGAAGCAAAGGCGAAAGGACTTGAAAATACCGATATAACACGTTATATAGAAGACCATATCAACCTATCGAATGTGCTGAAACAGTCGGCTCCAGTATGGGATGGTGGATATGTACTTTGTGGTGTGACGGGCTCAGGCGAGTTGTTCTCTATGCGCGACCCTTGGGGTATTCGACCAGCCTTTTATTATAAAGATGATGAAGTGTTGGTTGTTGCCTCAGAACGTCCTGTAATACAGACGACACTTGATGTGGAAGCAGAACAAGTTCATGAACTGTTGCCCGGTCAAGGTATATTTATGACGAAAGATGGTGTGATGCACACGGAACAGGTGTTGGAAGCAAAGAAGTATGCAGCCTGTTCGTTTGAGCGCGTTTACTTTAGCCGCGGTTCAGACGTTGACATCTATCGTGAACGAAAAGAGTTAGGACGTACATTGGTAGAGCCTATATTGAAGGCCGTGAATGGCGAAATAGATAATACCGTCTTGGGCTATGTGCCCAATACGGCCGAAGCAGCCTATTATGGTATGCTGCAAGGCTTTAATGAATATTTGAACAGAGAAAAAGCGGAAGAGATAGAAGCGTTAGGCGCTAACATAACGCATGATAAATTGCATGCCATACTTTCACGTCGTATACGCTCGGAGAAGGTGGCGTGGAAGGATATCAAGATGCGCACCTTTATAGCCGAAGGCAACTCTCGTAATGATTTGGCAGCTCACGTGTATGATATTACATACGGCTCCGTCAGAGCGGGTGTAGATAATCTGGTTGTGATAGACGATAGTATTGTGCGTGGCACGACATTGCGTGAGAGTATTATACGCATTATGGATCGACTTCACCCGAAGCGCATCGTAGTTGTAAGTTCATCACCTCAAGTGCGTTATCCTGATTATTATGGCATCGACATGGCACACATGGAAGAGTTCATCGCTTTTCGTGCTGCGATAGCTTTGCACAAAGAAAGAAATATCGAATCGCGCTTGGCTGAAATCTATGCAAAGTGTAAGGCACAAGAGAATTTGCCCAAAGAGCAGGTGGTAAACTATGTGCGTGAGGTGTACAAGCCTTTTACATCAGAAGAAATCTCTGAAAAAATGGCCGAAATGCTTCGTCCCGAGGGCGTCACGACCGAAATACACATTGTATATCAAAGCCTTGATGGACTGCATAAGGCTTGTCCACATAGCCCTGGCGATTGGTACTTCTCAGGGCATTATCCTACCCCGGGTGGTAATAAGCGCGTAAACGAGGCTTTTATCCACTATTTTGAACATAACTACAAATAATAGAAACATATCATCAACTCAATAATATGCGTAACGTAACACTTGTTCTTGACGACGGTACCAAGTTTCATGGTACATCGTTTGGCTATGAGGCTCCTGTAGCGGGCGAAGTAGTCTTTAATACTGCTATGATGGGCTATCCTGAAAGCTTAACAGATCCCTCGTATGCAGGTCAGCTGATGACGCTGACTTATCCTCTGGTGGGTAACTATGGTGTACCTCCCTTTACAACAGAGGAAAATGGTCTTGCTACCTTTATGGAAAGTGACCGCATCTATGCTTCGGCTATTATTGTGAGCGATTATAGCGAACAATATAGCCATTGGAATGCTGTTGAAAGTTTGGGAGATTGGTTGAAGCGTGAGAAAGTGCCAGGCATTACGGGCATTGATACGCGTGAATTGACAAAGGTGCTACGCGAACATGGTGTGATGATGGGTAAGATTTTGTTTGACGATGAGCCTGATAACGTTCCTTCAGCTTCCTATGAGGGCGTTAACTACGTGGCAAAAGTATCATGCAAAGAGGTGATTCGTTATAACGAAGGCGAGGGCCGCAAGAAGGTTGTTCTTGTAGACTGTGGCGTAAAGAATAACATCATTCGCTGCCTTATCAAGCGTGGGGTAGAGGTAATTCGTGTGCCTTGGAACTACGACTTCAACGACATGGAGTTTGACGGTCTCTTCCTTGCCAATGGTCCGGGCGACCCTGACACTTGTGTTGAGGCCGTAGACAATATTCGTAAGTTCTTAAGCAACCCGAAGGTGCGTCCTTGCATGGGTATTTGTATGGGTAATCAGTTGCTCTCAAAGGCGGCTGGTGCTAGTATTTATAAGTTGAAGTATGGTCATCGTAGCCATAACCAACCCGTACGTATGGTAGGTACGAACCGTTGCTTCGTAACGTCGCAAAATCATGGCTATGCTGTTGACAACCGCACGTTGCCCGCAGAATGGGAACCATACTTTATCAACATGAACGATGGCTCAAACGAGGGCGTTCGTCATAAGACCAATCCTTGGTTCTCAGCTCAGTTCCACCCCGAGGCTTGCTCAGGTCCCGTCGATACAGAGTTCTTGTTCGATGATTTCGTTAACTTGTTGAAATAATTAGAGCCGAAAAGGCATTTGAAAAAAGAAAACTATTATGACAAATCAAATCAAGAAAGTGCTTCTTCTCGGTTCTGGCGCTTTAAAAATTGGTGAAGCAGGTGAGTTTGACTACTCTGGTTCGCAAGCGCTCAAGGCATTAAAAGAAGAAGGCATTGAAACGATTCTTATCAATCCGAATATCGCAACGGTACAAACCTCTGAGGGTGTGGCCGACCATATATACTTCCTCCCTGTAACTCCTTACTTTGTTGAGCGCGTTATCGAAAAGGAACGTCCTGACGGTATTATGCTCGCCTTTGGCGGACAAACGGCTTTGAACTGTGGCGTGGAACTCTATGAAAGTGGTGTGCTTGAAAAGTACAACCTTCAAGTACTCGGAACGCCTGTACAAGCTATCATGGACACTGAAGATCGTGAACTCTTTGTTGAGAAGCTGAACGAGATTAACGTAAAGACCATTAAGAGCGAGGCTTGCGAAAACGTAGAACAAGCGCGTAAGGCTGCTGCTGAATTGGGCTATCCTGTCATCTTGCGTGCAGCTTATGCGTTGGGTGGTTTAGGTTCGGGCTTCTGTGATAATGAGGACGAACTCAACAAGTTGGCAGAAAAGGCCTTCTCTTTCTCTCCTCAAGTGCTCGTAGAAAAGAGTTTGAAAGGTTGGAAAGAGGTAGAGTATGAAGTAGTGCGTGACCGTTTTGACAACTGCATTACGGTATGTAATATGGAGAACTTCGACCCGTTAGGCATTCACACGGGCGAAAGTATCGTTATTGCTCCGTCACAAACGTTGACAAATGCTGAGTATCATAAGTTGCGTGAACTCTCTATCCGCATCGTTCGCCACGTGGGCATTGTTGGTGAATGTAACGTACAATATGCTTTCGACCCCAATAGTGAAGACTATCGAGTAATTGAAGTAAATGCTCGTTTGTCACGTTCTTCGGCTTTGGCTTCAAAGGCTACAGGCTACCCATTGGCTTTTGTTGCTGCTAAGTTGGGATTGGGCTATGGCTTATTCGACCTAAAGAACTCAGTGACGAAGACAACTTCTGCCTTCTTCGAACCTGCTCTTGACTACGTTGTTTGTAAGATTCCACGTTGGGACTTGGGCAAATTCCATGGCGTTGACCGTGAATTGGGCTCGTCAATGAAGTCGGTCGGTGAAGTAATGGCTATTGGTAGAACTTTTGAAGAAGTTATTCAAAAGGGCTTGCGCATGATTGGTCAGGGCATGCACGGCTTTGTTGATAACAAGGAATTGAAGATTGACGATGTTGAGGCTGCATTAAAGGAACCAACTGATAAGCGTATCTTCGTAATCGAAAAGGCATTCAAGGCTGGTTATACTATTGATCAGATACACGACTTGACAAAGATTGATTGTTGGTTCTTGCAAAAACTTTATAAGATTCATCAGACCGATAAGGAACTGCATGCTTGCACTTCTATCAATGTGCTTGGTAACGACTTGTTGCGTAAGGCAAAGGTGCAGGGCTTCACTGACTTCCAGATAGCTCGTGCCGTGGGCATGGAGCAAGAGATGGACATCGAAAAGGCTATTTTGGCCGTTCGTGCTCGTCGTAAGCAGGCTGGCATCTTGCCCGTTGTAAAGCAGATTGATACTTTGGCTGCTGAGTATCCAGCACAGACGAACTATTTGTACTTAACCTATAGCGGTGTAGCTCACGATATTCATTTCGAAAATGACAAGCGTTCGGTTGTTGTTCTCGGTTCGGGTGCTTACCGTATCGGTTCGTCAGTTGAGTTTGACTGGTGTGGCGTACAGGCTTTAAACACAATTCGCAAAGAGGGTTACCGTTCGGTTATGATTAACTATAACCCTGAAACGGTTTCGACTGACTACGATATGTGCGACCGCCTCTACTTTGACGAACTTACGTTTGAACGCGTAATGGATATTCTTGACTTAGAGTGTCCTTATGGTGTAATCGTAAGTACGGGTGGACAAATTCCTAACAACTTGGCAATGCGCCTTGATGCTGAAAACATTAATTTGTTAGGTACACAAGCTAAGTATATTGACAATGCGGAAGACCGTGAGAAGTTCTCTGAGATGTTGAACCGCATTGGCGTTGACCAACCCGAGTGGAGTGCGTTAACCTCAATGGACGACATTCAAGAGTTTATCAAACGTGTGGGCTTCCCGGTGTTGGTTCGTCCCTCATACGTGTTGTCGGGCGCTGCCATGAACGTTTGCTCAAATCAAGAAGAGTTGGAACGATTCTTGAAGTTGGCTGCTAATGTGTCAAAGAAGCACCCTGTAGTAGTGAGCCGATTTATGCAGCATGCCAAGGAGGTAGAAATGGACGCAGTAGCCAAGGACGGTGAGATTATTGCTTATGCTATTTCAGAGCACATTGAATTTGCAGGTGTTCACTCTGGTGACGCTACTATTCAGTTCCCACCGCAGAAGTTGTACGTCGAAACAGCTCGTCGCATTAAGAAAATTTCAAAGCAAATTGCAAAGGAACTTCACATCTCTGGTCCGTTCAACATTCAGTACTTAGCTCGTGAAAACGATATTAAGGTGATTGAATGTAACTTGCGTGCTTCTCGTTCGTTCCCCTTCGTTAGCAAGGTGCTTAAGATTAATTTGATTGAGTTGGCTACGCGCATCATGTTGGGACTCCCTGTTGAGAAACCTGCAAAGAGCCTCTTCGACTTGGATTATGTTGGTGTAAAGGCATCTCAATTCTCATTTAACCGTTTGCAAAAGGCAGACCCCGTATTGGGTGTTGACATGGCTTCGACGGGTGAAGTTGGTTGTTTGGGTGAAGACTCTCGTTCTGCTCTGCTCAAGGCCATGTTGTCAGTTGGTCAGCGTATACCGGCAAAGAACATTTTGCTCTCAACGGGCGATGGAAAGCAAAAGGCTGAAATGTTAGCTGCCAGTGCTATGTTGCGTGACCATGGCTACAAGTTGTTTGCAACTCCTGGTACAAGTCATTATTTGACAGAGAATGGCATTGAGAACACCTTAGTACATTGGCCAAGTGAGGAAGGACAACAACCCCAGGCGCTTGACATGTTGCACAATAAGGAAATTGACATGGTGGTTAACGTGCCTAAGAACCTTTCAACGGGTGAGTTGACGAACGGTTACAAGATTCGTCGTGCCGCTATTGACTTGAATGTGCCATTGATTACGAATGCTCGACTCGCTTCAGCGTTCATCTATGCTTTCTGTTCGCAGAAGTTAGATGACCTCGAGATTAAGTGTTGGCAAGAGTATTAATGACTGAAGTATATATTTAACGTGGCACAGGTAAGCCTTTTTCATAAGGCTAATCTGTGTCACGTGTTTTACTAACGCCCCTTAATTCACTAACATATGGATCAAGTTCGTTGGGGCTTCATCGGTTGTGGTGAAGTTACAGAAAAGAAAAGTGGCCCTGCATTCAGTCGAATAGAAGGGTCAACGGTCGTTGCCGTCATGAGCCGAAAGGCGGAGCGTGCAAAATCGTATGCGGAGCGTCATGGTATTGGTAAATGGTATACCGACCCTCAGGAACTTATTAACGACCCTGAGGTGAATGCAGTGTATATAGCAACACCGCCTTCTACGCATGCTACGTATGCTATTATGGCAATGAAAAGCGGAAAGGCTGTGTATGTTGAAAAGCCTATGGCTTCGAACTACGAAGATTGCTGCCGCATTAATCGTATAGCGGAGAAAACGGGTGTGCCCTGTTTCGTAGCTTACTACCGACGCTATTTGCCTTATTTTATCAAAGTAAAAGAATTAGTGGAAGAAGGCGCTGTTGGTAAGGTGGTAAATGTACAAATCCGTTTTGCTGTTCCTCCGCGTGATTTGGATTACAATAAGACTAATTTGCCTTGGCGTGTGCAAGCTGACATCGCAGGTGGTGGGTACTTCTACGATTTAGCTCCCCACCAAATTGATTTGCTCCAGGAGATGTTTGGCCCTATCATTGAAGCTGAGGGCATGAAGGCTAATCGCGGAGGCTTGTATCAGACGGAGGATTCTGTGAGTGCTTGTTTCAAGTTTGATAATGGCTTGCCAGGCTCTGGCTCGTGGTGCTTCGTTGCACATGAATCGGCTAAGGAAGACCGTATTGACATCGTTGGTGATAAAGGCTCTCTTTCATTCTCTGTGTTTACTTATCAACCCATTGTGTTGCAGAACGAGCAGGGTAGACAGGAGTTTGTAGTTGAAAATCCTACGTATGTACAACGCCCGCTTATAGAATTGGTGGTGAAACATTTACAGGATAAGGCTATCTGTAAGTGTGATAGTGTGAGCGCTACCCCTGTTAATTGGGTGGTAGACAGAATTTTGGATAAGTTGTAATCTTTAGTTTCAAGTATTATCGAAACACGTAATAACATATTATTATCTTTGGTGCTGGCTTTAGGAGTCAGCACTTTTGCGCATGCACAATTGCCGAATGATAGCCTCTGTGTGAGGCCTGACAGCACGCAATTTCAGCATATTGATGGACTAAGTCGCTTTAAGCGTATAAAGAAAAAGGTTAAACATGCTGGTAGTATAGCCTATCGTTTTATAAAGAGTTTTGACGACTACGATACGACCTACATATCGCCTAATTATTACAACTTCACAGCGATGGGCCAGAATACTAACTTCTTCCAAACATATAAGTTGATGGGGCGTGATGCTGAGGGTAACGTGCAATCTATTTCGACAAAACCTGCTCCGAATGTAAAGATTGGACCTTATTTTGGTTGGCGTTGGATATTTTTAGGCTATACGTTTGACATTACACATCCACGCGCTTTAGGTCAAAGTTCGGAATTTAACTTCAGCCTTTATAGTTCGATGCTCGGTTGCGACTTCGTATATATAAAGAACTCGGGCGACTTTCGTTTACGACGCACAGAAGGCTTTGAAGGAGTAGATAGCAAGGCTTTTTACGACCAGCCATTTACAGGGCTTGACGCGAGTACTACATCCTTTAGTGCTTATTATGTGTTCAATCACCGACACTTCTCATATCCAGCTTCATATAATCAAAGCACTGTGCAACGCAAAAGTTGTGGCTCGGTTATGTTAGGTTTGGGTTTCAGTAAGCAGCATATATCTTTTGATTATCGTAAGTTGCCGTCTGCCTTAATTGGCGAAGAAGGCAGTGAGAAGATAGTTGAAGAATTGAAGTTCTCTTCTATTAATTATAACTATTATTATGCAAGCGTTGGCTATGCCTACAATTGGGTGTTCGCTCGCAATTGGTTGTTGGGTGCTTCTGTAATGCCTTCTGTGGGAATACGTAAAGCAAAGGGTGAGAAATTAAAAGGAAATGAGGTATTTCTTGATTTGAAGAATTTTAGCTTTGATTGTACTTCGCGTTTCGGTTTGGTATGGAACAATGCGCATTGGTTTGCAGGTGGCTCTTTTATTAGTCATTTATATGCTTATCGCAAAAATCGTTTATCCTTAACCAATTCCGTAAATTTTGCCAATATTTATGTTGGCTTCTTCTTTAATAGAAAGAAAGAGTATAGATGATCTTTACCTTTCTTTGATGTGTATTAATCGGCGAGTTCAAAAGCATTTAAGGCTATTTCTTAAAATGCCCCTTTTACGTTTTAAGATTATGAGGTTATAAAGTTTGTTTAGTTGATTATCAACAACGTAAAGTAATTTTATAACCTCGTAACCTTCAAACTAAAAACCGAATTATTTAATGCATTAAGCCCTTGTCTACAAAAGGTAGACAAGGGCTTAATCTGTAAGTTCAATCCGTTATTGTATTAAATGGTGTTGGTCGCGTTGGTGTTATAATAGCCGTAGCCTTTGCCGTAACCGTAACCATAGCCATAGCGATAGTTGCCGTAGCGGCCTGAGATATAGGGAGCACCATTAAGGATAAGAGCCATGTGCTTGTATACCTTATTCTCGTAGAGTTCTTCTACGTCTTTAAGTATGCGGCGATCCATAATGCCTGCACGTACTACAAAGAGTGTGACGTCTGTGCAGTCCTTGATGATGCTGGCATCTGCAACAATCTCGATAGGAGGGCAGTCAAGTACAATGTAGTCATACTCTTCGCGCAACTTATCAAACATTGGCTTCATCTTGTCACTCAACAGTATCTCTGATGGGTTGGGTGGAATAATTCCAATGGGTAAGATGTCTAATCCCTTACCAACTGCATCGTGTTGAATGCATTCGTCGATGTTGTCGGTGATGTTGCTTAGATAACTTGTAATACCTACGCCAGTATGTTTAGCAAAGTTGCTGAGCGAAGAGTGACGAAGGTCAAAGTCGATTGCCAAAACCTTAGCTCCTTTAAGTGAGAGTGCTTTGGCAAGGTTGATAGAGATGAAACTCTTACCAGAACCAACGTTGAAGCTTGTAAGCATAATAACCTTGTTGTTCTCGCCTGTGCTCTTCAAGAAATAATCGAGCTTTGTACGCAAAATGCGGAATGATTCGTTGATCAAGTCGCGGCTATTGCTCTTAACGTATACCTGTCTGCGTACATTCTTCTTCTTAAACTGCCACCAATGCTTCTTGTTGACCATTTCAGGTATTTCGCTAATAAGTGGCGTTTGCATATCTTCAAGGTCGGCACGTCCACGAACCGTGTGGTTGAGTGTCTCGCGCAAGAAAAGTAAGCCTGTGGGGATAAATATACCAATGGCTAAAGCAGCCAATAGTATAATGCTCTTACGAGGTGAAGAGGGAGCATCACTACCCGTTGGAGGCTGAATGATACGGGTGTTCCATGCTGTGTACGTTTTTGACAACTCGTTTTCTTCACGCTTCTGAAGTAAGTAGATATAGAGCGCTTCTTTAACCTTTTGCTGGCGTCCAACTGAAAGTAACTTCTTAACTTGTTGGGGTGCAGCAGCTAACTTTTCGTTAGTTTGCGCTTCAGTGTTCTCCCAATTTCCCACTTGTGACTGTATCTGTGCGATAAAGTTGTCAAGTGAGTGCATGATCGTTTGACGCTGCAGTTTCAGTTCGTTGTTAAACTTCTGAACCAATGGTGCATTCTCGCTACTATTGTCAAGTACATCATTGCGTGCGCTAACCGTCTTGTTATAGTTTGCAATCATACTTTCAATACCTGTACTTCCTACTCCTGTGTTAGTTGGGAGATATTGACCGTATTTACTACGGTCAGCAAGGTATTCTCGAATGTAACGTGCTACACTAAGTTGGTTGCGTAGAGTGAGTATCTGATCGTTGTTCTTAGTGCTTTGCGTCAGATACATACTTGATGCTGCGTCCATATCGGGTAGCATCGCTTGGCTTTTGTAATCAGAGATTTTTTGATCAACGTCACCCAGTTCTTTTGACAACGTGTTTAGACGTTGAGTAATGAACTCAAATGTGCTCTCAGCTACGCGGTTGCGATCCTTTAACCATTGTTCGTTGTATACTTCAATAAGTTTGTAAAGGAGGTCAGATGCACGTTGCTTGCTTTCGTCAACTATTGAAATATCAAGTATGGTAGACTCTTTGTTGCTAAGAGCTACAGAAAGTCGGCTATTATACATGTTACCAATATTCTTTACTGGATATTTGGTAACGTAGATCTCATCTGAAGTGAAATTCTTTTTCCAATATTTTGTGGCTTGGAGCACGATTATGCCGACAGGAGTTCGTGCGATTTCCCCCATCTTAATCGTTATATGCTTTTCGTTTAGGCCATTTATTGTCTCAAAGTCCCATAACTCTGCGGTTTGGTTGGTATTAAGGCGCATCTTAAAGCTACACATGAACTCGTCATTAGCTTGTGGCATTAACAAGCTAATGGGCGAATTATCATATAAAGGTACAGTGTGTAGCCCATTTTTTACTTGCATTTGCAGTTCAAGATGCAGTCTCTTTACGGCCTCTTGCATCATAACAGGTGCGCTGATGGTAAGAATTTCATTATTAATATTGGTGTTTGAAGCCAATATTCCTAAATTCTGAAAGTCTTGTGAGAGTCCGCTAATAGGCGAACTTCCACCTTTGCCATCATCGCTTTTAACGAGTAGAGACGTACTCTGTACGTAGGTAGGGGTCGTGCGAAGAATTTTTAGTACGGCTACACCTAAGGCAATGGCAACGGATAGTATAATCCAATGCCAATGTGCAAGTAGTATGTAACCAAACTCCTCAAGCTTAAAAGAATCGTCTTCCTGATTCTCATAAGGTGCATTCTGCTTGTTTATCATATCTCTCTTATAAGGGTTGTTATTACTCTTTTTATTTGTCTATTTCTTTCTTAATTGCCAAAACGCAACAGCTGAAGCTGCCGCAACGTTTAGGGAATCAACTCCGTGAGCCATTGGGATACGTACGGTGTAGTCTGCGTTATTAATAGTCTCAAGCGGAAGGCCATCTCCTTCTGCTCCCATGATGACGGCTAATTTTTCTTCGGCTTGTAAGATAGGGCTATCAAGCGAAATTGATTTATCCGTTAATGCCATGGCTACAGTCTTGAAACCTTCTTTCTTTATTTCTTCGATATTGTCTATCCATGTCCAAGGAATAAGGAATACAGAACCCATTGAAACTCTAACGGCTCTTCTATTAAGTGGATCGCATGAGTTTCGAGTGAGTAGTGCTGCGTCAATACCCAATGCCGCAGCGGAACGAAAAATAGCTCCAATGTTGGTTGTGTCTACAACGTTGTCTATAATGACAATGCGACGTGCGTCCTTTATTATATTCGCTAACGCTTTTTCACAAGGACGCTTCATGGCACATAACACTCCGCGTGTTAATTTATAGCCAGTTAGTGTCGTGAGTAAATCTCTGCTGCCTGTATAGATAGGTATGCTTAGGCTTTCAAGTTTAGCTACGATGTCCGCAGCATCACCTGTGATATGTCTTTCTTCTGTCAGTAGAGCAACAGGTTGATAACCCGCATCAAGTGCAACGCGTATCACTTTGGGGCTTTCAGCTATGAATATACCTTTTTCGGGTTCTATGCGGTTGCGAAGTTGAGCCTCTGTAAGTGAATGAAAAATTTCAGTGCCTGCGTGCTTAAGACTGTTTATGTGAATAATTGGCATGTTTGTTAGTGATAATAATACAAAGGTATGAAATATTTTTGAAAGGGATTGCTGCGATGTAAATTTTTTCAAAAAAACTTAAAAATGGACGCTTTGTTATTCGCTGCTGATTTATAACGAAAAAAAAGCTAACCTCGTTAATGAGATTAGCTTCAGTAACTTGTACACTCTCAGGGGTTCGAACCCTGGACCCACTGATTAAGAGTCAGTTGCTCTACCAACTGAGCTAAGAATGCAAGTAAAATAAGTAATGTTTGTACACTCTCAGGGGTTCGAACCCTGGACCCACTGATTAAGAGTCAGTTGCTCTAACAACTGAGCTAAGAGTGCAAGTGAAA
>JBNMKQ010000067.1:0-12381 GCA_050874425.1 Alloprevotella sp.
AAAGGTGGCATTATATGTCCTTATAAAGGTGAGAAGAATAAGATTATTTCTCAAAACATGCATAAGGATAGTTACTTAGGTTCTTTGTCGTTGTACGCTTTGGCAATACCAAAGAATTGTAGTTCGTATGAAGATTTTACAAAACGTATTGTTGAGAATGAAAGGACCTTATTGGAAGAATAGTCATAATCATTCTCCATATATAATACGAAAACTCGGGGCTTGTCAGAAAACATCAGACAATATGTCAAATCCATAGTGCATGATACAAAAAACCGTGTCAACGATGGCATGAAATGTGTCGGTAAGGGTTTGTGGCATGAAGATTGTATAATTCATTATCGGAAGAAGGCAGAAACAGCGTTTCTTGCATTACTCCATACTATATGGTGCAAGAAACGCTGTTTTTGCGACCAAACCCAAAGGAGAGAGTAAGGAAACAACGTGTCTGACTGATTCCATGAGAATTATTATCGGAAACAACGTAGAGATGGCATAAACAATCTATTTAACGCAACAGAAAACGGAGTTTCCACAGTATTCATCTTAAAACCTCTCTATTTCATTCATTCCCAACGTTTTTGCTTCAAATATTACTGATTCTCAACTTTTTGTTGTATCTTTGCATAAGATAGGCTGCGGCTCAGCATAACGTTCAATTAAACTTGACGTTCTGCACTCGCCTTGCACCACCTTTGCAGAAAAATATTTCTAATAAGATAAAGAGAAGCAAACCTAATTCCTAAATTCCTTAAATCACCTCCACGCTTTGTTGAAACAATGTATTCTCGTCATATTATTTTTATGCTGTGCTTGTGTCGAAAAGGCGGGCGCACAAATGGTTGACGGGTCATATATAACATGGGAGGACTTCGTGCAGAGCTATTTAGAATCATATCAGGCGGACAATGAGAGCGAAACTGATACAGATGTTGACTTAAAGGAACGATTGGAAGCATTGGCGCAACACCCGATGCAGATTAATTTGTTAAGTCGTGATGACTTGTTGCAATTGCCATTTATCACGAGTGAGCAAGCAGACTCATTGTTGAGCTATCGGGCAAAGAAGCGTGGCTTTGTGTCGTTGGGAGAACTGCAACTTATAAGGGGTATGGACTATTACACGCGTGTTTACTTGTCGTTGTTCGCACGTTGCGAAGCAGCTTATCCTCCAACGGAAGAACAACAGCAGCGTTGGAAAGAAGCTGATAAAATCACCAAGAAATTATTCACGGGCGACCATACGATCGAGAGTAGACTGGACTGGCCGCTTTATCAGCGTGAGGGATACGCCCCTAAGGAGGCGCCTACAACTACCAATTGGTATGCTGGCAATTCGTTACGCCATATTGTTCGCTATCGCTATCATTATAAGCGAGAGGTGCTCTACGGACTTACGCTCGAAAAAGATGCGGGCGAACCCGTATGTAAGCAAGGATTTTATCCCTACGACTATTGGTCGGGGTATGTGATGCTGCGCCCGAAGAATAAACCATGGAGCGTAGTAGTGGGTGATTACAGGGTATATGGCGGGCGAGGCTTGCTCTTAGGGAAATTGCAATTTGGCGGAAAGGCAGAGCAGATGCGTACTCTAAAGCGACCACAGACGCAATTCAAGGCACATACATCGGCTGATGAGAGTCGTTACTTTAGAGGCATAGCTGCGGCTTATCAAGCGAAGGCTTGGCGGGCGGTAGCTTATTTTTCTTATCGAAAGTTGGACGGGCGTTATGATAACCTTTCACATGACACGGTTCGTACAATTTTAACCTCAGGGCTGCACCGCACTTTGTCTGAAATCGCTGCGCGACGCACATTGGCTTGTCTGACAACGGGGGCAAGTGTAGATTATATGGCTCAGCGTTGGGGTTTGTCAGCGAATGCGATTGTGACGCACTATGGTAGTGTTGTTAGTCCGCAAGAGCGCGCTTATAATCAGTATTACTTTCGAGGCCAAACGGCAGTGGGGAGTTCGTTGAGTTATTATGCATTGTTGGGCCGCTTATCGGCAGTGGGGGAGTGGGCCGTTGATGGTAAAGGCCATTTGGCCGTAGAGAATAGTTTGAATTATTGTGTTTCGCAGCGATTAACTTTTAATGTGCAGCAGCGTCATTTTTCTTATCGTTTTGTGAGCATCAATGGTCAGGCCTTGCAGCAAGGAAGTCGTGTGGCCAATGAACAGGGGGTGATGTTGGGAGTACGTTATTTACCGATGCAGCGGCTAGAACTTATGGGGTATGTAGATATGTTTCGTTTTCCGCGCCCCACGTTTAATGCTTATTTTAATAATACTTCGGGCTTTGAGGCTGCGCTGCAAGGGCAGTATAGCTTTAGCAATCAATTTAAACTGCAATGTCGTTATCAAGCGAAGCAAAGGCAATACAATTTTACTTACAATAAAGAACGACTGTTAGAACGTAGGATAACGCAAAAGTTGCGTACTGCACTGGTTTGGGCATGGCCTCATTTCGACTGCAATGTACAAGCTGATGTGGTGAATGCTTATCGTCAAAGCGGCCAAAGTGCGTGGGGCGCGATGTTGTCAACACGCATGGGGTGGATACCTTCTAAATCTTTTCAACTCAAAGCCTTTACGAGCCTATTCATGATAGACGATTACGACAGTCGAGTCTATGCTTACGAACCGCAGTTATTACATACCATGAGTTTCAGTTCTTTCTTTAATCAAGGCTGGCGAGGTGTACTGTTGGTCAATTGGCAGTGTTGGAAGTTGCTCACATTGTCACTTCGTTATGGGGCATTGAAATATTTTAATCGTTCCAAGCAGTCGTCGGGAACAGAGACGATTCATTCGTCGTGGAAGAATGATGTGTCACTTCAAGTTATCTTCAAGTTATAAATCGTACGTATGATGAAACAAAAATCAATATTCTTATTTGCGTTCTTCCTGCTTTCGCTCTTCGTCATGGCACAAGATGCAGAGAAGCCAGTATTACCTACAACTTTTACATCACAGTCGTTGGCAAATGACGTGGCCGAAGGCTATTATGTTTTAAGCGGTCTAAATGAAAACGATAGCGAATGCTTTTTACAATCCGTCCAAGCAAAGAATAAAACAAAGCTTTGTGCGGTGGCTTTATCAAAGACAGATGATAAAGTGACAATATCGGACGAAAAACTATTGTGGAAAGTTATAAAGACTTCAGCGGGAAAGGTGCTGCTTTATTCGCCAACAGAGAAAAAGTATTTGGTGCGAAAAAAGGCGAATAGTGTTGACGTAGCGTTGAATGCTAAGGTCAACGATTTAGCAGAATGGTCGTATAAAGTAACTAATGAAGGAAGGTTAAGTTTGTACGAAGGCAATCGTGTGTTGGTGCCCCATAAGGACTATAATGCTGATGATGACATAAGCTATTTTGGCAACTATTCGTCAACTTATAGTGAAAAAGATGTGCGTGGACTCTCCTTGTACGCTCCAGCGAATGCTTCAACTTCAGGCACTATTACAATGCCTATGCCAGGGCAACGTGTGTGCTTAACTTCGCGTTCAACTTACCAAACAAAAGGTGGAAATGAAATGTCACTAAATGATGTACTGTTGAATAATGGCCGTATAGCACAAACGGCTCAAATGCGACTTCTAACAGTAGAACTCACCTCAGCAACGACCTTTCGCTTATTGACTGATGAAGGATATTTAGCATACGATATGACATCCTCTTCAAGTCCTGTGGAGTGGCAAGTGCAAAATGGTTGCCTTGCTACGATTGAGGATTTTCCCCGCTTCTTGAATTATAATGCCGGTCGTTGGTACTTGTGTGGTGCAGCCTCCTTGTCTGCCCCTTCACAATGGCGAGAAGTGGCTGATGAACCGCAGCAAAGTATAAGTGACAAAGGTGTTTGTTCCTTAAAGGGTGGTTGGATTGCAGATGCATTACAAAATCTGGCTATCACTGACGAAGTGAAATGCCTTGACATGACGGCTATTTCTTTACCTGTCAAAAGCTTTGAGTGGAACGCGTTGCAACAAAGAAACGTACCGCTATTTGTTAATGCAAGTGACCCCGTGTCTTCTACTTGGCGTTTTGTAGTGCGTTGTTCTGCTACTGAAAATAGATTGTTAGATGCTGCATTGCTATTGACCGATAAAGTTCCGTTTTATACCGATCGTCCCATTCGTATTGTAGCAGGACAAGTCGTCTATAAACGTACTTCTTGTACGGACAAGGGGTGGGAAACGTTAAGCCTTCCTTTTGCAGCAACGGTTAGCGAAGGGGCAAAGGCATACGTGTATGACAAATTAGAGAACGATACGTTGGTGTGTAAAGAAGTCGTTCAAACAGATAATGGATATGGCTATTTGGTATATCGTGAGGCAGGGAAAATACTCACACTTACTTCATTGGCGGGCGAAATGAAAAGCAATGTTGAGGCATTGACTATTGGGTTGTTGCCTAATAAGAATTTGATGACGGTGTCGACTAATACACCTTCCATTTATCTATTGCAGCGTTCAGCGTCCACCTTTCGAAGGGCAGCAGTTGGTAGCAAGTTAGCTCCATTTCGAGCTTACTTTGAGCGAAGTGAAGGCAGAGCACCTTTGAAGATTAAGGTAAGGTGAAGGGATAGATAAACTGCCCCCCCAGTCCCTAATCCTCTCTCCTTTAGGAGAGGGCTTCGGGGGGGAGACTTCATATCATGGTCGTTTCACCGATGGAAATGTATGCTTTTTGTGATAGCTTGAGCAGGCCAAACTTATGATACTTATCTTAACGTTGGGGGCTTTCAGCGCAGCATGTGCGCAGGCTCGGGTCGTACTGCCAGTGGTGATAACGTCATCAACGAGTAATATGTGTTTGTCATGAATGTTTTCGTTGGCCGATAGGTCAAAAACGTCTTTTACATTCTCGTTGCGTTGAATGACATCGAGGTGAGTCTGTGTAGGATTGTTAACGGTGCGAATAATCGAAGTAGTGTCAATAGGTAAGCCTGTAACTTGACTAATGCCTGTTGCCAATCTTTCACTTTGGTTGTAGCCGCGCTTTTTTAGCTTTTCTTTTGATAAGGGAATAGGAACAATTACGTCAATATCGTTAAAGAAATCAGTACCCTTTAGTTCCTGCGCCATCATGCGCCCCATTGTTACTGCCACTTCTGGGTGGTTGTAATATTTAAAATGGAACAAGATGCTACAATAGGTTGAATCTTTCTCATAAAAGAAAAAACTGTTGGCGCGCTTTGTGCAAATAATCTCGTCACAAGTGAGCCGTTCAATAACATTGTTTTTCTCGCCTTTAAAGTGGGTGAAAGGCATGTTGCAGAGGCACGATATGCAAACGTCCTTTTCGTTAATGCCTAATCGCTTGTTGCATATTAAGCAAAAACGTGGAAACAAAGTGTCTATTACAATTTGTTTCCACGTCTTTATTTTCTTCATCATGTTGTGAATGCTTTACTGCGTAAGACACAGCCCCTCTATTACTTAATTCGTTTAAACGTCATTTCGCCCGTAACCTTTACCAACTTTCTGCCTACGGCACGACGAATGGCATTACCCCCGATGGCACGGTAAGTATAAGTACTATCGGTGTTAAGTGTCAATTCAATGTCTTGCGAGTCTGATCCAATGTCGTTGCTAAAGCGCACAATGGCTTTGTTGTCACTCTTAATCGTAGATTTGATGACCATCCATGTGCCATAGATGCCATCTTTCATGTATCCATTCATCTTCCCCAGGAAAGAGAACCCAGGAGCTTCAAGCGTCTCTTCGTAGAGGTTGAGGTAGAGGTTGACACCTGTCTCTTTGCAGAAGAAGTGGCCTTCAAAGGGGCGTTGAGCTATAGCGCTGAGTGTAGTAGTTATAACCAATAGTAGGATTGCAGTCATGCGTTTCATTATTCCTCCTCCTCATCGTTATTGCCCGTACGTAAAATCATAGTCGTGGCTCCGAGTGTGATAATCGCTCCATCGGTAATGGTTACGCGGTCGCGATTGCCAAGAATTTCGTTTTGCAAGAAAGTACCTGTATTTGAAGGCGCGTCGCGCAGCACAAAACGAGCTGTTCCGTCAGCTTTAGGCGTAACGGTTATGATGCAGTGGGTGGTGTCCATACTTGGATCGACCGTCTTAATGGGAGCATTGGCATTACTACCTTTTACTAAACGGCCCACAATGTTTTCGCCAGCGTGCAGTTCTATTTCTTGCTTAAAGTGAAAAGCGTTCTCGAGTACAACCAAGTGGCCATAAACAGTTTCATCTTCGCTGTCTTCAGTATTTTCCTCAGTCACATTTTGAGGCTTAGGCTGTGGAATGCGAATTTTGAATTGTTTGTGACATTCAGGACATTCAAAAACAAGAATGCGTCCAGGCTCATATTTTGTCTCGTCGAAGAGTATTGCTTCGTCACACTTAGGGCAGCGTATGCGTTTCATAATTAGTATCGTATATAAGAAAAGAGGAATTAAGAAGTGCAGCGTGTGAGCCTTTCATTCCTAATTCCTCTCTCTTTATTTTTATGTTGTAAAAAGTATCTTTATTTAATCTCCATTACCCAAGCATCGGCAAAGGCTTTGTTGTATTGCAACTTGTTGAGAGCCGTCTGTGCAGCTTGCTCGGTAGGGTAGTGTCCGTAAATAACTCTCACCATGCGTCCGCGGTGGTAGGGAGCGGCTTCGTTGAAACCTTCTTTCCTTAATTTTCCGGAGAAACTTTGTGCATTCTCTTCAGTAATGGCGCTTGCCAATACCAATGTATACTTACCGCTAGCGGTTGGTTGAGTAGTTTCTTCTTTTTCTATTACTCTATTTTCCTTCGTGTTAGCCGCATCAGCTTGGGGAGTAATGTTTGGTTCCTGTTGTGGCGTCTCTACTTGTTGTGTGGTAGTAAGTACGGTTGCACTATCCATACCACTAAGGGGAGTTGTTATAGGAGTCGTAGAGAGTGTAGGTTGTATGGTTGTAGACTGTTGCGATGTTGTGGCATTGTTAAACAATTGCTCGTACATAGTCGAAGCCACTTGGTGCTCAGTCTGTTCGTTATTATTAATAGGTGTAGCGAATATAAAGTAAAATACGATGGCTACAACGGCTGCTGCCACGTAGTTTACTAACTCGCGGTTGATGCTAATGGTATAGTTCTTTTCAGTGCGCTTAATGTTAACCTTCTTCTTGCTGCTCTTCGTTTTGTCTTCACTTTGTTGCGTAGCTTTCTGCAGTTCGGCAATGCGAGGAGTCGTAACAGCGTCAAGGCCGTATAACTCAGGTGAGAGTACACCAGCTTCATTGGGGGCAAAATTGTATTTGCCTCCAGCGCCCAATGTAAGCTTGCCGATACCTGAAAGCTCGTATTCACCTTCCTCCTGCAACTGCTGTTTGAGTTGTGCTACAGCATCGTCAATGAGTTTGAGCGCTTCGGGATAGTTAGTGTCGTAAGCTTGCATGTATGACTGAACGAGCAACCCATCATTTAAGTTGAGTTGCGGATTAAAGCCCACGCTACGGCAGGGCGGCAAAAATAGCTGCTCGTCATCAACACGGCGTGCGGGAACATATTGCGTAACGAAGCCACCAAGGTTAGGCACGATTACGCAGTCATGTTTCAGCATAAGGCTTTCAATATGTCTAGAAAGTTCAATCATACTGCAAAGTTACGCCTTTTATTTTAAATGTCGCAACTGCGTAAGGGGCTTTTTTATCACTTTTTTTGCAATAAAAATACGCCTTTTTAATAAGTGATTGATTATCAGACAATTTGAAAAAACGGATAAAAGCACTGCTTTATGCGTTTCGTGGCTCTTTCAGCGTTTGTTGAACAAGTTGGCGCGCTTTATGGCTTGATAAAAGAGATAGACGAAGAGGGCACGCCACCCCATATTAATGTTGTATGGCAGCAGTGCAATGACGGAGGCCAACTGTGCGTAGAGCGTGAAGACGGCTTGTCGTGGTGTCACTTGGTGGTCTAATAGGTAAGTGTAGAATGCAGCCAACAGGTGCATGATGCGTGTATTAGCTAATGCTGCGGTGATTGTTGCAAGTGAGAAAAACTTTAGAAAGTCAAATTCGTCAACTTTCCCTTGACGTAGTGTTATGTCGTTCTTTTCCATTGTTCTTCCTTTTTAAAAGTGTGAATAATGTGTTCGTTTTGTTTTTACTGATGCAAAGGAAAAACTATTTTTTGACAAACTACGGCACTTTTAATATTGAAATGTTAAAAGTGAAGGGGAAAAGTGGGGGGCTATGTCGATTCGTGTGGGTAATATTACGTTTAATGATATGTACAAACTGCAATTTGTCGAAGAGTCCACGAACCACCCTAACGGCCTCACCCCCTAACCCACTCTCCTTGAGGAGAGGGGGGACAAGTCACCTTTTCTTGCTCATTTTCAGGAAATATCTCAAGCAATAAACTGGGGAGGAAAAGGTAACTTCATCCCCCCTCTCCTCAAGGAGAGGGGGTTAGGGGGTGAGGCCCAATTGCAGTTTACCCACACAATTCGTTATAGAGCCTGAATTATTTTCGACTGATTTAAATCAACAGGGCGAATAATTGATTTATGGGAGGTGAAATATGTTGTAAGTTGTTGATAATGAATGAATTACATAGCTATTTGGAGCAGTATTGTCGTCTGTAAATAGTTGTTTAGTTGTTGGTAAAAGTTAAAAAGAGATGTGTAAATAAGGCTTTGATGCTAAAGAATATTATTTTGTAATAAGAAAAAAGAGCAAAAATACAGACGAATAGTTTGAATTCTTCCTCGAAGAAATGAAAACTGGTCGTCGAAAGATTGAAAATTGGTCACCGATAGCGTATCAACTAAGTGTCGTTTTGGTAATTTTTTGTCGGTAAGAGGTGAAAAACGTACGGTTTTCGTCTAGAATGGGTATATTGAAATGTCAAGATATCTTACCGAAAGGGTGGTCGCTAATCGTAATATTTTAAAGGAAAAGTCGTGTAAAAAATGCAGTTCGTCAAACACATATTTAACAAAAAAGCGCAATATCAATCGTGTTGATATTGCGCTTTTCCCGTTGTTAAGGCTCGTTTTTAGAACTTAAATCCTAATGTAAACATGATGTTGTGGCGATTGAGATTGACCTTTTGGCCTTGTAGGCGGTTGGTGGTAATGTCGCCATTCTCAATGTAGTTGAATGCGTAGGCCGTTCCGTCTTGGTGTTGATACTGATAAGCAATGTCGAAGTAGACGTTGCGTCCACGATAGCCAAGACCAGCCGTTACGCGGTTAATGTCGCCAAGGTTGACGTAGTCTGTATTGGTGCGATTGTAGTATGACGAACTGGCGGTGAAGAGGTTGAGGAAAGCATTGTCCTTGAAAGCTGACGATACGTAGTTGTAACCTAATCGACCATAGAATGAAGGAGCTAACTTGGCTTCTACACCGATGCGGAAGGTGTGAACGGGTTTCAACCAATTGTCAATCTCTTTGTTTAACTCTCGGTCCTTCGTGCTTGACGTTGTGCCCCACCAATCACTGTAGCTATCGTAGTCGGGATAGCTGATTGAAGCTCCTGAGTAGCGGCTAATCTCGTATTCCGCATCAAGCGCAATGTTACGACCAAAGGTGGTGGCGAGGCCGAGGTTTAACTTCCATGGGGTGCGAATACGATAGTCAAAGTCGCCCGTTTGGAAAGAACCTTCAGTGTGATTGTCATCGCCTGTGGCATGGGGGTGATATTGTTTGGCCTCGTCAGTTAAGGCGTAGGGCGAGTTCAAGTAAACGTAAGCATTACTTGTCAAGTCGTAGAAGGTAGGCGTAGCGAATGACAGACCGAGGCGTAGGGGAGAGTCTTCAAGCGGACGGAAGATGATACCAAACTTAGCATCGAAGCCTGTACCCGTGAGTTGCTCTTCTTGATTCATGTAGTAATAGTTGTTACGAGCTTGGTCGGGAGTCATACCTTCTTCGGGGGCGATGGTCTCATCGTAATATACGCCAGAGTGCATGTTAACGTTGTATACGCCAAAGGTAACACCAGCGTAAATGCGGTCGTCGATGTTGGCCGAGAGGTTGAAGTCGTACTGCTGAATGCCACCCCATTGTACGCGACGATAGTTGTAGTCGGTAGCATTGATGGGGTTGTAACCAGTTACTTTGCCCGTTTCGTCTACTTGTGCGTCGAGTAGTTGTGAGTCGTAGGCGGCATTGGCTATCGGCATGGTGCGCTCGCGGTCGTTGTCTTTATAGAGATCGAGTGTACCAGCCATTTGGCTCAACTCCCACGTTTGTGACATGCCGTTGGGTAGCGCAATGCCAGCAAGGCCGATGAAGTTCTTAAAGTTGCGGCGCTTCTGGTAGTTAAAACCAATGTTGAAATATTTCAACCCACTATTGCCTGTCTTAAAGGCGTAGACAAAGCCTGCTTGGTCGAACGAGCCGCGAGCTTTATCAATGTCGAGCATGCTTTTAGCCTCAGGCTGTACAGTGGCACTACCCGTAAAGGCTACATCACTGCGGCGGTACAGACCTGTACCCGCAGGGTTGATGCCCATGGTTGAGATGTCGGCGCCTAACACGTTCATGGCACCACCCATACCTACATAGCGAGCCGTACCATTTAGATCGTTGCCCGAAAGGTTTTCTACCTTATATATATCTTGTGCACTGATGCTGCCGCAAAGTGTGAGGGCAGCCAATGCTAAACTGTATTTGCGTTTCATGTATTCTTAGTAACTTAGTTTAATAAGTTTAATAAGTTTAGTGAGTTTAATGAGTTTAATGAGTTTAGTGAGTAACTTGCTATTAATTAAGGTAACTTTTTAACCTCATAACCTCATAACCCCATAACCCCCAAAAAACTCATATCCTTCTATCTTCTGCCACCAAAGCTACGGCCGCCACCACGGCTACCACCGCCAAAGTTGCCGCCTCCGCTGAATCCTCCGCCAAAGCTACCGCGTGAAGGGGTAGAGTAGGAAGGAGTGCTATTGTAGGAGCGTGAAGGACGCGAAGTTTGCGTTGAAGAGTTGCGATCGGGTGTATAGCTATTGCTGCGGTTGCTGCGATTGCTGCGGCTATTCGTGTCGAAGTTGCCATACGTGCGCGGTGTGCGTGACGTGCTACCGTTTACTGAAGTGCGGTTGTTAGAGTTGTTAAATGTGCCACGCTGGGCAGTGCGGTTGTTAGAGAAACCGAAGTTGTTGCCACGTCCGCCAAATCCGCTGTTAGCTGAGGTGCGATTGTTCGCATTGATGAAGGGTTGGCGTGTGTTGCCCACGTGCCAATTTCCACCATCGATGTGTGAGGGTCGCCATGCGGTCCAGCCTCCATGCCAGCCTCCCCAGCCCCAACCGTAGTTATGCCAAGGATAGTACCAGGGATCGTACCAACCGCCCCAGCCCCAGCCGTACCAACAGCTATAGTAGGGACGCCAGCCGTACCAGCTGCCCCAGCCCCACCAGCCGCTCCAGCTGATGCTCCAGGGTGAACCATAGCCGTAATAGAATGGATCGTAGCAGAGGTCGTAATAGTCCATATAATAAGGACTGCTTACGTAGATGCCTGCGCGTGGTGACCAGAAGCGAACGATGCGAGCTGTGCATGAACCGTCTTCGTAACCATCCTCATAGCCTTGGTTGTAGGTCTGTTGGCTATCGAGCGTGTCGGGTAGGTTGTTCTTATAGTTACGTCCGCGACGGTTGTAGTCGTCGACGTTCCATTTACCATTTCCACGACCATTAGCCCAATTGCTTGATTGGAACGTGCTATTATCTTCGCCTCCGCTAATGGGGCTATAGCTTGAACGACCTGGTGCGGTATATGTGTCGTTGCTTTGGGGTTTGTCTTTTGATGACGGAACGAAGTACACGTCGTCATCTTGTGCATAAGTGCTGAGGCTACCCAAGCACAGTGCTAATAACAATAGTGACTTTTTCATTGTGGTTCCTTTTTTGTGTTGTTAATGCAAGTGACTCTTTCTGTAAAGAAGAGTACTTGCTTACTAATTATTATCTAAATGCAAAGGTAGTGCAAGGCGAGTGCAGAACGTCAAATTTATTTGAACGTTATGCCGAGCCGCAGCCTACATTATGCAAAGGTAGTGTTTTTTGATATTGAAACTTGCGCTGCATGTCTGAAAAAGTATTCCATTTTGCTTGTATTTTATCTTATTTAAGAGTAATATGGCAAAATAGAATAGAGTTGGCATAATAGACTACAATTTTATATTGCTTTTGGGGCAGGTAAATGGGTCTATAACGAATTGTGTGGGTAAACTGCAATTTGTCGAAGAGAATAGGAATGAACATTAAGGCGCGCTTAGCACTTTGAGTCTTAAACAACTACTAGTTATATTGCAAGAAACGCAAGGGCGTAGCCTGTTTGTATATACCTTGTGCGTAAGCACAAGGTATAGTATTTATAAATGGTATGTCGAAGTATGTAAACCTTATGTCGAAGTATGTTCT
>JBNMKQ010000068.1:0-12355 GCA_050874425.1 Alloprevotella sp.
CCCCCTACCCCCCTCTCCTCAAGGAGAGGGGGGTAGGGGGTGAGGCCCAATTGCAGTTTACTACTTCGCCCCTTCACGCAGTTCGAAGTGGGTTAGGCTGAATGCCTTATTAGGCTGTCCTAACAAGATGGGAGCAGCTGATAGTGGCTCGTTAATGTGACGTTTGTCATAGGCAGTACCTTGCAAAACGTCATCAATGTAAAGCTTCACCATACCATTGCGCTCACGCACACAAGTGATGCGATGAGCACGCCCATCGTTTACGGCAACCTCAGCATTATACGTCACCCCAGCTACGTGGAAAGAAGGTTTACCATTCTTGAGATGTAAAGCATACGCGCCCACTTGCTCTACCACCGCAGCGTCGCGCTCTGTAGTAGAGAAGGTGAGGTCAAGCGTAAAGTCGCCTTTTCCTTGGAATGACTTAACCGAACCGAGACGCACCTGTTCGTGCAGCTCTACTGGTTTCTCAAGCGTAATAAGTACACTATCGGGAGCGTAGTAACAAGTAGGTGACATCACATTATCAGTCACAACGCCTTGCCAATCCTTCAATCCCTTAATACGAATCGCATACTGCTTCGTGTCGCCCAAGGTCTTATTAAACGTAAGGTGGAGCGTGCGATAATCAGCCTCTGTCGTAACGGTATGCGCCTTATCAATGCGGCGATCATTCGCCATGAGCTCAAAGGTAGCTCCTTCCGTGAGTACGGGACGATCCATAGTGAGCACAACCTCATGCGGCTCGGTAGCACGAATGGTAAGGGGAGTGGCCCCCTCCGTTTCTTTAGCGCCGAAGCGCAATAAGGTGATTTCACCTGGCTGCAAGGTGAGCGTCAACTCAGAACCATAACTTAGCGCGTTCTTCTCGTTGATAGAAGTATAAGGAATAATCGCTTCAGTAAGTTGGTCGGGTTGTCCCGTATACTCCATAATAAGTGAAGCATTGAGTTGACTTGCGTCTTCAGGCACACCTACCGTCTTATCGAGTTTGAAGGTATAAGTCTGCACTTTATTAGAAGGATTGCGGAAAGAAACAATGCCCTCAGCTTGTCCTCTCTCAGCCTTGCGTTGCCAACAAGAGTAGCCATAAACGCCTCCTGTAAGGGGTGACGGACCGAAGTAAATAGAGTTGCGCAACGTTTCGTAATTGCGGTCAACGAAGGTGAGCGCCTCAGCATTAATCTGCCATTTGTTACCCTCGTCCATAAGATTGTAGCTATACAACATCTCCCAGAAGGCCGTGCCGCGTGTAGCCATCATATAAAGGTAGGCACGAAATTCGGCATCGGTCATGGCATTGGGGGCTACCGCTCCCGTCTTTCCATACACGGGGTCGTGATTAAATATGTGGGCTTGAGGAAATTGCAACTGTTGCTTATTGATGAACGTATAGTAACGATCGTCGCGATAAGATAGTTGTTGGTCCATTTCGCGATCGCGTCCGTCAACTACTTCGTGCCACATGTCACGCGAGTTTTGTATCCATACGGAGTTGGCCCATTGCAGAATCCAGGGAGAAGGATTGACGTAACACGTGAGGTTAATCCAAAGATTTTGGCCTCGCTTATCAGCATCGGCATACATGGCCGAGAGCGTGTTGTACCAACGTTCCCAATGTTCGGTAAAGTAATAGTTGCCGTTTTTGCCGCCCGTGATGTAACGCCCATTCGTTGAGGCTTGTGGTTGTTGAGTAGCAAAGCCATCGAGTTTCCAATAGTTTACGCCATAGTCGCGCTGCTGCTTGATGAAGAACTGACGGAGTTTAGATACGTATACGGAGTCGCCCGTCACAGCATCATAAGTAGTCGTGCTATACGTACCATTGCCATTCGCCTCCAATAGTTTGCCCCACTGCTGATTAAAGTTATAACCACCACGCGGACCGAGCCAAATGCCAAATCCCGAACCATAGCGGTGGGCTATATCGCTGGCACCTTTCAGTCCTGTAGGAAACTTAGAATTAAATTCCCAGAAACCTGATTGATTGGGGGTATCGCCAGACTCAGGAGTCCCCACTTGACTGTAGTTGTTCCAACCGTCGTCTACTACATACGAATCCATGGGGCGCAAGCCATGTTGTGTAAAGCCGCGTTCCATCTTTTGGAAAGAAGAGTTAATGCGCTCCTCGGTGATATTCATCATCCAGTCATACCACGAGTTGTATTGCATACGGGCTTGAATGGGGCGCGATAGGGTGTTGAGATATTGGAAGAAGTCGGTACGAATGACATTCTGATCGTCTACCGAACGAGTAGCACCGATTACGTTGTTCCAGGTGCGGAACTGACCTTGTGCGTTAAGTCGATGCTCGTTAAGGTCGAGCGTCTTGAGCGACTTGCCGCTATAGTAACGGGTGTGGTAATGGCCTTGGTCGTCAATTTCGTTTTCGGCCTGCGGAAATTCAGAACCAAAGAACAGACCGTCTACATAAACGGGCTGACCGAGCGTAATCGTATAAGCCGACATGCCGCCTTCGCCCCCTGCGGCTTGTTGACGTGTCCACTTATTGCGAAGAGGTACGTCTGCCGTACCCAAATTTTCCATTTCGATATAATCAATGGGCAAGGCACGTGTAGCCTCATCGGCCGCTTTCACGAGCAAGTACTTGTGCATAAAGTGGTCGTTATTTTTCATCTCCACTACCATGTCAATATCCCACGTAGAGGTCGTTCCGTCGATGGGATTGGTATAGGCAGTCGGGGCAAGGTCGAAAGTGACGCGCTTCCCCCCTCCTTCCATGCTTTCGGTATGCACGCCATTGAGTTTCATTGCTGAGGCTTTGAGTCCTGTGGCAGGAGCAGTGGTGGGCTTGACAACATCTTGTGTGAGGTAGAACTCCGCACAAGCACCAAACGAGCCGCCATTCGTAGACGAAGTCTCAACCAACTTCACATATTTCGCCTTGTACATCTTATCCAAAGGCACCCAAATGGTCTGAACAGAGTTATAGTTCATCTCGCCCTTTTTGACAAGTTTCCATTGTCGTTTATCATTCGATATATAGAAGGCATAGCCTTTTATATTACCATTCGACAATGCACCGTATGCTCCGCCGCGAGGCAGATAGCCGAAGGCACGAAAGGCAGTCGTTTTGCCCAACGAGATGATAAGGCTATGGGGCAACGTTTCGTTGTCGCTCTTATGGCCGCCCTGACTGGCTGCTGCATACCACGTGTGCCACATGGTACCATTATCGCCGTCGATAGCGAGTTGTGGATTACCCACTGTAGCTGATTCATTACACCATGAGTCGGCCTCGGCCTTCCACGTTTTACGGCTGAGCGTGTTGTGCTGCTTGGCCTGTGGATTAAGAGCAAACTCTTCGCTGCCTTGGGTAGGGGTAAACACCGTATTGGCGGCTCGCTTGTTGACGAGCACACCTGGGGTAAGGTGGCCATCGGCTATATTAAAGGTGCGCGAAAGGTACTCATTTTCGATCGTCACGGTTTGGTCCGTTTGGCTTACTTTCACTTGTGCACTCGCTGGTGCGAGTGACATGAATGTGCCAACAACCAATATACTTACTTTATGTTGCATAGAAATGATATTGACATTAATACGGGGGGTAAACGAGAAGTACATTATATATGTGGCGCGTTTCGTGTTCTCCTCGTCAACGATTAATGTTGATTATTGTTTAGGTTCGACATGAATGTTGATGAAAGTTTGCGGTCCGAAGAGTGCACGTAACCTTATTTCGATATTACGTGTAGCGTGGTGAGCAATGTAGAGGGGCGTTTCACCGTCCATGCGCACATGCACGTCAATCGCACGATTGGCACCAATGCGGCGTGTACGCAAATTGTGAGGATCGGACACGTTAGGTTCTTCAAGTATAGCGTGCTTGATGAGCTCTTCATCAGCGGTCGGTAATGATTTCTCGAGCAATTCTTGAATACTGGGCACAAAGAGTTTAAAAGCCACCCGAATGATGAACACACTCACGATGACAGCAGCAATAGGGTCGAGTACACGCCAATCAGGACCTAAGAGAATAGCACCTCCGATGCCCAAGGCTGTGCCAATACTCGAAAGGGCATCACTGCGGTGGTGCCATGCATTGGCCACTACTGCAGAAGACTCCACGCGACGTCCTACTCGTGCGGTCCATTGATAAAGCACCTCTTTCATTGCGATAGATAGGAGCGCTGCTACAAGCGCTATCATGCCAGGTTGCTCCAACACTTGACCACGACACACGTCGATAATCTTTTCTGCGCCTGACCATAAGATGCCCACCCCCACACAAGCCAACATCAGACCGATAAATACGGAAGCTAACGTTTCGTACTTGCCATGTCCGAAGTCGTGGTCGGCATCGCAAGGCTTGCTCGATATACGCACAAAAAGTAGCACGACCACATCGGTCACAAAATCAGATAGCGAGTGTACAGCATCGGCCACCATAGCAGCCGAACCACCCAATATACCCGCTACGAATTTAAAGAGCAAAAGTAGAAAGTTACACACACTTCCCCCTATCGTCACACGATAAATAGCACGTGCTCTTCCTTCAGAATTAGGTCGTTTATCTTCCATGATTCTTAAAAATCTTTATTCACACCGCAAAATTACACTAATTATAAGCATATTGATAGCGTTTATTGCATTATTTTGCTTTACTTTGTGCTTTGAATAAACAACATTTTAACACTCTAATATATTACACATTAAACATCTGCACATCTGCACATCTGCACATTTGCACATTTACACATTTGCACATCTGCACATTTGCACATTAAAAAAATTGCCCCATGTACAAGAACCTACCACAAACGTTGCCTGTCGCAGGCATTCAAAAAGAAACAAAACGTTATATAGTTCAACGAGGCGACCGCCCCTATTACGTTAAGCAACTCCCCTTTCAGTATGACAAAGAAGCTCCCGAAACGCTTGCATGTATCGTTAGATTAGATGAACAGACGAATGAAATTGTTGAAATCAAACAAGATTATAGACCTTATCTGCATGCTTTTTATAAAATAGGACAAACCTATACATTTACAATCAAGGCCGACCGTATGGCTTCGGGCAATTATTACGAAGTGAATGATGACTTGGGCTTCTTCTCACGCATCTATCACGTTCATACGCGCCAACCGCTCAAACCAGGGCAATTGGTGCGTTGTTCCGTGCGCTCTATTGAGGGCTGTGCCCTTCGTCTCGACTTCGTTGAAGTGCAACCCGAAGTAGAGGAATTGAACAAGCTACGCCAAGAGTTAGAGGAGAAAGCACAAGAATTAGGATTGGAAGACAATGACCTCATCGACCTACTCTTAGGCATTGCTCCCAATGACTACTTTGAAGTTTTGGCTGACGGGTGGTTACTTGAGAAATGTGCAAATGCAGCGACTAACGTCGAATGTGCAAATGCAGCGTCTAACGACGAATGTGCAAATGTGCAAATGTGCGAATGTGAGAATGAAAATAATGCGCTAAATAATGAAGATGAAAACGCATTAGGCGAAACATCATCATCATTTGCACATTCTCACATTTGCACATCTGTACATTTACTTCGTGCCTTGTGTCTGTTTGCGCTTGAGGACTCTCCCATGTTGCGCAACCTTACACCAGCTGACCAACTGCGTATCGAAAATAGGTTAACAACCATGGTGAGCCATGCTGACGTTATGAGTCAGGCACTGGACACTATCGCATGTGGTAAAGCCAACCAATTAGTAGAAGACACGCTCACGAAACTCAAGACTTCGGGCAACCTCTACAATGCTACTGAACGACTACTATTGTTGGACTTTGTCCTAATGCTCACGCCTACGCTATTTGATAAGTATGTGGAACTCTTCTTTGAGGTAATCACACTCGACACGAACATTCGTCTTCGCACAGAGCGTCCCTATACGACCCTCTTCATTCGTATCTTAGAGCACTACATTCGCCACAATCGTCAACAGACGGATAGTGTAGAGTCAATGGAAGGGGACGAAGCCACCCAAACGTTGGTCAACAACCTCATCAAGGCCTTGGCTATGCAACAACTCTTGGCTGATGGTTTAGAGAATGCTCCTTTTGATAGCAATCTCAATCGCGCCAGCCTATACCGTTTCGTCACCTACTGCCCTGGTTGCGACATTCCGCTTTGCTTCAACAAAGCATACGACTGTCTTACGGCTGACGAACGCCAGCCCTTAGAGTTTACGTGGAAGGACGTCAACAATCCTTATTTCATTATGCGCCGCGTCTGTGACGTGACGACGATGACCTCTTTACCCACTACGCGCCACTTCTTGACAGATTACGTTGACCTCGAACTGGGCGATACTATTCGCCTATCGCCCGCCCACAAAGCACTGACCTGTAAAGATCAACTGCCCGACCACCTATTGCCTTGGCACAACATCGAAGTGATGAGCAACTATGGTGTGAGTCACATGCAGGTGCAGGATAAGGAGAGCTTACGTCCCGATGAGCAGTTGTGGCTCAACTTGGAGCGCCACCTATTCGCCCCCGATGAGGTGATGCGCAACGTGTCTGCTACGTCAGCAGCCCATCGAATGAACAAGCGTATACCCGATGTAGACGATATGGTCACCATTCGCATCGACCATGAGACGGACCAACTCGGCATCTTCCACTGTGTGATTGAAGATGACCACTTTATGGGAGAAGGTTTCATCGACTCGGAGAACAATAACATCGTGCCGTACCGCTCTCATGCTACGTTGAACTGTTTCCGCAATGACAAAGGCCAACAGCTCTTACTGCAAGCTCGCGTCAAGGAAGTGGACGATAATGATACGCTTTACTTCGAGTTGCGCACGCCCATGACTGATGCACTGAGCGAAGAGTTTATATACGACTATGAAGAGGTATTTACGGCTGTAATTACCAACTACGACCAAAAGCGCAATACATATGCTTGTGTGAGTGACTACGGCTTGACATTCTCGTTTATGGGAACTGACATTGACGAACCATTGAGCAATGGTACTTTTGTCAACCTCACACTGCAAGAGCGCAAGCGTGGTGTGGGCATTCACTACGCTCGCTTTGTTGGAATAAACGAACAGGTGAAGTTCGACACGCCTCATGCCTTGCAAAACCTCATGGTGTGGTATGCTTGTGGTGAAGACAATGTATGGATTCCTCCTACGCTGACACAGCCGGAGGAGGAGAAGAGCGATGACGCACTCGACGACGCTGACGAGATGATTGGTGCCCCCTACGTAGAGGAATTGATGCGACTCACCGACCGCATTGCCGTAGTGCTTGATGACTACCGACAGGCTTACAACTACTTGGGCTTTACGCGCCTATTGGCTTTGGCCTTGGCTGATAAGGCCCAGGCTGACTACTATAGCAAGCGCATGAAACTCATCTTGATGCTGAAGCACTTCGAGACGAATGGTGTGATTGAGCTGATTGGCGAGTACGAGAAGATGGGGGATAACTTAAACCACTATCAAGGACTTAGCAAGCAGTATCGCCGCCTGCTTTGCGTAAGTTATCTGCAACAGAGCGAACACAACGAAGAGTTGTGGCAATTGGTTCAGACGACTAAGGACCCGCTCTTGTGTAAGTTGGCTAAACTGGTGTTGACGTACAACCTCTCGGGCGACTTTAAACTGCAACAGACGCAGATTGTGCTGCACAAGAAGATACGTGAACTCTTAAACATTAAGGAGCGCGAAACGGACCTCGTTAGCTTTGGTGAGGAAGGACAGGAAGCAGAATTTAAGACGAGCATCGTCTATCCCGCTAACAACCACATGCGTGAGGACATAGAACGTCAAACGTGGGTTATCCTTCATACTATTTGTGGCTTCTTAAATAGTCGCTCGGGCGGTAAACTCTACCTTGGAGTAAACAACGAGGGCATGGGCGTGGGCTTACAAAGCGACGCACAACACCGCTACTTCCGTGGTGGCAACTTCCACGATCGCTACGAACGTTATATTCAAGACAATGTGGCCTTCAAGGTGGCCAAGGACGCACTCTCGCTCCTGAGATTTGAATGGCCCAACGCTGCGGGACGCGATGTGCTTTGCATCACGATCCTACCCAGTGAGAAGTTAGTAAAACTTGATGGACAGTATTGGGTACGCTTTGGTTCTGAGACGCGTGAACTCGTGGGTGAAATGGCTCGCAACTACAATGTGCAGCGTCAGGCGGAACGCCAAGCAGCTATGGCTACTGCTGCTACGCCTGTAGCTACATTGATTGACAATGATACGCTAACTGCTATGACCGCTACCGTGAAGGCGGAAGAGAAGGTTGTTGAGCAACCGAAGGAACCGAAAGCAACCACTGTAGCGCCTAACGTCGAGAAGCGTCCCACATTATCTCCTATCCACACGACGGTGCAGCAGCACGACGACGATGCGTATGCCGTGGCTTACATCAACTTCATCGACCACCGCACCTATTCTCATACAAGTGAGATGTACTATGGGCAAGCGCGACTGACGATTCCCGTTTACTATGGTTCGGAGAATGATTATCTTGTTGTGGTCAATACTGACGGTACGATGATGCGTGTGCCCTTGCAGCACATTTTGGAACAGGACGAACGCAAGCCCTATTCGCTCTACGTTTCGGCCGACGTTGATATTCTCTTCGCTGCCATAGCGAAAGAAGACGACTTGCTCTATTCTGATCGTTTGGACGTAAAGAAGAACCGCGTGGTGTCACGCTGCGATACGATTCTTAACCTCACTGAATGTGACTCTCTGAACGCTCGTGGCTCTTCTCTCGTTATGAATACGCAAGCGCAAATTCGTCAATGTGCAATTATTCCGCACAGTCTGGCCAATAGCTTTAAGAAGATTACGGACCTAACAGAAAAGCAGCTCGGCTCTGATCTCTTAACAAAAAGCTACGAGAAGATGCGCCTCACGCTTGAACGCGAAGGCATAACGCTGAATGAGCATTAACCTCTAAAACAATAAACGATAAATGATAAATGATAAGGCGCGCTTTGCGCGCTGGTTTGAACATTAATTATCATTAATTGACCATTAATTATTTCGTTAATTTTTTTCATTAATTATTACGTTAATTTTTTCATTAATTATTACGCTAAGTCGTACAAAAGGAAAAGATAATTAACGAAATAATTAACGAAATAATTAACGAATAAAATTAACGAATAAAATTAACGAAATAATTAATGGTCAATTAATGATAATTAATGTTCGCTTCAGCGCGCGAAGCGCGCCTTATCGTTTTACCCGTTTAACGTAATTATCGTCCCATCCGAATTATATGTTACTCCCTGTTTTAGCTGCTGCTGCCGCTGCAGCGCAACCAGTTCATGTTGACAAACCGAATATTATCGTTATCGTAGCCGACGATCTTGGCTACGGCGACCTTTCATGTTATGGTGCAACCCGTGTTCACACCCCTGCTGTTGACAGCCTTGCAGCCCGTGGTGTGCGCATGACCAATATGCACGCCTGTGCTTCAACGTCAACCCCTTCGCGTTACGCCCTATTGACGGGGCAATACCCCTTTCGCCGTCCAGGCACTGATGTTGCCGCCGGCAATGCAGGTATGATTATTAAACCCGAACAGACCACCGTGGCCGACCTCATGCACCGCGCAGGCTACTCAACGGCTGCTATTGGCAAGTGGCACTTAGGATTAGGTAGCCAAACGGCGCAACAAGATTGGAATGGAACAATCGACCAGACCCCCCGCGACCTCGGCTTTGACTATCATTATATCATGGCCGCCACAGCCGACCGCGTGCCATGCGTATATATAGAAGACGGCCGCGTGGCTAACTACGACCCTTCAGCCCCTATCAGTGTGAGCTATCGTCAAAACTTTGCCGGAGAACCTACAGGACGCAACAATCCTGAGTTGCTCACCAAACTCAAGCCCAGTCACGGCCACGATATGAGCATCGTCAATGGCATCTCGCGCATTGGCTATATGAAGGGCGGCGGTCGTGCTTTGTGGCAAGACGAGTCGATAGCCGATAGCATTGTGAGCCATGCCATAGGGTTTATCGACTCTCACCGTTCAGCCCCCTTCTTTATGTATCTGTGTACGAACGACGTACACGTGCCACGCATGCCGAACGAGCGTTTCCGTGGCAAGAGTCCTATGGGACTGCGTGGTGAGGCCATTCTCCAGTTCGATTGGACGGTAGAGCAAATCACCAAAGCCTTACGCGAACGTGGCTTAGACGAGAATACCCTCCTCATCATTACGAGCGACAATGGTCCCGTGTTAGACGACGGCTATGCCGACCGTGCTGAAGAGCTCTGTGGCTCTCACCGCCCGGGTGGTCCCTTCCGCGGAGCCAAATACAGTGCCTACGAAGCAGGCTCAGCCGTCCCCTTTATCGTCTATTGGCCGAAGGGAGCAAAGCAGGGCGAAGAGAACAATGCCTTAGGTTCGCTCATTGACATACCGGCCACCTTAGCCGCCTTGGTGGGCACTCAGCTACAGAAAGACGATGCTCCCGATAGTCAGGACCACCTCTCTACGTGGTTAGGACGCGACCAAAAGCCACGCGAATATGCCGTGAGTATGGCCAACAACCGCAGCTTGACCTTGCGCACACAGCAGTACAAATACATTTCTCCCTCTGACGGTGGCCCCATGATTACGTGGGGACCGAAGATAGAGACGGGCTATCGCCCCGTGCCTCAACTCTTCGACCTCTCAAAGAGTGAATACGAACAGACGGACCTTTCGAAGTCCAATCCCAAACTCCTCCAACGCCTTCAGCGCCTATTGGGCGCGGTGCGCAGTGGAGAGTAAAATCCTTTTTCATAAATTAAGCAAGTAGCGCAACAATTGGGGTAGAATTCCAGTTGCTGCGCTACTTGTTAATTATAGTCCCTCACTTAGAAACTTGCGAAGTGATAGATGAGTGATACCATTATCATCATTACGAGTAAGCAGTGGCGTCATTGAGATAACGTACTTAGGATAGTTATCATTAATGGCTCGTAGATTACCAAACTCTCGTTTGCGAGTGTCCTCATCGGCTATAATGTAAGAGGCTTGCACATAAACGCGCTGCCCTTCAGTTTTTGTACAGACAAAATCTATTTCACCTACTTGCAATTGACCTACATATACTTTATAACCTAATCGAATGAGGTGCTGATAAATGACATTCTCTATCACCTTTTCAATATCACCCTCACGAGTACCACCAGCTATCGCATTGCGTATACCATTGTCTTCAAAGTAGAACTTATCATTTGTCTCAAAGATTCTTTTCCCATGTATATCATATCTATTAACTTTATGCAGAATGTAAGCTTCACACAGATAAGATATATAGTTGATAATAACAGCAGAAGTGATTGTTTCTCCTTGCGACCTCATGTATTTAGCAATGCTATTGGCAGAAATTAACTTGCCTGTGTTGTCAGCAAGGAAACGAACCAAATTCTCTAAGAAGGGTACGCTACGAATCTTATTACGCATGATGACGTCCTTTAGGAGCACCGTGTGGAAGATGTCCATTTGATATTCTCTGGCATCGTCCTCCTCAAGTCCTATTTTAGCTAATCCTGGCAAACCTCCGTATTGTATGTATTGTGTCAAGGCTTCATCATTATTCTGCAGCTTGTGAAACTCCAAGAATTCATTGTAGCTCAGTGATTGTATGTATATTTCCTTATATCTACCACCTATCAATGTGCTAAGTTCAGTGCTGAGCATACGAGCATTACTACCTGTTATAATAATGTCAGTATTAGGCTCCGTACGATAGCTGCGAACGCTACGTTCAAACTCTCTGATGTCTTGTATTTCATCAATAAGTATGTAGTTGTGTCTGTCTGTGCTGAAACGCTCTTCTATGTACGCATTAAGGTCTTGATAAGTTTGGATCTGATCAAACGCTCGCTTTTCTTTGTCTATATAGATTATGTTGTTGTTAGCATCCTGCTTTTTTCTTTCACATATCATTTTTAGCATATAGCTTTTCCCTACACGTCTTTGCCCTACAAGAACAATGATAGTCTCCTTTCCAAGATACTTCTCTATCTTGTCTATATAGTTTTGTCTATTGATTGCTTCCATTTTTTGTGACTTATAAATGAAACTTTTGACAAAAATACTAATTCCATCATTTATAAAGAATAAAATAACCAGTTTTTATAATTTTATCACTTATAAAAAATAAAATATACGCAATTTGTGGTTTTATCACTTATAAAGAATAAAAAGAAAGCACAAACGAATAGTGTGTATAGTATTAGGGAGTGCTTCTATGGCAGAAATAAAGAAAACTATAAAGTATACTTACAAGTTTTTCGCAAAAGTTTGAAAGTATACTTTATGATTTTTCTGGGTTTATCATGTGGGTAAACTGCAATTTGATGCGGCCTCTCCCCCTAACCCCCTCCCCCACAGGGGA
>JBNMKQ010000069.1:0-12270 GCA_050874425.1 Alloprevotella sp.
ATACTATACCTTGTGCTTACGCACAAGGTATATACAAACAGGCTACGCCCTTGCGTTTCTTGCAATATAACTAGTAGTTGTTTTAAGAAAGTGCTAAGCGCGCCTTAATGTTCATTCCTATTCTCTTTGACAAATTGCAGTTTACCCACACGATTCGTTATAGACCCCTTATTTCTTTGCAAAACGATAAAAATAGAAAAGTGAAACTATGAAACTAAAAATGAAACATACGATTTCTATGTTTCATCTCTTGAAATTATTGATTATCACTTTGTTAAGCATAAAAAGTGAAATATGAAACAAAAAACGTCGGTGGCAAAAATATGTAAGGGTTTTAAAGGTGTTGTACCAGTATTTTAGGGTAAACTGCAATTGGGCCTCACCTCCTACCACCCCCCCCTCCTTGAGGAGAGGGGGACTGAAGTTACCTTTTTCTCCTCAGTTTCTTGCTTGAGATATTTCCTGAAAATGAGCAAGAAAAGGTGACTTGTCCCCCCTCTCCTCAAGGAGAGGGGGCTAGGGGGTGAGGCCGTTAGGGTGGTTCGTGGACTCTTCGCCCAATTGCAGTTTGTCTATTCCTTTTCCCCTTGATTTATAAGTATATTTATGCGAAATAGCACACAAAAACGAAAAACGTGCAAAAAATCATATCTTTTTGTACGAAAAGTTTGTTTGGTTACATAATAAGCATTACTTTTGCACGCGGAATTAAGTCCAATAGCAATAATTCATTAATAACAAATATAAGAAACTATGTCTGATATTGAAGCAAAAGTAAAGGCTATCATCGTTGACAAGCTCAGCGTTGACGAATCTGAAGTAAAGAACGAAGCAAGCTTCGCTAACGATCTCGGTGCTGACTCTCTCGACACTGTAGAGCTCATCATGGAGTTTGAGAAGCAATTCGGTATCACCATCCCCGAGGATAAGTCAGAGAAGATCTCTACTGTAGGTGACGCTATCGCTTACATCGAAGAGAACGTTAACAAGTAATCAGCACTTGTCACACGACGATACTCACACATTATGTAATTAACGTTTAACGTTAAGTGTCTGCTTTATTGCCCTTAAGGCGATGAGGCATAGAGATACTGCGCGTTAAACGTTAATTATGTATAGGGGTATTGGGTGACGAATGTCGCCCATTCTGAAACAAAAAAGTTTATTCATTCCTTGCGCTGTAAGCCCCTTTTAGCCAGTACGCGTGAGTCGCTAACCACAGAAGTCGAAATTTCTCAAAGCGAAGCTATTTAGTAGATTAGTAAGTATTGATTAAAATTTGAGGCGTACTAATCTACTAAACGTTTAGGAGTTTGGCTAACGTGCGAAAAGCGTTGCTCGATGCGTAGAGCAAAAGGCGCGGCACATGATGATAGCAGCGCATTTAACAACCAAACAAATTAAAATGGAACTCAAAAGAGTAGTAGTTACTGGCCTTGGTGCCCTTACCCCCGTTGGTAATACCGTAGAAGAAACTTGGAAGAACATTCAAAATGGTGTGAGCGGTGCTGCACCTATCACTCACTTCGACGCTTCACAGTTTAAGACACAATTTGCTTGTGAGGTAAAGAACTTCAACGTAACCGACTTTATCAATCGTAAGGACGCTCGTAAGATGGACCTCTACGAACAGTATGCACTCGTTGCAGCTATGGAGGCTATCAAAGACTGCGGTTGGGACCTTGAGGCTATTAACAAAGACCGCATTGGCGTAGTGCTCGGCGTAGGTATCGGTGGTATTCATACTTTCGAAGAAGAGGCAGGCAACTATGCCCTCAACAAGGAGGCAGGTCCTCGTTTCAATCCCTTCTTTATTCCTAAGATGATCGCCGACATCGCTGCTGGTCAAATCTCTATTCAGTACGGCTTCCATGGTCCTAACTATACGACCACTTCTGCTTGTGCTTCATCTACTAACGCTTTGGCTGACGCCTTCAACCTTATTCGTTTGGGTAAGGCCGACGCTATGGTAACAGGTGGTGCTGAGGCAGCTATCTGGCCTTGCGGCGTAGGTGGTTTCAATGCGATGCACGCCCTCTCAACTCGTAACGACGACCCCGAACACGCTTCACGTCCTTTCAGCGCAAGTCGTGATGGCTTCATCATGGGTGAAGGTGCTGGTATCTTGGTGCTCGAAGAGTTAGAACACGCTAAGGCAC
The DNA here is from genome assembly GCA_050874425.1 of Alloprevotella sp. Classification (GTDB taxonomy): domain Bacteria; phylum Bacteroidota; class Bacteroidia; order Bacteroidales; family Bacteroidaceae; genus Alloprevotella. The sequence goes on from JBNMKQ010000069.1 coordinate 2,160, forward strand.
GTGGTGCTAAGATTTACTGCGAAGTAGCAGGCGTAGGTATGTCAGCCGATGCTCACCACATCACAGCTTCTCATCCCGAGGGCTTGGGTGCTAACCTCGTAATGAAGGCTGCACTTGAGGACGCTGAAATGCAACCTGAAGACATCGACTACATCAACGTACACGGAACGTCTACTCCCGTGGGCGACATCTCTGAGGTAAAGGCTATCACGAAGCTCTTTGGTGACCACGCTTTCAAACTCAATATATCTTCAACGAAGAGTATGACCGGTCACTTGCTCGGTGCTGCAGGTGCTGTTGAGGCTTTGATTTGCTGCCTCTCAGTACAGAACGACATCGTACCTCCTACAATCAACCACGAAGAGGACGACCGCGACGAGAATATCGACTACAACCTCAACTTCACCTTCAATAAGGCACAAAAGCGCACTGTACGCGCTGCCCTCAGCAATACATTCGGCTTCGGTGGCCATAATGCTTGCTGCATCTTGAAGAAGTATGAGGCATAAGCGTATGCTGTACGCTTAATGAGCAGATGCTTATACAATGTGCAAATGCTTATACAATGTGCAAATGTGCAAATGTGAAAATGTGCAGATGAAATGATGTATATCTTCGCATTTGTGCATCTGCACATTTGGCATTTACATATTTGCACATTAACCAAGGGTGACCGTTCACACATTTGCACATTATATCTGCGCGTGCAGATGCACAAATGCGAGAATGTGCATCATTTCATCTGCACATTTTCACATTTGCACATTTGCACATTAAATATAGCATTTGCACATTAACCAAGGGGCGACCATTCGCACATTTACACATTCGCACATTTGCACATTAGTCAAAGGTGCACATTTTACTCAGTTTATGTTTAATTTATTTGATCGAATGAAACTCCCTTTTCGTAAGAATAAGGAGTTTCTTTCGGCACTATACGATATATTAGGCTTCTACCCTCATGATATCGAGATCTATCGCATAGCCTTCTCTCACAAGTCGTTGGCCTATCAAATGGCTAGAGACAATAGTAAAGGCGCAAAAACTGGTGCGGCAGGTAAAGACCGTAAGGGGGCAAGTCGCGACCGTCGCGACCGCAAGCCACATAGCGAGAATACGCAAAAGCCACTCAACAACGAACGCTTAGAATACCTTGGCGACGCAGTGCTTGAAACGGTGGTGAGCGATATTTTATTCCGCCACTTTCCTCACAAGCGAGAGGGATTTCTTACTTCAACGCGTTCGAAGATAGTACAACGTGAGGCACTCAACCGTTTAGCCAGTGAGATGGGACTTGAAAAACTCATACTTGCTGCCGAGGGCACACGCATGAGTCATACCAACATTGGTGGTAATGCGTTCGAAGCCTTGATGGGAGCTATCTATCTTGATCGTGGCTTTAAGTACTGCCACTGGTTTATAACCAATCGCGTGGTAGGCCAATACGTTGACCTCGATACGGTGGCCCAAAAGGAGGTGAACTTTAAGAGCAAACTCTTAGAGTGGAGCCAAAAGAACCACATTAATATCAACTTCAAGGACAGCTATGCGGGCGATGAGAAAGGTTTCCGCACGGTTATCACCCTCGAAGGCTTGACCATAGCTCGTGGGGTAGGGCGTTCAAAGAAGGAAAGCCAACAGGAGGCTTCGAAGGAGGCCCTTACGCGTATGCGCCACGAACCTAACACGTATGATAGCATCTTCCGCGCAAAGGAAAAGCGTACAGCTATGGAGGCTGAAGAGTCTTTTGCACTGCCTAAGATAGACGAGATAGAAGAATCGCTTACGGTGACTGACGGTAAGGTGACAAAGAAAGGCAAGAAAAAGGACAAAGCTACAGCTCCCGTGTTAGAAGAGCGCAAGAGCAATGCAGCAAAGTCTGCCGCCAAAGCTGCTTCTGACGAGGCTTACGATGCCGCTTATGATGCTTCTGCTGCGTACGAGGTGATTGATACGCCACCCGCTGAAGAGGTAGTGACGGAGGCTTTCTGCGAAGAGAAGGGCCTTCCTGCTCCCCCACAAGAGGACGAACTGAAAGAGGCTGACGATAAACTTCGTAAGAAGCGTACACGTAACCGTGGCCCTAAGACCTTAGGCGATGCCGTGAAGGGGGTTGATAAGGGGGCTACTACGGCCGAGGAAAAAGCTGAAAAGCGTGAAGCCGAACGTTTAGCTGAGGTAGAACGCCAGCGCGCAAAGGCTGAGCGCAAACGCCAAGAGGCTGAGAAGGCCAAGGCGAAGGCAGAAGCGGAACTGCAGCGTAAGCAAGCTGAAGAAGCGAAAGCTGAAACTGAACGTAAGGCTCGTCAAAAGGCCGAAAGTAAAGCTAAAGCCGAAAAGGCACGCCAGGAGGCTGAACAGTTGGCTCGTGAGCAAGAAGAACTCTTGGCGCAAGCTGAGGCGGCTCTCTTGGAGCAACCTGTGGCTGCTGAGAACGTAGCCGAGGCTCAGCCTGCGGAAGCGGAGGAGGTTTCGGCTGTGGAGGAACAAAAGCAATCGGTCGTAAATGAAGTCGCTACCGAATCTGCAGTGATTACAGAGGATAAGGACGATGAACCTCTCGAAACGTTGACGGCTGTGCCTGTATTTGCTGACGATGAGGCGAGTGAAGCAAACTTTACGGCGGAGCTGGACTTGCCTACGGATCCTGAGAATACGACAAGTGCTTCTGAAGTTGACTCACACGTTGAGATAAGTACTTTGATGCAAGCACTTTCGGCACATGCTCAAGCGGCTGAACCAGAAGTTGCTCCAGAAGCAGAGAAAAAGACGGAAGAACAGGTAGCAGAAGAGCCTATATCTACTGCAGAAAGGACAATTGCTGCTCCTACTGCAGAAGAGGAGTTGCCCGTTGAAGCCCTCACTGCTGCAGAAGATGACTTGTTAAAGGCTGAAGTCGCTGACGAGATAGTGGCCGAAGCCAACGAAGAGGCCGACTTAGCTGATGAGACTTTAGCCGTGATCGCTGAAGAGTCTGCAGCTCAAGACGCTACAGACTTTATTATCAAGGAGGATTTAAAGCCTTTGGAGGAAGAGATTGCAGATGCAGAAGAAGTTGAATCAGACCTTAACTCACTTGACACAGCAGAGGCTGAAGCAGTGAATAAAGTAGCTGATGAAGTTTCTTCAAAGACAGAGGTTCCTTCAGAGCGTCCTATTACGTTCGATACCCTTGTGTTTGGCACGGAACATGATAATTTGGGGGTAATGGCCGATGAAGAGGTAGCTTCTTTAGAAGAAACTGCTATTCCACGTAAGCGCAATAATAATCATCGTCGCCGTCGTGGCAATGGTGGTAATAAGAAGCCTCGTGAGAATGGTCAGCCGTCAGCGGTTGGCGAAAAGTCATCTGATGCTGTTCCTAACACAGACGAGTCTCGTCCCAACGAGGCTTCCAAGAAACGCAAATACAATCATCATCGCCGTCGTGGTGGTAAGAAGGGTAGTGCTCCCACTGCTCCTGCTGCCCCTGTGACTGAATAAGGTTGATAAAAAAGAAGACTCACCACGAATTGAACTTGTGGTGGGTCTTTTTTAAATAGGGCCTCTCCCTCTAACCCCCTAACGGCCTCACCCCCTAACCCCCTCTCCTTGAGGAGAGGGGGACTGAAGTTACCTTTTTCTCTCCAATTTCTTGCTTGAGATATTTCCTGAAAATGAGCAAGAAAAGGTGACTTGTTCCCCCTCTCCTCAAGGAGAGGGGTAGGGGTGAGGCCCAATCAAAAAAAGGCTTACACTTGAGTTACCAAGTGTAAGCCTAAAAACAATTGTATAATGGAAATTTGGAATAAATGATTACTTAATCACCTTCTTGCCATTAACGATGTTGATGCCCTTAACCAACTTATTGAGCTTGCGGCCATCGATGCTGTAGATAGTCTGCTTAGCAGTAGGAGCTACAGTGATGTTGTTGATGCCAGTAGTAATACCGTTGAGAGAGTAGAGGTAAGCTTCTTTGTTTGAAGTCTCATAAGTGTTACCTTTAGAACCCTTGTAGTTCATCAATTTACCGCAAACGATTACTTCGTCGCCAACCTTGATGTTAGTGGCTTCAGCATCATCGTATGCCTTGTTGTCGAGGTAGTAAACACCATAGCAAAGGAATGAATTGGCTGCTTGGCCATCTTCAGAAATTGAGAAAGTAGCTGTTCCGTATTCAGTGCTATAAGTGTATCTTACGTTTGAAATGATACCCTTAATGTAAACGTCACCTTCCGTCTTTGCGCCATCCTCAAGAGCGGTAGCAGCTATGGTTGCGGCTACAGCGTTGTAGGGGTTAGCTAAAGTACCATCACCAACGGGCTCGGGAGTAGGCTCAGGATCGGGAGTAGGATCGGGGGTAGGATCGGGGGTAGGAGTTGAACCACCAGTGCTTGCTACAATTTGGTCGATGCAGAATTGACCTGCTTTGTCAGCGCCATCGGTGCCATATGTAGCTTTTTCACCTACAGTAAATTCTACTTCAGAGGCAGAGCCAGTCCATGTTACCACCCAATTGGTAGCATCAATGGTTACAACACCAGTGCTTGCAGTAATTTCTGCTTGACGATATTTACCTTTAGCTGATACGGTAAAGGTAAGTTGTGTCATAGCATCACCAGTTGTTGAAATGGTGATAGAGTTTTTTGCATAGGCACGCAAGTCGTTTGATTTTGCATTTACGGCAGGAGCAGTCATACCACTGTTCTTTACAACAGAAATGGTGTAGGGAGTTTGTGTGTATGAAAGGACACCATCTTCTGTTGTCCAATCAGTAGCAGCTGACCATGAAATGGTAGTGTTATCAGCAAAGGCTGATGTAAAAACTGCCAATAAAGCGAATAATGAAAGTAAAATCTTCTTCATACGCGTTTTTTTATTTTTTGGGGTTAATTGAATAGAGTTTTCTCTTTTCTGAGAGCAAAGTTATTGAATTAAAGAATGATTTGCAAAGTTTTCAGCATTAAGTTTTCGTGAAATAGTAAAAGCTAACAATAAAAGTGAATTTTATGTTAATGAACGTTTGACACCTCTTGGTAAAAAGGCCAAAATACAGGGTTTAATTTTGCCTATTCAAAATAAAGGACTACTTTTGCACTTGGAAATAGTTATTAAGGTGAAGTTGAAAGGATTCCGATGCACACACAATCGTGCTGGAGTTCTTTCGGTTTTTTTTTGACTTTAACCGAACTAACCTACGCTGAATTTATAAACAAAAAATAATACTATAAGCAATTTTATTATGGCTTACATGACACAAGAGGGTTACGACAAAATGGTAGCCCAACTCCGTCACATGGAATCAATTGAGCGTCCTGCTGCTTCGGCTGCGATTGCTGAGGCTGCTGACAAGGGTGACCTCTCTGAAAACAGTGAATACGATGCTGCAAAAGAGAATCAGTCAAAGCTCGAAGGCCGCATCGCAGCTCTTAAGAAGGCGATTGCTGAGGCTAAAATCATTGACAAATCAAAGATTAAGGCTGACACCGTACAAATTCTTACTACGGTCGAGATGAAGAACGTAAAGAATGGTATGGTGATGAAATACACGATTGTTAGTGAAAGTGAAGCTAACTTGCGTGAAGGTAAGATTTCAAGCACAACGCCTATTGCACAAGGTTTACTTGGCAAGAAGGTGGGCGATGTAGTAGAAGTAAAGATTCCTCAAGGAACCATTCACCTTGAGATCTTAAACATTTCGATTTAAAAAAGTGCGAATGTGCGCCTACGTAACGCGTGCTTTCTGGCACGCGAACGATGATGTTGTTACCGCGTGTTGGAAAGCACGCGTTATGTTTAGGTGCATTAGGTGCAAATTAACACATTAGCACATTAGGTGCGCATTAACACATTAGCACATTAACACATTAATACATTGGTACCATGACAATTTTTAGTAAAATTATTGCGGGTGAGATTCCCTCATACAAGTGTGCTGAGAACGATAAGTTCTATGCATTCCTCGATATCAACCCTGTAGCTCAGGGTCACACCTTAGTAGTCCCTAAGCATGAAGTGGACTACATTTTCGACCTCTCTGACGACGAATTGGCCGAAATGATCGTCTTTGCTAAGAAGGTGGCTTTGGCCATTCAGACGGCTTATCCTTGTCGTAAGGTAGGTATGGCAGTGTTGGGCTTGGAAGTAAACCACGCTCACATTCACCTCATTCCGTTGCAAAGCGAGGGTGACATGGATTTTCGTAAACCGAAACTCCAACTCTCTGCTGAAACGATGAAAGAAACGGCGGAGAACATTCTGAAGGCTTACGAGAAGCAATAATGGCTCTATAACGAGTCGTGTGGGGTGCAAACTGCAATTGGGCCTCACCCCCTAACCCCCTCTCCTCAAGGAGAGGGGGTTAGGGGGTGAGGCCCAATTGCAGTTTATTCTATACTTATCTCGTCAACAAATACGAAGCCGGGGTAGCCCTTGCCGGGGTGCCAGGCAGGAATGTGATGTTCGGATTGCACCGTTACCTTAACGTAGCGAACAGAAGAGGGCGTGGTGAGGGAGACGGTGTGACGATTGATTTGGTTAGGGTCCGTCTCCTTCATTTCGGGGAAGGATTGTTGGCCGAGGGTGGCGTAATGAGTGCCGTCGACGGAGCCTTCAACGAGTATTTGGCGCGCATCGAATAACCAATAGCCTTTTTCAACGCACGTGTTGAGCGAGAGTTGGCGGAGTTCTTGAGGAGAACCTAAGTCGATGATGGCTTCAAGGTCGTTACCGCAGAAACCGATCCAACGGCCAGAGGCATAATTCGTATCGCCAGCCGTTAAGCCGTCAACTAATAAAGTCGGACCTCCGTATACCTGCTGTGGGTGAGGCGCTTGTAGGAGGTGAATGGGACAGGCCGTAGCTTTATTAAAATGGAAGGTTTCGCTCACCTCAGGCATTGCGCCCCACGAACGAAAAGCAGCAGCTCGCAGTGTGCAGGGCTGCTTTATTTGTATCGGTTCGCTATAAAGGGGAGATGAAAGGGTGGGCGCTGTGTCGTCAAGCGTATAATGAATAGGGGCATTGTCTATTGTTGAGAGCGTAGCCACGATGCTGCGACTTGTGGTGTCTGTAGCTAACGTGAGCGTCGGGTTGTACACCACGCGGGCGTAATTATAGTCCATTTCATCGTATACTTTGACCAATTGTTGTAGACGACTGATAAAAGCACTGTAGTCCTTTTGTTCGGGGCTACACCATTGCACTTCGCTCAGAGCGGCCATGCGTGGCAACTCCATGTACTCCACTTGGCGGAAAGAAGGAATGTACTCCGTCCATAAGTTGGCCTGTACACCAATGATGTATTGTTGTTCGTCGGCCTTGAGCTGGCGGGGCATGGGTTCGTAACTATAAACGTGCTGAAGGGGCAAGTAGCCACCAATGGCCTCAGGTTCGTGTGCCTTGTCGGCACTCTGATAGTAGTCAAAGTAGAGGTAAGTATTAGGTGTCATAATCACCTTGTGGTGTTGACGGGCGGCCTCCATGCCACCGCCCTCGCCTCGCCATGACATAACAGTGGCGTTAGGAGCCAATCCGCCTTCAAGCGTTTCGTCCCAACCTATCATTTGGCGGCCTAATTGGTTAAGATGTTGCTCGGCATGCTTAATAAAGTAGCTTTGTAGGCGCTCTTCGGCCGTGTGGCGTCCGTCAGCCTGTAAGTGTTGCGCTGCAATCAGTGCTTGACACTTGGCGCAGCGTTTCCACTCCTTTTTGGGGCATTCATCGCCTCCTACGTGAATGTATTCAGAAGGGAAAAGTTGCACCACTTCATCGAGCACATTGTCGATGAATTGGTAAGTTTTGGGGTTGCCCGCACAGAGTACGCTATCCGTTACACCCCATTCTTGCCACACCTTGTAGGGGCCACCCGTGCAGCCCAATTCGGGATAGGCAGCCAAGGCAGCTTGCATGTGGCCAGGCATGTCGATTTCGGGAATAATCGTAATGTAGCGATCGGCAGCGTACCTGACGATGTCTTTAATCTGCTGTTGCGTATAATAGCCTCCATAGCGTTTGCCATCGAAGCGTCCAGAGTTGTGGCCAATAGTCGTTTGTTCGCGCCAAGCTCCGAGTTTGGTGAGCAAAGGGTACTTCTTTATTTCAATGCGCCAACCTTGGTCGTCGGTCAGGTGCCAATGAAAGCGGTTGATATTGTGAAGGGCCAACATATCGATGAAGCGGTAGATAGAGTCGGCCGTAGTGAAATGGCGCGCTACGTCGAGGTGAGCACCACGATAACTGAAGCGTGGATAGTCCGTCACCTCTACGCTGGGTAAGGTAATCTGTTTCACCTTTTCCACGGGCAATGCCTTGCGCAGCGTTTGTATGCCATAAAAGCAACCTGCGGCCGAAGCACCGTCGATGAAAACGCCCGTTTTTGTTACTTTTAGCTGATAAGCCTCTGCTTGATGACTAGTTAATTTTTGACTCAGCGTAATGCTATTGTCATTAGCCTTAGTAATGGTTTTTAATTGTAGTCCCGTACTTTGCTGAATGTATTGTGCCAAGAGCATAGCATTGCGTTGCAAGGCTTTATCGCCTTTTGGATAGGCAATGGTGGTTTGACTATTCAAGATAAAGTCACCCGCATTCGTATATTGAATGCTCTTAGGTAGTGGAACTACATTATAATGGACCGTTTGCGCCCAACCTGTTAAAGCACAAAAAAGGCCGAATAATGCGATGAAAACGCTATTTTTTATCATTCTTGTTTAGTAATGTTTACTAGTTTTACGTTTTAAGGTTATAAGGTTAGTTAGTCCGACAATCAACGTGGCGTAACTTTAAACCTCATAACCTCATAACCCTAAAACCTATTCTACATATCCTTTAGCATTTGCCAGCATTGGAAGAGGCCGCGGGGCACATGGAAGCAACCTTTCCATTTACCACCCTTTAGGGGAAGCAGCACTTCGCCTTGGCGATTGAGGTAGCCATACCATTCGGGATAGTCGGGGTCGGTAAAGTGCGTCCATACGTAGTTGTGTACACGCTCGAACCATTCCAAGCACTTCTTATTGCCCGTGAGTTTATAGCCCTTGAGCATGGTGATAAGCGTTTCGATGTGTACCCACCAGAGCTTTTGGTCCCACTCTAATTGCTGACAAGGGTGACCAAGACGGTCCATAAAGTAGAAGATGCCGCCGTATTGCTTATCCCAACCGTATTCGGCCTCATTGAGGGCGATTTGAACGGCCTTATCAATCAAGTCTTGACGTCCCAAGCGTTGTCCTAAGTCCATAATAAACCACATGGCTTCAATGGCGTGGCCAGGGTTGAGTTGGCGACCCTCAAAGCAGTCGACGAGTTCGCCGTCTGTGCTTAGATTTTCAACAATGAGTCCTAACTCTGGACGATAGAACACGTCCATTACTTCGTGAATGCACGTATCAATCGTGCGCTGCATGAAGTCGGCATCGAGCAAAGGTTCAATCTCAAGCGCAACGTTACACAATATCATGGGCAAGGCAAAGCTCTTGAGCGCACGTGCACCCGGAGCGGCTTTGTTCCACTTGCCTTTCGGATTGTCTACCTTAGAGAGCACGATGTCGAAGGTGCGCTTGGCAATGTCGGCATACTCTTTGTTGCCTGTGGCGATGCTCAATTGTCCGAAGGCAATCACGGCAAAGGTGTAGGAGAAGATATTGTAGGGTTCTACTAAGGGGTGTCCTTCTCGGTCGAGCGAGAAGTACCAGTTTAACTGTCCGTCATGGCCATACTTCTTTAAGAATTCTGCACCCTGAATGGCGCAGTCGAGCCATTCCTGTCGTTTTTCTACCTTATTGTAAAGGGTGGCAAACATCCACACTTCGCGGCCTTGCATCCAAATAAATTTGTCGGTGTCGAACACCTCGCCTTTGCGGTCGAGGCAAGTGAAATAGCCGCCGTACTCGGTGTCTTGTGAGTGGCTGAGCCAAAAAGGTATTACCTTGTCGAGCAACTCTGATTTATATTGCTCTGCTAATTGTTTGAAGTTCATAGAAGAATATTTTAAGTATTGCTAATAGTTTGTCTCTCACGGATTTCACGGAGACACGGATTCCTTTCCACTTATTTATCTCACGGATAAAACGGATTTCACTGGTGAGCATGAATGCTCACAAAGTTTGTATACGTTGTCATGGGTTTA
>JBNMKQ010000070.1:0-12252 GCA_050874425.1 Alloprevotella sp.
GCTATAATGTTTCTGGTAGTTCAACTCCGTTTTCTGAAATTAGCCAAAGCCTTGGATACTTGTGGATGCCCACGTATAGCTTTGAGCTAGAAGAGAAAAATACCTTTTTACATACGTGTCGTCTCTTCAATTTTGGAGAGACTGGATGTTTGCGCTTTATTGAAAACTAATATTGGGATTTCGTATGTTACTTAGGATACTCATAATCCTTTTTTAGAGAAAACATTAATGTCAACAAAAACGCGTAGAGCAAAAAACTTTACGTTACGCGCTTCGCGCTTAGTTTTAGTAATGTTGAAAAAATAACTTCCGCAATTTTGCCGTTGCCAATATGGTTTACTCACCTGCCTTTTCGGCTATTTTTGAACTTATTCTCAGTCACAATGCCCGCATTGCTCCTTCGAATAAACTCAAAAATAGCTCAAAAATGCAGGTGTAAAATTGCGGAACTTATTCTTTCAACATCACTAAATGGCATTAGGGGTGTTCTGAAAATTCTGTTTTAGAATCTGAATGATTCTGTCGGATGAGTTGCACCCTATCGAAAGCGTCATTTAGTAAGTAAATTCAGTCACATAGTCCCCTATTCTCCTTCATTTACTTACATAATATCACTTCCGATAGAGTTTGGACTCATCACGCCAGAATTTTTAGCCCCCCATTGAAAAAACGTCCGTTCAATATTTATTCTTCAACATCCATTTCATCGTCCCATTGACTTGCGTCCCAACCATAGCTTTCCTGCTTGTTTGAAAGCTGTGTTCCATCGCCAATTTCATTGTTAGCACTCAATGCCAACATTGTTTCGGCTGCAAACTCTATTACCTCGCTTTTGGGGGATATATATTTTTCCATTGTCGTCATTATTTATGTAAGTAGGTGTTCTAAATTATTTTTATATATGAAGTAGGGATCCTATCGTGATTTATTTTCACTCTCTTCTACTTTATAAATGCAGGTTTCATCAGTCACGTAGCCTTTTCTACGCTCCTTCTTCGACCAACATTTCTAAAGCAGAATAGAGCAAAAACAAATATCAAAATAATTCTGATCACCTACTTATAAAGCAGAAATTAATAAACAAATCCGCCCAACATTACTTAACCATTACTTTCTTACCATTAACTATATAGAGACCTGGATTCAGTTTGCCTCCCTGCATCTTGCGACCATCCAAAGAATATACGCCATCGTTTTTCTGCGTATCCAGTTCGGCGCTTTCAATTCCCGTCACGCTATTGTCGTCAAGATTGAACACCATCATTGATGCAGCCATTGCAGAAGGCAAAGCCAAATATGCACGATTTGCACTTGTGTAAAAACTTCCACCATTTTCATCGCCCCAAAAGAATCCTATTCTTTCGTGGTTTTTGTCGTAGCTCAGCATGTAATAGAGTTCACCGGGCTTCTCTTCAATCTTGCAGCTGCCCAAATAAGGTTCAGCATATCCTCTCAAGTAATTAAGGCCTGCTACGCTCTTGGCCTGAACATCATCACCCAAAACGTCCATCCGATACGAGCTCCACGTTGCGTCTTCATCCTTCTTCAGCAGAAGTCCCGTATTTGCAGGAACAATTTCTCCAGGGGCATATTGATAGTCAACATTAAGCAAAAGGTCTTCAACACCTGAAACCACTGCCCCTTTCATTCCTTGCGGTATGACATAAGGATGTTCAAAGAATATGGTTTTATAAGGTGTGTTGAAACTGTCGTCATAAAACCATTTTAAATTCGGAGCATCGCTGGAAAACTTGTAAGGCACGTGTATTGTCAGGGTTTTCCAAATCTCATTATTGTTACGGCTGTCGTAGTCAACATCAATAATTTTGTCTGACAAGTAATCATTCGGCGATTCAAAATACACGTCTTTTGTCTGATTTCCAAAAGCAGCATACTTTGCACCTCTTATATCGTAAGTTGTCTCTTCGTTTCCTACTGACTGGAAATACATGGTTTCCTTAGCAACAGCTGGAAGAACATAAAGCACTTTGGCTACATTCTGCTTTGAATTAGCCTGCTGTTCAATCATATAGAAAACACCGTCCTTGCATAAGACATTGCTTGGGAGCTGCTTGTTGTTGAACTTTATGCTCTTGAGGGTTTTGATGTCACCGAAAAAATCGGCTAAAATATTCTTAGGCTGATAGTATTCCCCGTGAGTATAGACGCCCTCTACATAAAAACTGCTTTTTTTCAAACTTGTATTTCCAAATACTATATCATCGGCATTGTTTCCCGAAAAATCTATCTCTTCTAAGGAAGTGCAATCGTAAAAGGCGTATTCACCGACGTATTCCGTATTCCAAACAAAATTGACCCGCTTTAAATTCTTGCATCCGGTGAATGCAAGGCTTTCAATATTATGACCAATGTCGATGGAGCTGTTTGAACTGCTCTTGCCGCACACCTGCAAAATCCGGTCGGTTGAATTCTGCATCAAAATGTTATATCCCGACGGACGTATGGTGCTGTATTCGGAATTGTTGTTCACCTCAAAACTTTCCAAGGCGTTGCAATAAGCAAACGCACCATATCCAATTTTCTTTACACTTCCAGGGATATACACATGCTTGTAATTTCCAAAAGCAAACGCGCCCTCACCTATTTCTTCCAGTGTTTCTGGAAGTTCAATCTTGTCGCATGCCAAGAAATCGTCGTTTTTATTGCCAACCATGTGCTGGCTGAAAGCATGGTCTCCTATTTTCTTAAGATTCTGTGGAAAATGAATCTCTTGGAACATTGTACAGTTTTTTTCGGCATTGAATGCGTATGAAGAAATTTCTGTCACAGTATAAACCTTCCCATTATATACTATATAATCAGGAATTTCAATTGTGTGACATTTTACGCCTTTCCTTACGAAACCGTCACAAGAGACACCATCATCGCTTCCAAACGTATAACGAAAATCTCCGACAACTGCTCCCATACCTCTTTCTGTTTGTGCATAAAGAGCAATACAAGGCACAAACAAAAGCACCAGCATCAAATGTTTTCTTAATATTTGAATGCATTCTCTAACAAACTGTCCCAACCACAACGCTGATGATAGGGGGGGGGGTAAATAAAGTACCCATAAAGTTCTTTCTCATAAACCTTAATTCCGCAACACTATCGTTTATAATATTTTAAAAGAACCTGAGCAATAATAAGTTGCCCAGGATTTTGTCATGTCGAAGAATTCACTTATCTTAGTGTTGCAAGAATAAACAAGAGAATTCAACAACTGATATGGCAAAAATACAGATTAAATCTGAGAAAATCACTCCTTATGGTGGTATATTTCCATTATGGAGCAATTTGATGCTCTTTTGTCCCCAATAATAAACTTCACCTTGGGGGGGCGGTGCAAGTCATATGGATATCAGTACAGCGAGATATTCCGTTCTTTGATGTGCGTTTACTTCTGTGGCAGCTCATACATAGAAGATGTTTCGACTCATCTGATGAAGCATCTCTCTTTGTATCCTAGACTTCGCACATGCAGCGCAGACACGATACTTCGTGCGATAGAGGAACTCACTTGCGAAAATACCACATACACTTCCGATTCGGGAAAGTCGTATGATTTCAATATTGCCGACAAAATGAACAAGTTGCTCATTAATGCCCTATTGGAGACTGATCAACTGGAGGCTGGAAAGGAATACGACATAGACTTCGACCACCAATACATAGAAACTGAAAAGTTCGATGCCAAGCCTACTTACAAGAAATTCCTTGGCTATGGTCCAGAAGTAGCGGTTGTCGGTGATAATATTGTTGGCATTGAGAACCGTGACGGCAATACGAATGTCCGTTTCTACCAAAAGGATACTTTGGAGAGGATATTCAACCGCTTGGAGAATGCGAACATCCGTATATCTCGTGCCCGTATGGATTGTGGCTCATGTTCCGAGGAAATCGTCAGCATGGTGGAAGCACACTGCAAGTTGTTCTACATTCGCCCCTATCCACTCCACTCGACAACCAATTTATCAAATGCACTATATTATTCACAGAAAAATCTACATTTCATTTGGATAGACAAGATGAGAATTTGTACCTTTGTCACTAACTAATATAAATTTAAAAACCAATGAAAAACATAAGATATATAATAGGTTCATTAGCCATTATGGCTATATTGTTTATGAACTTTAGATATGCTTATCATAATTATGGCATACCTAAACATAAACATGAGGCATGTGCCACTACAAAGCCTATAGGCTATAATCACGTAAAAGTCGCAACACACATAATGTGAACTTTTATTGAATATCGTGTGGAAGTGCATTATAAAACACATACATATGATATAAATAGCGTTACGCACCGAAAAGAGCCTTGTAAACATGAAGTAATAGATTACGAATATTTCCGTGATTTTGACAGGAAAAAGGCTTTTGATGCAGCAACAATTTTTGCTGCAAATATATATGCTCCTAATTCCGCTAAAGTAGATTCTTTTTATACATACGTTCATGCACCCTATGAAACTTATCGTATAGAATGCAGCAATGGCGGAAACTTGATAGAGTGCACCAGCGAAGATGTAACCTGTCCTATGTGTAATTCAAATAGTTAAGTTGTCAGCTAATCACCTATGAAAGCACTTGCCAAACATATTCTTTTTGTTATCATTTTGTTAATGACAACAAGTAGTCTTAAAGCACAACAAGTTCAGTCAGAGACCGAGCAATTGTTTAGTCTATTTAAGCGTGCCGCGCGGTTTGATTATAACTTTCCGCGTGAAAAAGCGTATGTACATTTTGACAATTTAGGCTATTTGATGGGGGACACTATTTGGTATAAGGCTTATGTAGTACGAGCATCTTCTTTAAAACCAACCAATCTAAGTCGTATTCTTTATGTTGAATTGTTGAATGCTGACGGGCAAATAATTACGCAAAACATTCACAAGTTAGACTCCCTTGGTACTGCCAATGGTATGTTTTCGCTACAATTACCAGTATATGCTGGCTACTATGAAGTAAGAGCGTATACGCGCGAAATGGTTAATTGGAATACTGAAGCTTGTTTTTCAAGAATAATCCCCGTGTTCTCAACCAGCAATCCCAATAAGAAGGTAGACAATACGCAGTTACGAGACATCGTGCAATTATCCATTCCCGAACCTTTGGCGCATGACCAAGTTACTTTAGGTGACCCGCGTCCGTACGTAATGAAAAATGATAGAGGTGCATTACTAAGTTTCTACCCTGAGGGTGGAAAGCGTGTAAAAGGGGCCAGTCAGCGTATAGCCTACAAACTAACTGATGGAAAAGGTGCTGTAATAGAAGATACTTTAAAAATATACGATAATAAAGGTCGTATCTATGCGACTTCTGTGCCCGAACATGAGGGTATGGGCACTTTTGATTTAGCCGCTAATTTTACCAATGGATACGTTTGTTTATCGTCTAATCGGAAAATATACGAGGGTGATAAAAAAGTAAGGTCTATAGCTTTGCCCACGCAAGTCGCCCCCTATGCAATACATGCAGATTATAGTGACGAAGGAGAACTCATTCAAGTAGCAGTTGGAGATAGTCTTCGTGGGACATCTAAACTATTAGGGCTTGCTGTGTTTAATCGTGAAAATGTATGCTATTTCGATACACTTACAGTCAGTGACGAAAGTGTAGAAATACTCGTACCCCATAAAGCATTAAGAGGAGGCGTTTGTCGTGCCGAGCTTTTTGATGAGCTAGGCAATAGCCTTGCCACACGTTTGTTTTGGGTGCCAATAAAGCAAGATGAAAAATCGCGTTACGTAAAGTTAAGTGTAAAACAAAATCAAAAATGGTATGGCCCATTTTCTCCTATCGTTCTTCAAATGCGTGCTGTAGATGCTATGGGGCATTCGGTTAAGGGAGCAACCATGTCTGTTGTAGTACGAGACGAAGGAGGTAACTTCGTATCAACCAACGATGGTGGCTTTGAAGGCAATCTATTGCTTGCATCAGAATTAAAAGGCTACATTCATCGTCCTGACCTATACTTTATCAAGAATGATGTAGCGCACAGACGTATGCTCGACCTATTAATGTTGGTGCAAGGGTGGCGCACCAATATGTTTGAGGTTATGTGTGGCAAAGATTCTTTTCAGTTAAAACAACCTATCGAAAACAAACTGATACTTCGTGGAAAAATTTATAAAGACGACAAAAAGCATGAGCCGCTTGCTAATGCTACCTTAAATATGTATGGGTATCGTTTTCAAGATCATAAGGTAATTGGCGAAAGTATAGAGGGAGCAACTCGTACTAACAACAAGGGGGAGTATGCATTTGAGTCGAATGTAGACTTTGAGGGCAATTACATTGTAAAGTTTGTGATGAAGCAAGAGACGGGTAAGCGCACATTTACGCGTTTAATGATTGATCGTTGGTTCTCTCCTCAGCCACGCCCACTTTGGCATACCGATTTGGCATTACCGATAAAACCGATTACTACTGATAATTTCACAGCTACTCCTAAAGAGAATACTACTTTTGAATGGATAGATACTTTGCAGCGCGCTGTATCTTCTACTTTAAATCCAGCAGAAGTTGTAGCGCGTGTAAGAAAGTACAAAGGACTTCATGGTAGCAAATACACTTGGGGCGGCGGCGAAAAGACAGGCATGAAACACGCTATGAAGTATATAAATGTTATTAGAGAAGTAGAACGTAGCAAAGATTGTGGTAGACAAGATGACATGCGAGTAATTGATTTTTTGCAATATAGCAATAATCGAATTCAACATGATGAGTATGGCGTGCTTGAAATGGACAATTTGGTTGATACCTTATCCCGATATAGTGAGAGATCAAGTTTCCCAAATGAAAGTAATATGAATGCTTTTAATACTAATCCCTTACATACAGATAATATAACGGGACGTATTTTTATAAATGGTCATGAAATTTTTGTATACGAAAACAATATAAGAGTTGAGTCTAACTTTATTTATGGTGATTGTAGCGAATACAAATCTATAGCAATGGTCATAGATAACAAAGGTGACGATGCATTATCAGGTGACGAAAAGCGATTTTCTTATTCAGCTTATTCCATCTATTTATATAGCGACCCAGATTCTTTTCGTTTTCGTGAAACCTCGAAAAAGGGCATTGAACTTAGAAATGTACAGGGATTTACCCCAGAGGTTCATTTCTATTCACCCAACTATCGTCGGTTCGACTTACCCACCGACAAAGACAATCGACGTACATTGCTATGGGCACCAAACGTCACCACCGACAATAATGGCAATGCAACTGTTATTCTATTTTCAAATTCACATGAAGCCCAACGCATTGACGTGAGTGTACGTGGAATTACAAAAGACGGTGTTTTGATAGATTGGAATTGATAATAGAGTCTCTCCCCTACCCCCTGGGCAGGGAGGGGGTTAGGGGGAGAGGACCTATTCAGTTTCACCAAACGCAAAAAGGAGAATACAAATTGATTGTATTCTCCTTTTTATATGTACATGAGTGTGTTACGCGTTACTTCACCAAGTCGAGTGTATCGCTGGCTATAAGCAACTCTTCGTCAGTAGGAACAACAACGACCTTTACCTTGCTGTCGGGAGTTGAGATGATCTCTTCCTCACCAAAGTTCTTCTTGTTCTTCTCCTTATCGAGTTGGATGCCCATGAACTCAAGGTCTTCAACAGCACCTTGACGAACGTCCCATTGGTGTTCGCCTACACCTGCCGTGAATACGACAATGTCTACGCCACCCATTGCAGCTGCATAAGCACCTACGTACTTCTTAATGCGGTAGCTATACATATCCATAGCTAATTGGCAACGCTCGTTGCCTTCACGAATGCCAGCTTCTACCTCGCGAATGTCGCTTGATACGCCAGAGATGCCTTTCACACCGCTCTGCTTATTGAGCAAGTCGCTCATTTGGTCGGGAGTGAGGCCTTCCTTCTTCATAATGCTGAGCACGGCTGAAGGGTCAACATCGCCCGAACGTGTACCCATCATCAAGCCTTCCAACGGAGTGAGACCCATTGAGGTGTCAACACACTTGCCATACTTAACGGCTGATACTGAAGCACCATTACCAATGTGGCAAGTGATGATGCGAACGTCCTCAGGCTTTACACCCAATACTTCGCATACGCGAGCGGTAACGAAGCGGTGACTTGTACCATGAGCGCCCCAACGACGAATGTTGTTCTCTTCGTAGTACTTGTAAGGCACAGCGTACATATAAGCCTTTGCAGGCATTGTCTGGTGGAAGGCTGTGTCGAACACAAACACTTGAGGTAAGTTGGGCAACATTTCCTTTACGGCAACGTAGCCTTTGAGGTGAGCGTCAGAGTGAAGGGGAGCGAGTTCCATGTACTGCTTCCACTCTTGCAACATCTCGTCCGTAACGATTTGGCTCTTTGTGAAACGACCACCGGCCACGATGCGGTGACCAGCTGCGCCAATCTCGTCGAGGCTCTTGATAGCACCATAAACGGGATTCAACAAAGTGTCGAACATCAACTTGATGCCTTCCGTGTGTGTAGGACAAGGTGATTCAATAATCTTTGTTTCACCATTAATTTTTGTCTTCAAGAACGAGCCTTCAAGACCAATCTTTTCGATACCGCCAGCAGCGAGCACAGACTTATCGTCCATCTCGTAGAGCTTATACTTGATAGATGAACTGCCGCAGTTAATTACGAGGATTTTCATTTATAGGGTTATAGGGTTAGGGGGTTAAGGGGTTAAAAAGTTTCCTTAACCTGTTTGATTAGTGATTAATGATAAGTGCTTTGTCGTTAGTCTTTTCCTTCAAAACTTCTTTTGAGTCCTTTTAACATTCTTCCCAAATGGCGAATTGTCGGTTTAAGACTATCGACATCTTCTTGCGTAATATACTTTAAGTCTAAAGCGATACATAGTTGACAATACACCTCATTTAATGAACCATAAGCATATTCCACAAAGCGTATTTTTTCTCTATAAGAAAATCTTGCGCTTCCTTCTGCTAAATTGAGGGGAATAGAAGTTACAGCTCTTCTTACTTGCGTGCTTAAAGCGAAACGCTCTTCTAATGGGAACTTTGCAATAATGGTATAGATAGTTGCTACAAAGGCTCTAGACTCTTGCCATGCTTGCAACCTCTCAAACGAGAATAAATCGTCTTCCATATCAACTTGATTGTCTAAAACATAATTAGTGCGTCAAGAGGTTAAAGCATCATTTTTAACCCTTTAACCCCTTAACCCACTAACCTTGACTTACTCAGCCTCCTTCGCAGCAATAGCTTGGTTGGCGGTGATGGCTACCATCATGTAGACATCATCAACAGAGCAACCACGTGAAAGGTCGTTGACAGGACGAGCAATACCCTGAAGGATAGGACCAATGGCTGTAGCGTGGCCTAAACGTTGAACGAGTTTGTAACCGATGTTACCTACTTCGAGTGAAGGAACAACCAATACGTTTGCCTTACCTGCGATTTCACTACCTGGAGCCTTTGAAGCACCTACTGAAGGAACGAGGGCAGCGTCAGCTTGCAACTCACCGTCAATCTTCAACTCAGGGGCCATTTGCTTAGCAATACCCAATGCTTCAGTCACCTTGTCTACTACTTCATGCTTAGCAGAACCCTTCGTTGAGAAGCTCAACATGGCTACGCGGGGGTCGATACCTGCTACGGCCTTAGCAGTCTGAGCGGTGCACACTGCGATCTGTGCCAATTGATTAGCATCGGGCACGGGAGTAACGGCTACGTCACCCATTACGAGCACACCATTGTCGCCGCATTCAGGAGCATGCGTGAGCAACAACATCGCACCGCTCACGCAAGTAATGCCAGGAGCTGTCTTGATAATCTGCAATGCCGGACGAAGCACATTGCCCGTAGTGTTGCGAGCGCCAGCCAACTGACCATCAGCATCGCCACTCTTAATAATCATGCAACCGAAGTAAAGTGGGTCGAGCACCTTCTGACGAGCCTCTTCGATCGTCATGCCTTTCTTCTTACGCAACTCGGCAAGGAGTTGAGCATATTCCTCTTTCTTAGGACTAGTAGCGGGGTCGATGATAGTAGCCTTGTCAATGTTGCCCAAGCCCCACTGCTTTGCGAGGCCATGAATTTCGTCAACATTACCTAAGATGATAAGGTCTGCTACACCATCAGTCAACACTTGGTTAGCGGCTTTCAATGTGCGTTCTTCCGTACCTTCAGGAAGAACAATGCGCTGCTTGTTAGCTTTTGCACGCGCAATAAGTTGTTCAATGAGTTCCATAAAAGACTTTTATATATTCTTTATAGGTATTTGTATTGTCTTTATTCATTGCAAAGTTACTGACTTTTATTCTTATGCTCGTCTTTTTCTTGAAATAGTTTGTAAAAAAATAAAAGCATTTATTTTATACTTTTTACAATTCAATTAAATTTGCAAGCGAAAACCATCACACAAACAATCAACTACTTAAACTATGGGAGGTTTCTTTGGCACCATATCGCGCATAGAATGCGTGGCCGACTTGTTTTACGGCACTGACTACAATTCACATTTAGGCACCCGCCGAGGCGGTATGGCCACGTACAACCAGGCAGAACGCACCTTTACGCGCTCTATTCACAATCTTGAAAGTTCTTACTTCCGCACTAAATTCGAGTCTACGCTCCCTCGCTTTGCAGGAGCTACTTCGGGCATAGGCGTCATCAGCGACACTGATGCACAACCCCTTGTTCTGAACTCGCATTTGGGGCGGTTTGCTATTGTTACGGTAGCGAAGATTCAGAACATCGACGAACTGGAGCAACAGTTGCTCAGTCAAAACATGCACTTTACCGAACTCTCTTCGGGCAAGACAAACCCAACAGAGTTAATTGGGTTGCTCCTTATTCAGGGCAAAACATTTGAAGAGGGCATTGACAACGTGTTCCGCCACATTAAGGGCTCTTGCTCTATGCTTTTGCTCACCGAAGACGGCATTATCGCCGCGCGCGACTCATGGGGACGCACGCCTATTATTATAGGTAAGAAAGAAGGAGCCTTTGCTGCAACCAGCGAGAGCACGGCCTTCCCCAACTTAGGTTACACAACGGAACGCTTCCTCGGTCCAGGCGAAGTGGTACGAATGCGTGCCGATGGCATAGAACAATTGCGCGCACCACGCAAGCAAATGCAGATTTGCTCTTTCCTTTGGGTGTACTACGGCTTCCCCACCTCTACCTACGAGGGACGCAATGTGGAAGAGATGCGTTATGAGAACGGCCGCATGATGGCTACGGAGGACGATACGGAAGTAGACTGCGTTTGCGGCATTCCCGACTCTGGCGTGGGCATGGCCTTAGGCTACGCTGCGGGCATGAACAAGCCTTATCAACGTGCTATCTCAAAGTATACCCCCACTTGGCCCCGTAGCTTTACCCCTGCCAATCAGTCTATGCGTTCGTTGGTAGCTAAGATGAAACTTATCCCCAACCGCGATATGCTGAACGGCAAGCGCGTGCTCTTCTGCGACGATTCTATCGTGCGAGGTACGCAGTTGCGCGACAATGTTGGCGTACTCTTCGAAGACGGGGCACGCGAGGTGCACATGCGCATTGCTTGTCCGCCACTCATTTATGGCTGTCCTTACATTGGCTTTACATCGTCAAAAAGCGACATGGAGCTTATCACGCGCCGCATTATTGAGGAATTTGAGGGCGATGCCAACAAGGACCTTCCACTTTATGCCACGACCGACTCTCCGCAATACACACGCATGGTGGAGGAAATTCGCAAACGTTTGGGCCTCACCACGTTGCGCTTCAACAAACTCGAAACGCTTGTTAAGGCCATCGGCTTACCAAAATGCAAGCTTTGCACCCACTGCTTTGACGGAACGGGGTGTTGCGGATGCAATGAATAATCCTGATTTTTAGACAAAATGGGGCCTCTCCCCCTAACTTCCTCCCTGGTCGAGGAGGGAGTTAGGGGGAGAGCTATATATAAACACGATTCATTACAAAGCTAAAATAAACTTGAGGCCAATAAAAAGTGGGCTCTATAACGAATCGTGTGGGTAATATTACGTTTAGGGGTGTTCTAAAAATTCTGTTTTTAGAATGTTCTAATTCCGTCGGTTGATTTGCACCCTCTCGAAAGTGTCTTTTTTACTCTGAGAAAATGGTGCAAGGCGAACGCAATCAAGCGTTAGCTTGAAGTGCTGAGCCGCAGCCCATTTTCTCAGAGTAAAAAATACACTTCCGATAGGGCACATATCAACGCGCCAGAATTTTTAGAACACCCCTTAATATAGAACACCTTTAGCC
>JBNMKQ010000071.1:0-12251 GCA_050874425.1 Alloprevotella sp.
ACTCCAATTTGTTAATCCGATAGCTTACAATCTGCAACGAAATATACGTATTTATGATATTTATGTCTTACATTAAAGTATAATAGTTCCAAAACGAAAGTTTCAAAAATCAAAAATGGAGTTTTCGGACAGTCTCCCCCTATGGGGGAGGGGGGTAGGGGGAGAGGCCTCATCAAATTGCAGTTTATCAAAATGTCAGTCCTACCCCCAATGTTATCGAGTGGCGTTTGGTTGTACCTTTTACGTTGTAAATGTCATTTTCAGTCCAAATAAGATAAGTGTCATGAATAGCTTCTAAGTTATAGCCCAATTGGAAATTCATGCCGAAGTGTTTGCGAAACATGTGAGTGTAGCCAATGCCCCATCTACTCGTAAAGCCATTCCTAAATTTGTCGTTATCACCAACACAATAGCCTAAATCGGAAAAGATGTAGGGCTTAAATGTATTCCTAAAAGGTTTGTAACGTAGAGTAGCATAGATGGGTAATGCGTTGAAGTCGGGAGTCGTGTATAGATTAAGTCCAACTCCAGCTCCAACCGAAAGTCTGCTCATAACATCGTAGCGTGCTGCAAAGTGGAGTGCATGTCCCCCCATTTTGTATTCACTGCGTTTAATACTTGCATATTTTGTATGCATAGACAAGCCTAAGTTGTAATTGTAGTCAAGGTCGAAGTGAAGTTTGTGCTGCGCTTTAGCTATTAACGCGAATAAGGCGAAAGCTATTATAAAGAATGTTCTTTTTGATGTCATGATGTAATTTATTGAAATGCTTATATTCAAGGTTACAAATATATGACTTTATCGTTTCACTTCAAATAGCTTTGCTCTCGAAGCGGACAATATAGTCCTTGAAGCGGCAGAAATAGTGCTTAAAGTAACATTATAGGGGTGTTCTAAAAATTCTGTTTTTAGAATGTTCTAATTCTGTCGGTTGATTTGCCCCCTCTCGAAAGTGTCTTTTTTCTCTGAGAAAAAATACACTTCCGATAGGGCACAAATCAACGTGCCAAAATTTTTAGAACACCCCTATAAAAAACTATTCTTCTCTCGCCCTACAGCAAGGTGGAGAAGAATAGTTCTTTATTTATTTTCTTACTTCGTGAATACCCGTGGTGATACTGATGATTCGGTAATTGTTGCCACAATCGGCAAAGGCATTCTTGTCGATGTAGGTAACGCTGTTGGGCGCGTAAATGGTTTTGAGGTTGGGGCAGCCCTCAACGGCATACTCTTCGATGCGCTTTGTGCCTTCTGCAATGACAATCTCTTCAAGCTTGTCAAGGAAAGAAAGCGTGTTCTTGTCCATTACCTCCATGGGGCGCAGTTCAATGCGTTTGATGCCGGCGGGGACGAAGTAGGGGTAAACCTTGTCGGTGGTGCGATAAGCGGCACCACTATACGATTCCAACTCTTTGTTTTGTGGGTCAATCTCGATAGCTTCGAGGTTAGGGCAAAGACGACTCATGCTTTCAGGCGTATAGCCAAAGGTGACGAGATTGGCACCAACGTAAAGGTGCGTAACGCTGTCGGGCATCTTTTCGTTGAGTTGGAACGATGTTATTTGAAATCCCGCTACGCTATAGGGAAGCACCAAACTACTGTTGCTTGTCTCCTTCACCTTCGTCACGTTGAGTTGTCCCTCTTGATAGTTGTAGACGCACTTGTCATCTTCAAAGAGGTTGAAGTCGATGCGTTGAGGCATGAGAATCTTTTGGTAACCTGCAACGTCAGCCGCCTTATACTCTTGGTTATTGGTGGGGTCACTCACGTACCAATCGCCGTCGGCATAAACGTAGTTCCACGCATGGCCCCCAATGGTGCTTAGCCAACCATTGGCCACGAAGCAAGGTATGCCTTGCGTTAGACACATGGTTTTGAGTAGATTAGCATAGCCTTGACAAACGCAAGTTTTATATTTAAATACGTCGTAGGGGTTGAGATACGCTTGTCCCGACCAGGCGTACTTCACGTTTTTAACAATCCATTGGAAGATATTGAGGTACGTTTTGTAAGCATCCTCTTCTTTGAGATTATCGTCTACAAATTCTTTTATTTCAGCAAATTGTGCATCAGTTATTTCGGTTTCGCCTAATTGCAAGGCTTGTTCTGGCGCCACCTTTTGCAAGAGTTGCCATACAGCCTGTGCCGTGTTGTCGCTGAGCTTTGCGGCTCCATCAGGTTGTGCAAAAGAGACTTGTGGAGTAGGGGTAATAGTGGTGGTAGGCGTGTTGGGTTGAACAGAAGCTTCGTCTAAAGCATCACTTTGGCAAGCGCTCAAAGCGAGGGCAGCGGAGAGTAATAGGTAAATATTCTTCATGCTAAATGATTAGATTTATAATGTAAAAAAATCACTATGCAAAGGTAATATAAAACTTTGCATAGTGATTGAAAGCGGATAGAATATTAATGTTCAGGTGCGGGGATTACATACGTTCGTGGAACGAGCGTGAGATAACCTCCAACTGATGCTCACGTGAAAGCTTTACGAAGTTTACAGCGTAACCGCTCACGCGAATGGTGAGTTGAGGATACTTCTCGGGGTGTTCCATAGCGTCCTCAAGCATTTCGCGGTTGAGCACGTTTACGTTGAGGTGGTGCGCACCCTTGGTAAAGTAACCATCCATCATCGTTACGAGGTTTTCAACACGGTCCTCAGCAGTGCGGCCCAAGCTCTGGGGAACGATGCTGAACGTGTTAGAAATACCGTCTTGTGAGTCGCGGTAGCGCAACTTAGCTACTGAAGCCAAAGAGGCTACGGCACCGCTCTTGTCACGACCGTGCATGGGGTTGGCACCAGGAGCGAAAGCTACACCTGCAGCACGACCATCGGGGGTAGCACCCGTCTTCTTGCCATACATTACGTTTGACGTAATGGTGAGCAATGAAAGGGTAGGCTGAGCGTTCTTGTAGACGGGCAACTTCTTCAGCTCTTCGTCGAAGTAGTAAACGAGGTCAACACCAAGGTGGTCAACGCGGTCGTCATTATTGCCGAAGCAGGGGAACTCACCGTCGATGTCAAAGCCTTCAGTCAAGCCAATGTCGTTGCGCTTAGCCGTTACCTTGGCATACTTGATAGCAGAGAGCGAGTCGATAGCGATAGAAAGACCGGCAGCACCATAGGCGATGTTGATAGCGGGGTCGGTATCGATGAGCGCCATTTGAGCTTTCTCGTAGTAGTACTTGTCGTGCATGTAGTGAATGATGTTCATCGCATCATTGTAAATGCGCGCAATCTGCTTGAGCACGAGCTTATAGTTCTTCAATACCTCGTCATAGTTCAATACGTCAGAGGTGAGCGTAGGAATGCCTTCGAGCATCACCGTACCCGTCTTTTCGCAACGACCACCGTTGATAGCCAGCAAGAGAGCCTTGGCTAAGTTGCAACGAGCGCCGAAGAACTGGATTTGACGACCAATAGCTTGGTAAGAAACGCAGCAAGCGATACCGTAGTCGTCCTCGCCACGTACCTCGCGCATGAGAGTATCGTTCTCGTACTGGATAGATGAAGTGTCAACGCTCACCTTAGCACAGAACTCCTTCCAACCTTGGGGCAACTCAGGGCTCCATAGTACGGTCAAGTTGGGTTCGGGTGAAGGACCGAGGTTGTAGAGTGTTTGCAAGAAGCGGAATGACGTCTTAGTCACCTTGAGCGTACCGTCGTTGAAGCGGCCGCCCAATGACTCTGTTACCCAAGTGGGGTCGCCTGCAAAGATTTCGTTGTAAGCGTCCATACGCAAGTGGCGTACCATGCGGAGCTTCATCACGAATTGGTCAATCAACTCTTGGGCGAAGGTTTCGTCGATGAGGTTGTGCTTCAAGTCGTGCTCAATGTAGATGTCGAGGAATGAAGATACATTACCCAACGACATGGCAGCACCGTCTTGTTCCTTAACGGCTGCGAGGTAGGCCATGTAAACCCACTGTACAGCTTCTTGTGCGTTTTGAGCAGGACGAGCGAGGTCAAGACCATAGTATTCGCCCATCACTTTCATCTCTTTCAAAGCCTTGATTTGCTCAGCTACTTCTTCGCGCAAACGAATACGTGATTCGGTCATAGGGCTGCCAATAGCGGCCTTATCGGCCTCTTTGGCTGCAATCAAGCGGTCGATACCGTAAACGGCCAAACGGCGGTAGTCACCAATGATACGGCCACGAGCATAGTTGTCGGGCAAACCAGTGAGGAAGCCGAGTGAACGGAAACGACGAATTTCTTCGGTATATACATCGAATACACCGTCGTTGTGCGTCTTGCGATAGTGTGTAAAGATGTCTTTTACCTTATCGTTAACAGGGTGTCCCTGTTGTGCACAAGCTTTCTCTACTACCTTAATGCCACCGAAGGGCTTGATAGCACGCTTCAGCAACTCGTCAGTCTGAAGGCCAACGATGAGTTCGTTTTCCTTATCAATGTAGCCAGCTTTGTGCGAACTGATGGTTGACACCGTGTCGGGGTCGAGTGAACGAACACCGCCATTGGCACGTTCCTCTTCGAGTGCTTGCAAGCAGATGTTCCACAACTTGCGTGTGCGCTCAGTGGGGCCAGCCAAGAACGAAGCATCTCCTTCGTAGGGCGTAATGTTGCGCTTTACGAAGTCGGTCACGTTAATTTGTTCAGTCCAGGGTCCTTGAATAAAATCCATTTTCTGATTAAAGGGTTTAGGGTTAGAAGTGAATTGAATGCCAATGGGTGTCGTGTCCTTATACAGAGGAAGGGCGCGGCAACCTATTTTAGTTCAATATAATAATTTCAAAAGTGAGTAGTAGTAATAAAAGCTTACTATGTATTTGTTCTATCGAAATAGTAGGCTTGTCCTTGTGTTTTATATGTGTGCAAAGATACAACATTCGTAACAGTAATGCAACACTTTGTTCATTATTTATTAACTATTTTGTAATAAGTACAAAATATGTAGTGTGTGTATTACATTTTAAGTGGAATATAATCAATAAAATGCAATTTGATGCGGCCTCTCCCCCTAACCCCCTCCCCCACAGGGGAGGGGGAATAAGTCACTCTTACTTCTTGAGTTTTCTGTTGGTCCTCAACTATAAATGCAGCAAATAAAGGTTACTTATTCCCCCTCCCCTGTGGGGGAGGGGGTTAGGGGGAGAGGCCGCATCAAATTGCAGTTTATCAGCGTACAAAAAAGCACATTGCGCTACACAAAGAAGGCTATCCCCAATGAATAGGGATAGCCTTTTATTTAAATGTGCGAAACTTTAGTTGTGCGACTTATTTGTTCTTATACATCGTTTCGTAGTACTTCTGGTAGTCGTCACCACTGACGGCTTCAATCCAGTCGTGGTGTTCGAGGTTCCAGCGAATGGTCTTGACGATACCTACTTCAAAGGTCGTTTCAGGATACCAACCTAAGTCGGCCTTAATCTTTGAAGGGTCAATGCCGTAGCGTTGGTCATGGCCTAAGCGGTCTTTAACAAAAGTGATGAGATCTTCGTTAATCCAATCGACACTGATTTCGCCATTAGCATCGCGCTCTTGCTTCTTGAGTAAGGTGCGGAACTGCGGCTCTTGCTGCATGATGTCGTGAATGGTCTTGATGATAATCTTCACGATTTGAATGTTTTGACGCTCATTGTGTCCACCTACATTGTAGATGCTACCTTCAGCGCCTTGGTTGATAACCATGTCAATGGCTTTGCAATGGTCTTCAACGTAGAGCCAGTCGCGAATGTTTTCGCCTTTGCCATAGACGGGGAGCTTCTTGCCCTCAAGTATGTTGTTGATAACGAGTGGAATCAACTTTTCGGGGAATTGGTAAGGACCATAGTTGTTAGAGCAGCGTGTAATGCTGACAGGCATGTGGTAAGTGTCGCGATAAGCGCAAACGAAGTGGTCGGCTGACGTCTTTGATGCGCTATAAGGGCTATGAGGATTGAGCGGAGTCTCTTCTGTAAAATATCCCTCAGCTCCGAGCGAACCATAAACCTCGTCGGTTGACACTTGGTGATAACGCACACCTGCACGCCAAGTGGGATAACCTTGTTCGTCGCGTCCCATTACCCAAGCAGCGCGTGCAGCGTCGAGTAAGTTTTGTGTACCGAGAATGTTGGTATTGAGGAATAGTTGTGGATTTTCGATACTGCGGTCAACGTGGCTTTCTGCTGCAAAGTTTACCACTACGTCAAAACGATACTCAGCAAAGAGTTTGTCGAGTAATCCGCGGTCGCAAATGTCGCCTTTGACAAAGAAGCAACGTTCGTTGTCAATGTCGTTAGCAATCGTGCCTAAATAGCCAGCATAGGTAAGTAGGTCGAGCACGACTACACGTACGTCGTCGTATTTTGCTAAAATGTACTTAAGATAGTTTGCGCCAATAAATCCAGCAGCGCCAGTAACTAAGTAGGTTCTCATATTGTTAATATGCTAATATGCTAATGTGTTAATGTGTTAATGTGTTAATGTGCTGATATGCTAATGAGCTAATGAGTCATTTGCATTAACTACATATAGTGTTTTGATACTTGGTTGGTCAAGTTGATGAACTCCTGCACCGAAAGTTGTTCGGGGCGTCGTGTGAGCAATGGTTGCGCAAGGAACTCCGTATGGTCGGGTGGAGTAGTGCCACACTGTTGGTCTAATTCGTGAAGCAAAGGTTTGATAGAGCCACGCATCATCTTGCGACGTTGATTAAAGGTGGTTTTAACCACGCGGCGCAATAGTTTCTCGTCGCATCCGGGGTCGGTCACGTCATTGCGCGTCATGCGAATAACGGCACTACGCACTTTGGGAGGTGGGTTGAACACACCTGGTTCAACTGTGAATAGATAATCTACATGATAATAAAGTTGCACCAACACACTCAAGATACCGTACGCTTTACACCCAGGTTTTGCTGCTAAGCGTTCAGCCACCTCCTTTTGAATCATGCCCGTGCAACAGGGAATGAGGTGACGATAGTCAAGCATCTTAAAGAATATCTGACTACTTATATTATAAGGATAGTTGCCCGTGAGTACAAAGGGGCGACCACCGAACGTCTTGTCGAGGTGCATCTTTAAGAAGTCGTCCTCGATGATATTGTTTTCCAATTCCGGAAAGTGTTCGCGCAGATATGCCACACTTTCAAAATCAATCTCAACGACCTTAAACTCTCGGCCTTTGGGCAGTATGAATTGTGTCATGACCCCCATGCCAGGTCCCACTTCAAGAACGGGAATGTCGGGACATGCGTCGATCGTGTCGGCAATGGCTTGTGCCGTGGGCAAGTGAGTCAGAAAGTGCTGACCAAGAAATTTTTTAGGGCGTACAGACTTCATCTAATATCTTTTTTCTACTTTTGCATAAGTATATTTCAGTGCAAAGATAGTGCAAGGCGAGCGCAAAGCAAAATGAAAGTCTGAAAACTTTCATTTTGCTTTGCCGAGCCGCAGCCTATCTTTGCAGAAGATAGGCTGCGGCTCGGCAGAGCGTTCAAGCAAGCTTGACGTTCTGCGCTCGCCTTGCGCTATCTTTGCGGTATAGAAATGCTAAAACAACGGAATGAAACATCTACTAAAAATTACATTACAAATAATGCTACCCTTTGTGCTTGGCTTAGGCATACTGTGGTGGATGTATCGGGGCACAGATTGGTCCGACTTTGGCCACTATGTGCTACACGAAATGAATTGGTGGTGGATGTTGCTATCATTGGCCTTTGGTATACTTCCCCAAATGGCGCGTGCTTGGCGTTGGAAAATGGCGCTTGAACCTTTAGGCGAACACCCGCGATGTACTTCATGCACCGATGCTATCTTTATGTCCTACGCTGCAAGCCTTGTTATCCCGCGTGTAGGAGAGGTAACGCGTTGTGGTACGTTGAAGACATCTGACGGTGTGTCATTTACCAAATCATTAGGTACGGTTGTGACCGAACGCTTGGTAGACTCTTTGCTGATGCTTTTGTTTACGGGCATTGCTTTTCTGTTGCAACTACCCATGTTCTTGCGTTTTTTAAAGGAGACGAATACCAACTTGGGCGACCTCTTACACCGCTTTACGGGTACGGGGTATATTGTAACCTTTATCTGCCTTGTTGCCGCGTTAATAGCTGGAGTCGTAGCTATCAGACGTTTCTCGTTCTTTAAGAAAGGTCGTGATATGTTGCGCGATATGTGGGAGGGTATTCTTTCATTGCGTAAAGTTCGTAATCTACCACTCTACTTATTTTATAGTGTGCTAATTTGGGTAGGTTATTTCTTACACTTTTACATTGCTTTCTTCTGTTTTGACTTTACTGCTCCCCTATCAGTAGGGGCAGCCTTCTTAATATTTTGTGTGGGTACTTTTGCCGTATTGGTTCCGACGCCTAACGGAGCGGGGCCTTGGCACTTTGCCGTAAAGACCATGCTGGTGCTTTATGGTGTAGCCGAAACGCAGGCTATCATGTTTGCCCTCACCGTACACACCATTCAAACAGCTTTGGTCGTTCTGCTCGGCGCCTTTGGCTGGGCGCGCATTAATAGTAAGAAGAAGTTGACGAGTTAACGAGTTGACAAGTTGACGAGTTAACAAGTATGTTACCTTTAGAGGAAGGGCTTACCTTCGTAAAAAAACAAACTTACTTGTAAACCTGTTTACTCGTCAACTTGTTAACCAAGAAACTCATCAACTAAAAAAAAATAAACTTTTAAATACAATATATCATGAGCGAAATTGCAAACCTGCAGCCGCAGGCCATTTGGAAAAACTTTGATTTGTTGACACAAGTACCTCGTCCCTCAGGCCATCTCGAAAAGGTACAACAGTTCTTGCTCGATTGGGCAGCAAGCAAAGGTGTAGAAGCTTTTAAAGATGAAGCTGGTAACATTATTATGCGTAAGCCCGCTTCTGCTGGCATGGAAAACCGCAAAATGGTGACCCTTCAAGGCCACATGGACATGGTTCCTCAGAAGACAAAAGACTCTACACACAACTTCGAGACCGATCCTATTCAAACCTATATCGATGGTGATTGGGTTAAGGCCAAAGGCACAACGTTAGGTTCAGACGATGGTATGGCCGTTGCTACCATTATGGCTGTAATGGAAGATGATACGCTCAAGCATGGTCCTATCGAAGGCTTCATTACTGCTGACGAAGAGACCACCATGTATGGTGTTAACCACATGAAGGCAGACGTGATTGAAGGCGACATTTTGCTCAACCTTGATGATGAGACAGAGGGCGAAATGATTATTGGTTCGGCTGGTGGCGTAAACATGACTGCTACACTCGAATATAAGCCTCAGGACGTTGATGCCAACGACGTTGCTGTTAAAGTAACCTTACATAAGTTGTTCGGTGGACACTCTGGTCTTGAAATCAACGAAGGCCGATGCAATGCCAATAAGGCCATGGCGCGTTTGGTACAAGATGCAATAGCCAACTTCGCTGCTTGCTTGGCAGATTGGAAGGGTGGCAATATGCGCAATGCAATCCCAAGTTCTGCTGAAGTGGTACTTACCTTGCCAAAGGAGAACGTTGAAGCCTTTAAAGAGGTAGTAGCTGAATGGCGTCAAACGTTCAAGGACGAATACGATCCTATCGAGAAGACGCTTGAGTTGGACGTTGAAGAGGTCGCCCTCCCCGCCCAGATTGTTCCTGAAGAGATCCAAGACAACCTCGTTGATGCCCTTTGCGCTGTACACAATGGCGTTTATCGCATGATTCCTTACGACAAGGGTATTGTTGAAACTTCATCTAACCTTGCCATTGTCGAAATAGGTGAGGGCAAAGCTAAGTTCTTGATTTTGATTCGTTCTTCACGCGACTCTATGCGCGAATGCTGTGTTGAGACACTCGAAAGCGCCTTCTCTATGGCTGGTATGAAGGTAGAAACTGATGGTGACTACCCTGCATGGCAGCCCAACCCACACAGTGAAATAGTCGAGTTGATGAAGGGCATCTATCATGAACTCTTCAACGAAGAGAGCAATGTCACGGTTGTTCATGCCGGTTTGGAATGCGGTGTAATCGGTGCTTTGCGTCCTAACATGGATTTGGTCAGCTTTGGTCCTACCCTCCGTTCACCGCACACGCCTAACGAACGTTGCTACATTCCCAGTGTAGAAAAGTATTGGAAGTTTGTAAAGACTATCCTCGAACGTGTACCTGAGAAGAAGTAATGAGTCTTTAAGGTTAAGAGGTTAGAGGGTTAAGGGGTTAAAAAGTATGCCTTATGTATTCGGAAACTTTTTAACTCTTTAGCCCTCTAACTTTTTAACCCCTTAACCCTCTTAACCCTCTTAATCCCAAATGCAATATTTAGAATTTACGTTTACTACGCGTCCTGCCACAGAGGCAGTGCAAGACGTGTTATCAGCCGTTTTGGCTGAAATAGGTTTCGATAGCTTTGTTCATACGGATGAGTTGGATCGCCCTGCTGTAGCTCATTGTGCCAATCCTGAGCAACCCACCTTTGAAGAAAAGCTTGATGAGGACCACTTTCAGTGTTACATCCAAAAGGCACTTTTCGACCAACAAACGTTGGACGATACTTTAGCCGCCTTCCCCCTTCCCGACGTTGAGATTACCTACCAAATGGTAGAAGCGGAAGACAAGGACTGGAACGAGGAGTGGGAGAAGAACTACTTCAAGCCCCTCGTTGTGGACGGCCGTTGTGTAATCGCCAGCACTTTCCATACCGACGTACCTGAAGCGGAATATAAAATCACAATCAATCCGCAAATGTCATTCGGTACGGGACACCATGCTACTACGTCTCAAATGATTAGCCGCTTGCTCACCGACGATATTAATGGACTTGAAGTGCTCGACATGGGTTGTGGCACCAGTATTTTGGCAATTCTCGCCCGTATGCGTGGAGCAAAGCATTGTGTAGGCATTGACGTAGACGAATGGTGTGTAAAAAATTCACGTGAAAACATTGCGCTAAATCACCTTGACGGCATAGATGTGGAATTAGGCGATGCTTCTTCGTTAGCAGATAAAGGGCCTTTTGACTTAGTGATAGCCAACATCAACTTAGGCATTCTGCTCAACGACTTAAAGTATTATGTACCTCGCATGAAGGAAGGCGCTCATATCTACATGAGCGGTTTCTACGACACCGACATTCCCCAGCTCATGGCTGAGGCTGAGAAGCAAGGGCTTACTCTTGTTGATGAACACGTACTCGACGGTTGGGCTTGCTTAAAGTTGAAGAAGTAAACTGCGAGAAAAACTTGGAGAGAAGTTACAAAGAATGGGTAAGTTCGTAACCTCATTTTAAAGCTTAAATAGATGTTAGAAAGTTCACCCATAATTCGTGAAGCCAATCTATGTGATGCTCCTCGATTGGCTGAGATATATAATTATTACATTACGCAAACCACTGTTACGTTCGAGACAGAAGCAATTACGGCAGAAGAAATGCAACAGCGCATCACTGAGGTGCAGGAGCAAGGGTTGCCATATCTCGTTTGTGAATGTTCGGGCAAGATAGTAGGTTATAGTTATGTTCACCCTTGGCGTACGCGTGCCGCCTTTTTACATTCTAAGGAGTTGTCCGTCTATTTCGACCATACGTGTCGCCATCAAGGTTGGGGCAGTCAGATTGTGCGTGCCATGATAGCGGCTTGCCGCGCTTGTCAAGTACATGCATTGATAGCCACAGTAACGTCGGAGAATGTAGAGAGCCTTCACTTTCATCAAAGGTTAGGTTTCCGTCATGTAGGCCACTTTGACGAGGTCGGTTGGAAGTTTGATCGTTGGATAGGGTTAGATGCTTTTCAACTCACGCTTGATGCTCGGGGTGAACAAAAAGTCTAAGACGCAAACTAAATTGGGGACGACGCGTCCCCGTTTCGGCATTGCCAACTTGGGGACCAGTACTCCAAGTTGGCAATTTTAGTAGGAGTGATATGTTTGTATTTGCTTGTCAAGGCATCGACTTTTGATAAGCAAATGATGACGTGGGGACGCGTCGCCCCCAGTTAGGTTTGATAAATGGCAGTTTATCAAAACCTCTACAAAGACCTCTACAAAAACCTTTACAAAACGTTTCAGAACGCCCTAAATAGGCATTTTCGCTTACGTATATTTTACCGATGACGTTTTTTGCTTTCATGTTTCACTTTTCAGCTTCAACCTATTGATAATCAATGCTTTCAGATGGTGAAACATAATATATTTATGTTTCATTTTTAGTTTCAATGTTTCATCTTAAAAACACTGAGGGAGAAAAACAAAAACACTGAGGGAGCGATATCAAAACCCAATGGGAGCGATATCAAAACACTGAGGGAGCGATAACGCGCTCCCTCAGTG
>JBNMKQ010000072.1:0-12233 GCA_050874425.1 Alloprevotella sp.
CTAACCCCCTCCCCCACAGGGGAGGGGGAATAAGTCACTCTTACTTCTTGAGTTTTCTGTTGGTTCTCAACTAGAAACGCAGCAAGTAAAGGTTACTTATTCCCCCTCCCCTGTGGGGGAGGGGGTTAGGGGGAGAGGCCCCATCAAATTGCAGTTTGTATCTGTTATTAAACGCAATATTACCCACATGATTTGTTATAGAGCCTTTAAAATATAGCTTTGCTTTGTTTACTTGGCAGAAAAGAGTAAATTTGCTGCGCTTTGTAGGAATATTGGCATAGCCTTCCCAATCTGCAAGGCAGATAAATACAAACATCTATATACATAGATAAATACAAACATCTATATACATATATAATATAAGAAAAATATGAGTCTGAAAATTGTTGTGCTTGCTAAGCAAGTACCCGACACCCGCAATGTGGGTAAGGACGCGATGACTCCCGAGGGCACCGTTAACCGTGCCGCTCTGCCTGCCATCTTCAACCCTGAGGACTTGAATGCTTTAGAGCAAGCACTCCGTCTGAAGGAACAAAACCCAGGTTCAACCGTACACATCTTGACCATGGGACCTCCGCGTGCTACTGAGGTAATTCGCGAAGGACTCTATCGCGGTGCTGATGGCGGCTATTTGCTTACCGACCGTGCCTTTGCTGGTGCCGACACTTTGGCTACAAGCTACGCTTTGGCACAAGCTATAAAGAAGATTGGTGTGCCCGACATCGTGTTGGGTGGTCGTCAAGCCATCGATGGCGATACGGCACAGGTGGGCCCACAGGTGGCACAAAAGTTAGACTTAAATCAAGTTACTTACGTAACCAGCGTTGACGAGGTGAAAGACGGCAAAGTAGTCGTAACTCGCCACATCGACGGCGGTATAGAGCGCGTTGAAGCTCCCATGCCTATCCTACTCACCATTAATGGCAATGCTGCTCCTTGCCGTCCGCGCAATGCCAAGTTGGTGATGAAGTACAAGCGTGCTTCTGCTCCCATGGAACGCCCTGCCGAAGGCTTGGCCTATGCCGAAGAATACGAGAAGAAGCCTTACCTTACCATTGCACAATGGAGTGTGGCCGACGTTGACGGTGACCTCAACCAATGCGGCCTTGCGGGTTCGCCCACCAAAGTTAAGGCCGTTCAAAACATTGTGTTCAAGGCCAAAGAGAGCAAACGCCTTAGCAGCAATGATGCTGACGTAGAAGGTTTGATAAAGGAATTGCTCGAAAGTCATACCATTGGTTAATCGATTTTAATCGAATGTGCGAATGAGTAGATGTGCAAATGTGCAAATGAAAAGTTTCGCTTTCGCGCACCTTTTCTCGCCATGGCAAAGTTGAAACACGTTTCACTTTGCCCATTTGGCTTATCGAAAAGTTTCTTTTTTCTACAGCGTGTACATCACTCTCAGCGCTTTCAATTGTTAATATTTAAATTATTGCAGATGTAAGGTGTAAGAAGGTCGTTTAAAGATAGAAAACAACTTTCTCTTATTTGCACATTCTCACATTCTCACATTTGCACATTTGTCCTATGAACAACGTATTCGTTTATTGCGAAATAGATCATACAACGGTTGAGGAAGTAGCATACGAACTCCTCACCAAGGGACGCAAGCTCGCCAATGAGTTAGGCGTTCAGCTCGAAGCCATTGTTGCTGGTACGGGCATTACCGGTAAGGTAGAAAAAGAAATCCTATCGTATGGTGTTGACAAGCTCCACGTGTTTGATGCTGAGGGCCTCTTCCCTTACACTTCAAAGCCTCACACGAGCATCTTGGTCAACCTCTTTAAGCAAGAGCAACCGCAAATCTGCCTCATGGGCGCAACGGTGATTGGTCGCGACCTTGGTCCGCGCGTTTCTTCATCGCTCACCAGTGGTTTGACAGCCGACTGTACAGCTCTTGAGATTGGCGACTTCGACGATAAGAAGAACCAAAAGCACTACGACAACCTGCTCTATCAGATTCGTCCCGCCTTTGGTGGTAACATCGTGGCTACAATTGTCAACCCCGACCACCGTCCTCAAATGGCAACCGTTCGCTCTGGCGTAATGAAGGCCGAAAAGGTAAGCGACGACTATAAGGGCGAAGTCGTATATGAAGACGTGGCTAAATTCGTGCCCGAAACGGACTATGTCGTTAAGGTGCTCGAACGTCATGTTGAGAAGGCCAAGAACAACCTCAAGGGCGCTCCTATCGTTGTAGCCGGTGGTTATGGCGTTGGTTCGAAGGAAGGTTTCGACCTCTTGCGCAAGTTGGCACACGAACTCCACGGTGAGGTAGGTGCCAGCCGTGCTGCCGTCGATGCCGGTTTCTGCGAACACGACCTTCAGATTGGTCAAACAGGTGTAACGGTTCGCCCCAAAGTATACATTGCTTGCGGCATTAGCGGTGCTATTCAGCACGTTGCAGGTATGAAGGAGAGTGGCATCATCATCTCTATCAATACCGACCCCGAGGCTCCTATCAACCAGATTGCTGACTATATCATTACAGGCAGCGTAGAGGAGGTAGTGCCCAAGATGATTAAGTATTATAAAGAAAATAGTAAGTAACACCTCTATTGTATAGTGTATCATAATTTATGAAGTATTTCCTCTTCAAGTTATGTACGGCTTACTTATTTGTACTCCTATTTTGTGCATTGGAACTTATTCCTTGGACAATTCTTTTGAACCTTTTCGTTAAGCCAAATGAGCAAAGTGAAACGTGTTTCAACTTTGCCATGGCGAGAAAAGGTGCGCGAAAGCGAATGTAAAAATGCATTTAGGGCTTGTAATCCTTTCGCTCATCTGCACATTACAACAAAAGTTTTATAAAAAAGATTTTTAACTAATGGCAAACAATTATACGGATCATCCCGAACTGAAGTTCGAGTTGAATCACCCACTTATGAAACACATCGTGGAGTTGAAAGAACGCAACTTCCGCGATAAAGACGCGTTTGACTATGCGCCGCTTGACTTTGACGACGCGATGGACAACTACGACCGTGTGCTCGACATCACGGGCGAGTTGGCAGGTACAACCATTGCCGACAACGCCGAGGGCGTTGACCTCGAAGGCCCTCACCACGAAGGCGACCGCGTGCGCTATGCCAGTGGCACGGCAGCCAACCTCGATGCTATGGTAAAGGCAGGCTTGAATGGTATGACCATGCCGCGCCGCTTTGGTGGACTGAACTTCCCCATTACGCCCTACACCATGTGTGCAGAACTCGTTGCAGCAAGCGACGCTGGCTTTGGCAACATCTGGAGTTTGCAAGACTGTATCGAGACCCTTTACGAATTTGGCAACGAAGATCAACACAGCCGCTTCATTCCTCGCATTTGCGCAGGCGAAACGATGTCAATGGACCTCACCGAGCCTGACGCAGGTTCTGACCTTCAGCACGTTATGCTCAAGGCTACTTATTCAGAAGAAGAGGGTTGCTGGTTGCTCAATGGTGTGAAGCGCTTCATCACCAATGGCGATGCCGACCTTCACCTCGTTCTCGCTCGTTCGGAAGAGGGTACTGTCGACGGCCGTGGCCTTTCAATGTTCATCTACGACAAGAACCAAGGTGGTGTCAACGTGCGCCGTATCGAAAATAAGTTAGGCATTCATGGTAGCCCCACCTGCGAATTGGTCTACAAAAACGCCAAAGCCGAACTTTGTGGCGAACGTCGCCTCGGCTTGATTAAGTACGTTATGGCATTGATGAATGGCGCACGTTTGGGCATTGCTGCTCAGAGTGTCGGCATTTCGCAAGCTGCCTACAACGAAGCTTTGGCTTATGCACGCGACCGCGAGCAGTTTGGTAAGGCTATCATCAACTTCCCTGCTGTTTACGATATGTTGGCCCTCATGAAGGCTAAACTCGATGCGGGACGCGCCTTGCTCTATCAGTGCTCTCGCTACGTCGATATCTACAAGGCTTTGGAGGATATCGCACGCGAGCGCAAACTCGAACCCGAAGAACGTAAGGAGCAAAAGAAGTATGCCAAGTTGGCCGATGCGCTTACTCCCTTGGCCAAGGGCATGAACTCTGAGTATTGCAATCAGAATACGTACGACGGCCTCCAGATACATGGTGGTTCGGGCTTTATGATGGAATATCCCATCCAGCGTTACTATCGCGATGCTCGTATCACCTCTATCTACGAAGGTACAACGCAGTTGCAGGTAGTAGCCGCCATTCGTTACGTGACGAATGGTTCGTATTTAGCTCAGATGCGCGAGTTTGAGACTGCTGAGGTGAGCGAAGCCTTGCAACCTATCTTGGCACGCGCTAAGGCTATGGCTGATAAGTTTGAGGAGGCCACAGCTTATGTTAAAGAAGCCGGCGAGCCTGCTTTCCACGACCTCTGTGCACGTCACTTAGTCGAAATGGCTGGCGACATCATCATGCTCCACCTCTTGCTCCACAACGCTACTGAGAATGCCGAACTCTTCGGTAAGAGCGTACGCGTTTATGCTAACTTCGTTGAGGCAGAGGTAGCAAAGCACCACACGTTCGTGATGAACCTCAAGCCTGAGGACGTAGCCGACTACGTACAGGCTTAATAGCACACATAAAACGAAAAAATGGAATAATTAATGAGTCTTCATGACCCATTAATTATTCCATTTTTTCGTTTTATGTGTGCAAGCATTTACATTGCTAAGTTATCCAACAGCGCATTGAGGTTGGCAGTAAAGAGTCGTACCGAGATAGCCAAAAGAATAATGCCAAAGAATTTGCGCAACAAATAGATAGCAGCTGGTGAAATGATGCGTTCCACTTTGTCAGTAGCCTTCAATACGATAAATACGAATATCATATTGAGCAACAAGCCTATCAATATATTCACCGTAGCATATTCAGCACGCAGTGAGAGTAGGGTAGTGAACGATCCCGCTCCCGCTAATAGTGGAAATACCACAGGTATGAGCGTGGCCGATTTTATAGGTCCTTGATTCTTAAATATTACAACGTCCAAAATCATTTCGAGTGACATCAGAAAGATTACCAACGAACCTGCTACGGCAAATGAGGCAATGTCGACGTTGAAGAGTCGCAGCATAGCGTCGCCAGCGAAGAAGAAGCCCAAGAGTAGTCCTAAGGAGATAATCGTTGCCTTCCAGGCATTTACCGGACGTCCTTGTTGTTTTAGACTGATAAATACAGGTGTGGAACCTAACACATCAATTACGGCAAATAACACAATAAAGGCACTTGCTATCTGCTGCACGTCGAGACGTGAAAAGATGTAAGAGAGTGACATAAGCTATAATGTTGTTTTAAGTTGGTATTGGTGCAAAGGTAGTGCAAGGCGAATGCAGAACGCCAAGTATACTTGAGCGTTCTGCTGAGCCGCCGCCTACCTTATGCAAAGGTAGTGCAAGGCGAATGCAGAACGCCTACCTTATGCAAAGGTAGTGCAAGGTTGTGGCAAGGCAAAACGAAAAGCTGAAAACTTTATAGTAGAATGTAAACAGGTGGATAAACTGCAATTTGATGGGGCCTCTCCCCCTAACCCCCTCCCCCACAGGGGAGGGGGGATAAGTAACCTTTACTTGCTGCGTTTCTAGTTGATAACCAACAGAAAACTCAAGAAGTAAGAGTGACTTATTCCCCCTCCCCCGTGGGGGAGGGGGTTAGGGGGAGAGGCCCAATTGCAGTTTATATGTTAGTTATTTATACGGAAGAAATTCGATGAGACTAAATATTCCGTTAAAGGTACATAGCTGTTCGTTCTTGTTAAGAAAAAAACACAAGATTGCATGGTAAGCCTTTTGGATGACGTTGCAAACTTGTGTTTTATTTTTCGTCCTTACGATGTTGTCGTGAAAGTACAAAAAGAAATATAAGTGTGTGTTTTTTGTGTGTTTACGGTAAATTGTGAGTGCGCCTGTCTGTTCGAAAAGATAAGGAGACAAACGATTTTATTCGTTTCCTGATGCAAAGGTAATGAGTCCATTATGCAAAGAACAAGTATAGAGGCTCTATATAAAGTGATATACGCCTAAAATATAGTGTTTAGTAGAGTTTAGAGCGTTTTGTAGAGGTTTTTGTAGAGGCCTATATAGCGTTTTTTTACCGCCTTTTTGTATATTTGCGGTGCAATAAGCACAATGAAAGTGAATAAAATTAAGAAGAAAAAGAAACGATTCTTCCTCTTCGCGTTCTGTTTATGGGTAGTAAGTGTCGTGTTGTTAGCTTGTTCGGGTGGAAAGTCACAGTCCTCCGAACCAGCTGCACAACTATATGCCTATGCGGTGAAAAGTCTGCACCGAGGACAACAAAACGAGGCCGAGGTATCGCTCAAAAAATGTATAGAAATCGCCAAGACTACGCAAGCAGCGTCATTGCCCGATACCATTCAGCAGCTCTTTCCACAAGCTATGGTACAGTTGCTCAATACCTATCAAAGCGAAGGCAATCCAGAACTCTGTGTGGCCTATTTCGACTCTTTGCGTGGCTTTGTAGATGCCCCACAAAATAGGGGAACCCTCTTGGCCCGTCACTACCGACGCGATGCGTACGTTGTGTTGGCCTATGCCCAATCACGTACCGAGCAAACCCTACAGGCTGCT
Organism: Alloprevotella sp.; assembly: GCA_050874425.1. Classification (GTDB taxonomy): domain Bacteria; phylum Bacteroidota; class Bacteroidia; order Bacteroidales; family Bacteroidaceae; genus Alloprevotella. Next base: position 6,557 of record JBNMKQ010000072.1, read on the forward strand.
CAAACAATGGATAAAGCCTTGCGTCAACCCCTCTACAATGCCACCCCCGAACGCCTCTTTCGAGACTATGCTTATGCAGCAGCTGTCTACTTCTGTGAACCTACCTATAACAATAAGATAGAAACGTATGGGTTGAAAGCCCTGGCAGAAGCCGATAAAAGTAAGAATAAAGGCGGAGCGGGGTGGGTGGCTTCCATGTTAGGTTCATGGTATAGTCGCTCGGGACAGATGCGTAAGGCCATTGATATGTTTAATCGCGGCTATGATTATGCGGCACAGATTAACGACACGTTAGGAATGGTCAATGCGCGTTATTACTTGGCCGACTATATGATAAAGTGGGACTTGGCTGCAGAGGCTGACAAATACGCTACTTTGGCTGTGTCGATGATTAATAATACGCTCAACTTCAATCCACAGGTGATGGCACAGACCTATATTGTCAAAGCTCGTGCTTTGACAGCTTTAGGAAAAAATCGTGAGGCCATGCGCTATATCGATATGGCCAACCGTTTGTGCTTAAAGCTGCCCTATAACAGTGGGGCTTCCGACATTGACGTCTTAATGGGGAAAATAGGCGTGAGAGCCAATTCGCCACAATCGGCAACCTACCAACAAGCTGAAAAAAGCCTACAACGTGCTTCACAGCAAGGTACATCTCTCGTCAAGTGCTATGCTTGGTACGAACTGGCCAAGACGCATTTACAGAACAATAACCAAGCACGAGCTGAAATTGAACTAGATAGCCTCTACCATACGCTGCAGGTCGTGCCTAAGTCTATTTTAGCTACTAAGGCCTACAATATGGCGTTGAACCATTACGTTAAGACTAATAATACGAGTAAAATGGTCCTTTACTCCAAAGCATTGAATGCGTTGAACACGGACTCCGTCTACGAACGCACCTTGCATTCGTTAGCGCAGACTTTAGTTGACATAAACATACAGAGCAAGCAAGAAGAGTATCAAGCAAATATGGAGGCGATGCAGCGAAAGGGCTTTTGGACGCATCTCATTGTGGTTGTCCTCTTTATCCTTCTTGCAATCCCTATTGGCTTGGGCGTAAGACGCTATCGTCTTCAGCAGCGAGAGGTGAAAGATATGCAGAAGCAGCTGGCCGATGCCAAACAACGTTTGCACTACTCCACAACCAATCATGAGGCATTAGAGCGCAAACTACGTAATGTAGAACAACGTGATGAAGTGAAGGTGAAGGACGGCATACAATTATCAGATGTTTTACGCAGTAATGGAGAGGTGCGCTTCCGTGAATACTTTGAACGTGCTTATCCCTATTTTTTGAAGCGTTTACGTTCGACTATTCCTGATGTGACGCGCAAAGAAGAACTGTTTTGCATGCTTATGGCTTTGGGCTGTTCTAATGAGGAAATGATGAATATGTTCAACATAGCACGTCAGAGCGTTCACATGGCCAAATATCGCATTCGCAAGAAGACGTCCCTCGCCGATGGCGACTCGTTAGAGGCATACATGACAACGATGTTGGAAGAACGATAAAGCCTCTCCCTCTAATCTATCTCCCTCACTAATCGGGGAAGGTGGTAGGGGAGAGGCCTTATCGTTCTTGTTATTTAAAATCCTTAAAAACCTTAATCCGTTCGAAATGTTGGCGTGAAACATTGTGTGGCCCGAATATAAGTCGTACTTTCGCGTTAAAACAAACAAAAAACGAGATAAGACGATGAATAAGAAACTCCTTTTAGTGCCAGCAGCTATAGCTATGGCACTTGCGCTTCCCGTTCAAGGACATAAGACAAGTGGACACGTGGCCGATGAACCCGACACGTTGGTGGTTGATACCACCTATGCTGTAGACCCCAATTGGGACGGCATTGACGAAGCCTTTGGCGTTGACCCTAACGAAGGCGATTCTGATGAGGTCGATCCAGAGGACTTCTGCACTTACGACGATGCCCTCTTGAGTGACTTCGACAATAAGAGTGCCGACTACAATCTGCAAAATAAGAAAGATGCCGATGCAGGCGTATCGTTTAACGCTACGCTCTTTACCCCAGGCAATGATGTGAAGAAAGAGAGCGCATACGCTCAAATGACTAGTCGCATACTAGCAGGAATGCTTGACTCTGCTGATGTGGCAAAGTGGAAGGTAGAGTCACTTGACAAAATGCTTGAAAATAAGTGGAAAGCCCTTAAAAATAGCTACACTACAGAGCAGAGTGAAATAGAAGAGGCAATGGGTGACGAGTATCGTCCGCAGAGCTATTCTTTCCGCACAAGCATCACCCCCGTATGGCGCTTTAATGATAAAAACTGCCTCACCTATAGCATAGAGGACGAGGCCTATACAGGCGGTGCACATGGTATGTTGTATCATTACTTCTTTACATTAAATACGAAGGAAGACAAACTTATGGGTCTTACCGATATTTTTAAGCCAGAAGCCCTTCCCGAAGTGTTTAAACTCGTAGGTGAGAAACTCAAGACAGGACCACAAGCGGCTAATGATGAAGAATCGTGGCCTTCTGTAGCAGAAGTCCTTCCCGCCCCTACGAAAATGGATTATTCTGTTCGCACAGGTCAGATGGAAGAGTATGAGGGCAAATGGTATCCACGTCCCGCCCTTACAGAGTGTGGCATCGTGTTCACCTATCCCCCTTACGTAAAGAACTGCTATGCAGCAGGCACCATTCATATACTCATTAATTATGCTGAGGCCAAAGATTGGCTGAAGTGATTTTTTAGTTGACAAGTTAACGAGTAAATAGGTAAGTTTGTTTTAAACAATAGTAACTTACCCGTCAACTCGTTAACTTGTCAACTAAAAAAAAACTTGTCAACCGTTCCCCAAAAGAATTGTATGAAAAAAACAATCCTATCAATGATATTCGCATCAACTGCGGCCATGGGCGCAACTGCTCAAACGGCCGATAACTTTAAGTACAATGATGAAAAGTTTGCCGACATTCAAATGCTTCGCTATAAAGTGGAAGGCTTCGACAAACTTACGTTGAAAGAAAAGACATTTATCTATTACTTACAAGAGGCAGCACTCCAAGGTCGCGACATACTGTTCGACCAAAACGGACGTTATAACCTTCGCATACGTCGTATGCTAGAAGCCGTTTATACTCACTATGCGGGCAATAAAAATGATAAGTTTTATAAAGGCTTAACGACCTATTTAAAGCGCGTATGGTTTTCATCAGGCATTCATCATCACTATGGCTGTGAAAAGTTTCAACCCGAATTTGGCGCAGCAGACTTCCGCTCAGCCTTAAAACAAGTGCCCGTGGCTGAACTTCCCTTGGCCGAAGGACAGACGGTAGATCAACTCTGTGATGAGGTTTTTCCCGTCATATTTGATCCCACGGTGATGCCCATGCGCGTCAATCAGAAGGATGGCGACGACCTTATCCAAACCTCCGCTTGCAACTATTACGAGCCAGGTATCACACAGGCTGAGGCAGAAGAGTTCTACTCACAACGCAAACCCACAGCCGACCCTCGTCCCATCATGATGGGCATGAATAGTCGTCTTGAACGTAATGAGTACGGACTGCTCACTGAGCGCGTTTGGCGTGTAGGGGGCATGTACACCGAGGCCATAGAGCGCATTGTCGACAATCTGCTAAAGGCACGTCCCTATGCCGATACTCCCGAACAGCAGAAGGTAATCGACCTCTTGGTTGAGACCTATCGCACTGGCGACCTCCGCACCTTCGACGACTATTCTATTCATTGGCTTAAAGATACCAAGAGCTTGGTAGACTTTACCAACTACTTCACCGAATCGTATGGCGACCCCTTAGGCATGAAAGCTTCGTGGGAAGCCATTGTCAACTTTAAAGACCTCGCTGCCACAGAGCGTACCGAAAAACTTTCTGCCAACGCACAGTGGTTCGAAGACCATTCACCCGTTGCTCCTGAGTTTAAGAAGGAAGAGGTAAAGGGAATTTCAGCCAAGGTGATTACTGCTGCTATCTTGGGTGGCGACCTTTATCCTTCTACTGCGATTGGTATCAACCTACCTAATAGTGATTGGGTTCGTCGTGAGTTTGGTTCAAAGAGTGTAACCATAGGCAACCTTACCGATGCGTATAACAAGGCGGCTCATGGCAGTGGCATGGACAAAGAGTTCGTAATTGATGAGCCCACACGCCAACTTATCAACCAATATGGCGATGCTTGTGACGACCTCCACACCGACCTCCACGAATGCCTCGGCCACGGCAGTGGTAAGTTACTCCCTGGCACAGATCCAGACTCTCTCAAAGCCTATGGTTCAACGATAGAAGAGGCACGTGCCGACTTGTTTGGCCTTTATTATGTGGCTGATCAGAAGTTGGTTGACTTAGGACTTACGCCCAACTTGGAGGCTTATAAGAGTCAGTATTACACGTATATGATGAATGGCCTTATGACCCAGTTGGTGCGCATCAAGCCAGGTAACAACATTGAAGAGGCTCACATGCGCAATCGTGCCCTCATTGCCCGTTGGGCTTACGAACAGGGCAAGGCTGCTAAGGTAGTAGAATTGGTAAAGAAGCATGGCAAGACCTATGTGAAGATAAACGATTATGCAGCTCTTCGCAATTTGTTTGGCAACTTGTTGGCCGAAATTCAACGCATTAAGAGTACGGGTGACTACGAAGGTGCTCGTCAGCTGGTTGAGACGTATGGTGTAAAGATTGACCCTGTATTGCACAAAGAGGTGTTAGCACGTTATGAGCAACTCCACCTTTCGCCTTATAAGGGTTTTATCAATCCCGTCTATAAGGCTGAGCGCGATGCTTCGGGTAACATCACCAACGTAACACTCGATTACTCTGAACCATACGATCATCAAATGCTTCGCTATAGTCATGACTATGCCACTCTTCCTTTCGTGAATGAGTAATTGTTACGCTGATAATTTATAAACTGGGGCCTCTCCCCCTAACCCCCTCCTCGACCAAAGAGAGGGTTAGGGGGAGAGGCTGTTAATTTGCAGTTTATCCCCTGCGATCTGTATTTGTTCACATAAAATGCCACGTTCCTCATAAAGTTGCGTAACTTTGCCACACGAAATAGAAATAGAATAAAAGTCGTCTGAACTTTTATGAAATTCAAAATTTGCCTTTATTTTTGAGGCGTTTTTGTATAAGACTTCAAATCCGCAACTAAGCCCTTCAACGTTCTTCTTGCGTGTACATGTCCACTCATTACTGAAATAGCAGATAATTAGAACTGAAATACCCACTTCAACCCACAACATTCCCTTACCCACAATGCGACTTGAGGCTATACGCTTATCATTCCCATAAGTTGTAGGTGTTATCCAAAATCTGTCTGGAATACATCTGCGTAAGCATTGTTACAAGTATAGATGTTCAGCACATACCGCCTTGATGTCTTAATCCATTTGTCTCTGTACCAGCCAAATGGATTAAGACAGTAGTAAACCCTGAGTATATCAAGGACCTTATCGAAAATGCTCTAACCGATAAGATTGCAGACCGTGAAATGTTCATGAAGAGCACAGACTACTCTTATTGAAGTCGTCTGAACTTTTATGAAATTCAAGATTTGCCTTTATTTTTGAGGCGTTTTTGGACCTTGAAGAGGGAGTGTAGCGAGCTACACGACCGATGAAAGGTCAAAAAACGGCCAAAAAGAAAGGTGAAGATTGAATTTAGAAGAGATAAAACAACAAATC
>JBNMKQ010000073.1:0-12208 GCA_050874425.1 Alloprevotella sp.
GCTCTATTCAGTTGAGCTAAGGAGCCGTACCATAAAGAGTGACTCCTATAGGATTCAAACCTATAACCTTCTGATCCGTAGTCAGATGCTCTATTCAGTTGAGCTAAGGAGCCGTACCTTATAAAACTTCAATAATCTCACCCCCGAAAGAGTGACTCCTATAGGATTCAAACCTATAACCTTTTGATCCGTAGTCAAATGCTCTATTCAGTTGAGCTAAGGAGCCGTTATTTCTGTTTTGCGAGTGCAAAGGTACAACACTTTTTGAAAGTACCAAAACTTTTCTCGTTTTTTTTGCGATTAATCTCAAAAAAAGTACGTTTCAAGCCTCAAAAGGCACCTATTCAAGCCAATTTCGGTAGAATTTAGCTGCATCACTTTGCCAAGAAAACGCGATTTGCCCCTCCTGATTATAGTAATGCAATGGAGCTTTAATTGGTAAGTTTTTGTTCAAATCACGTTTATACTCCTTGTCAAGCGTATCAGCAGCGTACTCTAAGTGGCCCACAATAAAGGTGCGACACCCATCATGTGTAGCCATTACCCCTACTCCACTCTCTTCGCTCGCGGCGATAAGTTGCAATCCTTTATCGTTTGCGCGCTCTACATCAGCTTGGCTTACCTCTGTATGACGCGAATTGGGCATTTTAAAAGAAGGAGCAAGTCCTCGCATCAAAAACGAATCGGGGCAGAGCACACGTTGGTCAAATATACCAAACATCTTATCTGGCAACGCACGTTTGTTTATGCCATAATGTTCGTACAGCCCGGCTTGCGCAGCCCAACATATATATAAGGTACGCTCTACGTGTTCGTCAGCCCAATGCATAATCTGCTGCAACTGCGGCCAATAACGAACTTCTTCGAATGGCATCTGTTCCAAGGGGGCGCCCGTGATAATCAAACGATCGAACTGATAAGGAGCAAACCGTTCGAAGTCAAGATACAACTGCTCCATGTGTTCCATGGGCGTTGTCTTATAAGTTTGTCCCTTAATCTTCATGGGCAACAGTTGCACCTTGTGATTTGTACAAAGACTTAGGGTTCGCGCTATGTCGAACTCCGTATCCACCTTTACAGGCATCAGATTAAGAAAGAGCACGCGCAAACAGTCCCCCACCCCTTGCCAATCGTGCAAGGAGTAAGTAGACGTTTGTAGTACATCAGCGCAAGGCATACCTTGTGGTAAAAAAACATGTGCATTCATACTCATCAACCTTTCTTTATACCATTAGTCCATTCTGTCGCGATAGTCCTCGTACGAATAACTACGCAAAGTCTCTACGCTACCATCAAGGTGTTGTAGTTTCAGGGCTGGGTGATGTATACCATTAAACATATTCGTCTTTACGGTCGTATAGTGTATCATGTCTTCAAACACAACCTCATCGCCAACCTTTAATGGTGCAGCAAAGCGCCAGCAACCCATATAGTCGCCACTCAAGCAGCTATTACCTCCTAAGCGATAAACGCAATCGTCCTTTTCAACACCCAACTCGCGAGCATTCTCTATCGTTTCAGCACCGCGCACTGCTGGGTGATAAGGCATCTCTAAGCAGTCGGGCATGTGACACGTAAAGCTAACGTTCAATATTGCCGTCTTGATGCCATTATTTTCTACTACGTCAACCACCTGCGACACGAGCGGTCCCGTTTGCCATGCAAAGGCCGAACCTGGCTCCAATACCAATTGCAAATTCGGATGCGCTGCCTTAAACTCCTTTAATATGCTAACAAGTAGCGACACGTTATACCCCTTGCTCGTTACTAAATGTCCTCCACCTAAATTCAGCCACTTCACTTGGTCAAGCCAAGGACCAAACTTTCGTTCTATCCAGCCCAACGTATGTTGCAATGCCTCTGCCGAACTTTCACAATGGCAATGACAATGAAAGCCTTCTATCCCATGAGGCAATTGTTCGGGCAGTTGCGAAGCTAATACGCCGAAACGCGAACCTGGAGCACAAGGGTCGTACAATTCTGTTTCAATCTCACTATGCTCTGGATTAATGCGCAAGCCCATACTGGGAGCATCGTCACCATAAGCTACAACTCTATCCTTAAAACGTTCAAACTGCGACAAAGAGTTAAACGTCACATGACTGGAACACTTTAATATCGTATCAAACGTATCGTCTTCATACGCAGGTGAATAGGTATGCGCTTTTGAGCCGAACTCTTCAAAAGCCAAACGGGCTTCATAAGGCGACGAAGCAGTCGTATGACTAATATATTCTCTAAAAATAGGGAAAGTACGCCACAGTGCATAAGCTTTAAAGGCAAGTATAAATTCCACACCCGCCTCGTCAGCAATACTTTTAATCAGTGTTAAGTTCTTACGAAGTTTAGCTTCTTCAAGCAAATAATAAGGTTGCAAAATGTTCTACGTTTTAGAAAGGAAGAAAATAAGGGGTGTTCTAAAAATTCTGTTTTTTAGAATGTTCTAATTCTGTCGGTTGATTTGCACCCTCTCGAAAGTGTCTTTTTGAAGGCAAACTCAGTCACATAGCCCGCTATGCTCCTTCGTTTGCTTTCAAACATGATGCAAGGCGAACGCAATCAAGCGTTAGCTTGAATTGCTGAGCCGCAGCCCATGTTCTCAGAGAAAAAATACACTTCCGATAGGGCACAAATCAACGCGCCAGAATTTTTAGAACACCCCATAAATGAAATAAGAAAAGAGGTTGTAGGCGAACGTTCTATCACATAACAGAGCATTCCTACCTACGACCTCTTATTTACCAAGCAAACCTATGGTAGTAAATTACATTACACCACGTTCGCGTAACTTCTGCTGCCAGTTCCAAGCTGAAGTCAAAGCCTCTTCAAGGGTATGAACAGCCTTCCAGCCGAGCACCTTGTTAGCCTTGTCTACGTTGCCCCAAACCTTCTCGATATCGCCTTCACGACGAGGAGCGATCTCGTAGTTCAACTTAACGCCCGTGCACTTTTCAAAGGTGTGAATCAATTCAAGTACGCTTACGCCATGACCAGTACCTACGTTGTAGATTTCAACAGGGTCAGTATTCTTATCCTCTACGATACGTGCCATTGCTGCTACGTGAGCCTTTGCAAGGTCGAGTACGTAGATGTAGTCACGGATGCAAGAACCATCAGGAGTATCGTAATCGTCACCGAACACCTTCAAGCAAGGACGAATGCCCATAGCTGTCTGAGTAAGGTAAGGAATCAAGTTAGCGGGTACGCCATTAGGCATTTCGCCGATGATGCCCGTTGGGTGTGAACCAATGGGGTTGAAGTAGCGTAAGATGATAGCGCTAATCTTAGCACCACTGTGTACGTAGTCCTGAATAATCTCTTCGTTGATTTGCTTTGTGTTGCCATAAGGACTTTCAGCCTTCTTGATAGGAGCTTGCTCTGTAACAGGCAAGTTCTCAGGATCGGGCTGACCATAAACGGTGCAAGAAGAAGAGAAGATAATACCCTTCACGTCGTACTTAGGCATCAACTTGAGCAAGTTGATTAAAGAGAGCAAGTTGTTTTCATAATACTTCAAGGGCAACTGCACACTTTCACCTACAGCCTTTGACGCAGCGAAGTGAATGATACCAGTGATTTCGGGATATTTTTTGAAGACGCCTTCCAATGCAGGCAGGTCGCAGCAATCTACTTGTTCGAAAGCGGGACGAATGCCGGTAATCTTTTCGATACCGTCTACAACGTCAGCCTTAGAATTTGACAGATTATCAATGATTACTACATTGTAGCCTGCGTTTTGCAGTTCTACTGTGGTGTGTGAACCAATAAAGCCCGTACCACCAGTAACAAGAATGGTCTTTTTCATGACACTTGTTTTAATTTATTTTGTGATGAGTAGTTTGTACTGCAAAAGTATATTATTTTTATGGAGTAAGAAAGAAAAGTAAAAGAAAACTTAACTTAACAAATTCCACTTATCAAGCTATCGTTCCTTGCTTTTCCCTTGCACGGCCATTACAAGCGCTTCAAACGAAGGAATCGAGATGACCCCTCGCGAATAACTCAATACTTGCAGTTTCGCCAGCTCCGACAACATCTGCGATACGCGCAAACGCGTTGCACCCAACTCATGAGCCAATACTTCCATCAGGATATACAACCTTTTACTCCCCGTTGGACGCAGTACGCGGCGCTGCATAAAAAATAGGAAGCGCTCGTCAAGTCGTTCATATCGTTGTTGCCACTGAAGGCTCGACAGACGCTGCGCATACGTGCTCAGCGCATTGTAATAATTAATTTGAAACGCTGGGTAACGCATTAATAATTGGCGGACGCTTTGTTTACTTATCCGCACTACTTGCGCCTCCTCACATGCTTTAACCGAGCGCGCATAGCGATTGTGCAGTCCAAACAAACTTTCGAGTTGAACCACCCACGGAGCTCGTATCTTTTCGACCAAGCGATAAGTATGTTCTGGGCTTTCTGCCTCCACCTCCACCTCGCCTCCTAATAAGATACAGAGCGACTTACTATCTTCGTCTTGCCGCACAATCGTTTCGCGCTGCTTATAGGTCTGAAAGTCGAGCGGTACTTTCTCTACAATGTCCAAGAAGTCCAAGCGACTAAAACCCTGAAACAGCGAAACAAGTAATAAACGGTTTGAGAAAAGTGAAGTACTCATCTTTCTTTAAAGTTCAAGCGTTTTCAAGTGGCCTTGCTCATCGGCATAGATTAAATAAGCATGTAGTTCCTTATGCGCCGAGAGCACTTTCTTTGCTCCGTCCAGTCCCAACACCATGAAAGCCGTAGCATAAGCATCAGCTGTAGCACAATCGGGAGCCAATACGGTGGCCGACAGCAGAGAATGCTGCACGGGGCGCCCCGTACGAGGGTCAATCGTATGCGCATACTTACGTCCGCCGCGTTCGTAATAATTACGATAATTACCACTTGTAGCCAAGGCCGAGTTCTCAAGGCTCAAGACGGTTTGCAGTTCTCCGCTTCCGCCCTCTTTCGCATTATCGACAGGCTTACTAATTCCTATTTGCCAACTCTTATGCGTTTCGGGATTACGTCCTTTGGTCACTACTTCGCCCCCGATCTCGACCATGTAATTGCGCACGCCATGGTCGCGCAACACCTTGGCTACGCGGTCTACACCGTACCCCTTGGCTATTGCGCCACAGTCTACCATTACCTGTGCGTTGTCTTTCTTTAATAGGCTATCGGTCGTCAGCGTTATGTGATGAAAACCTACGATTTTACGCAACGAATCTACTTGAGCATCAGTAGGAAACGTCCCCTTTTTGAAACCAAAGCCCCAAGCATTTACTAGAGGCATTACCGTTACGTCAAATGCACCTTCTGTAGCCTCACTCACCTTACGCGCCTTCTGCAGCACGTCATACATCATGAAGTCTACGCGTTGCGTTTCCCCAGCATTAATTTTCGAAATTGTACTTAAAGGGTTAAACACCGACAGACTGGCATCGACCCGCTTCAACTCAGCCAAGATTGCACTATCCAGTGCTTCACTGGCTTCGTACTTGATATGGTAAGTCGTGCCAAAGATAGGACCTTCGGCCGTGCGCAACGTAGCTGTGCCTCTAAACTGCACAATCCATACGGTTGCAATTATCAAAAGAGCGAGAAAAGCTCCGCCTATAATTCTTTTCTTCATATACATTTCCTTTACAAGCAGACGAGTTAATAGGCAAACTATATCTAACACAAAATTTTCAAAAGTGTAATTTTACGTTTACCCATTAACTCGTCACCGAATTAAATATCAATAATTACATTAAACGTCCCGCCCAAAGCGTGTGTATCGTTTTTGCCATATCCTGGCACGTACCACGCATTATCAATAGCAGTACGCCTGTTATAGATTCGCATACGATAGCGAACGGTCCACCCCAAATGGAGTATGCTCCACACTCGTGCTTCCAGTCCCAATACGGCTTCGGCCCAATGATTAGTTCCTCGAACGCCTTTATATACAAACGGCATTGAAGTGCCATAGATAGGGTCTACGCGATCTGGCCCATCGACGTCATACTTATAGGTGGTGAAGGCATAACGCACACCTACCATGATGCGACCTTGCGCACGTGCGTTTTTGGCTACATTGTAGTCAAGCCCGACGCGGTAGTAAGGTGAATGCACCTTATAATGCAAGTCGGTGGACTCATTCGTATGATTGCTCACGCCCATTCCGATCTCAACCACGGGAAAATATCGACCACGCATATTTAGCCTTGCTGCAGCCTCGTACTGCCCATAAGGAGTACAAGCCGCCATTATCATGCCACACACATCGGTGCTCACACTCACCCCCGCAATAAGTGGCAAGCGCTTTTGAGCTGCCAACGCTGCGGCAGCCTCCTCAGCCGAGGCATACTGCACACATCGTATAGGGGCATCCTTTGAAGTTACGGGCGTTGTTACCGTATCTTCACTTGCCACCCCACCCTGCTTTTGAGCCTGACAAGGCATAAAAGTCAATTGACTACTTGCGAGTAGTAGAACGAAGGAAGATACGAATGTTTTCAACATCATCATAATTTACTATACTGCGCACCAACGACACGCTATCTACCGTTAGTGGCATTTCTGATAAGGGGTGCGATGTGGCACGCACAGCGGTTATCGTTTGAAATACGGAACAAGGACAGTCTAACGACTCAAAGTGGGGTTGCGGCTTGTGCGTAATAAATAAGGTGTCTTGTGCAGCCAACCCTTCCGAATTGGATAGGTGGAGCAACAACGTGTCACGTTCGCCCCCCTCCTTTAAGGGCAAGAGGAAACTACTTATATTGGTAGCGCTATTCAGCAACAGCGTGTCACGCCCCGCAGGAGTCACGCTCAATTGGTCGCTCAGCGTGAGCGCACTGCGCGTCTCGTACGAATAGATGCCTACTTGCATGCGCACCACATTGTCGAGTGGACAGTCTATATTCGAACATGCCGTAAAGCATACGGCCGCTGCAAACAGACTTATAACAACACTTACGAGTTTATGCATCGCGTCAACCTGCACTTTAAATTTCTTTTTCAATCTGGTAGTCATTACGCCCGGCTGCATTGCGGCTTACCAATTCACCTAAGAAGCCTGCCACGAACAGTTGCGTGCCAAGTATCATCATGGTCAAGGCTATGTAGAAGTATGGATTGTCCGTTACTAAAGGCGCTGGCGAACCTGTATAGAGGTGAACCAACTTAACAGCTCCTACTACCACACAAGCCACAAAGCCTAAGAAGAACATGATTGAACCTAAGAAGCCAAACACGTGCATAGGCTTTAAGCCAAAGCTATTTAAGAACCAAAGTGAGAGCAAGTCAAGATAGCCATTAACGAAACGATTCAATCCGCCAAACTTTGTCTTACCAAACTTACGCGCCTGGTGATGTACCACCTTCTCGCCAATCTTGTCAAAGCCTGCATTCTTAGCTAAATAAGGTATATAACGGTGCATTTCGCCATACACCTCTATGTTCTTCACCACTTCATTGCGGTAGGCTTTCAAGCCACAGTTAAAGTCGTGCAAATTGTGAATACCACTCACCTTACGTGCTGTAGCATTGAAAAGCTTTGTAGGTATCGTCTTTGACAGTGGGTCATAACGCTTCTGCTTATAGCCCGACACGAGGTCGAAACCGTCCTCTGTTATCATACGATAGAGTTCGGGTATCTCGTCGGGGGAATCTTGTAAGTCAGCGTCCATGGTTATTACGACACGGCCTTTTGCTGCACGAAAGCCACAGAACAAGGCTGGGCTCTTGCCGTAGTTGCGACGAAACTTTATGCCATGCACATGAGGGTCGTCCGTTGCAAACGATTCTATCACTTGCCATGAACTATCCGTACTGCCATCATTTACAAAGATGATTTCAAAAGTGAAGCCATTGGCTTGCATTACGCGCTTTATCCACGCATAGAGTTCGGGTAAGCTCTCTGCCTCATTAAACAAAGGCACTACGACCGAAATGTCATATTTATAATCCATACTATATATATGTATTCTTTTCTCTTTTATTCTACTTCTTTTAACCACGACGCGCCACGAGTCCTATAATAGCTGCTATTATGGGACCGAATATCATGGAGCAATAGATTGACAAAGCCGAATAGGTAGAAGCGCCTAAACTTTGCAGGGCATTTACCAATCCTTGCACGCCGTGTCCACCCGACAGCTCACTCAACTGCGCGTCCACCCCCGACTGTTGCAAATACTGCCTCATTTCAGGTGTATCAATCGAACGGCCATAAGCTGCGAATATAGCGCCATGGTCAAGATATTGCAGATAAACGAACACTACTACTGCTACTAATATCGAGGCATAGAAGCCCGTAAACAGTGCGTGCAAGAAGCCACGCAAGAAGGCGAAGCCCTCACCCACTTCCGTCACTTCGTTTCTAAAGCGGAGGGTTAAGTAGGCAGCAAACACAGGAGTGCCCAATAGCATAATGCTAAACAGTGTTGACAATCCTGGCAACGAGAATGACCACTTAAATGCCACCAACGACACGATACCGAACACTCCCAACGTTATGCCGTCACGCATCGCATAACTATTTATCTGTTTTACAACTTCGTTATTTTGCATAAATCATGCTTATATTCTATTATTAATAGTATGCAAAGATAGTGCAAGGCGAGCGCAAAGCAAAGGAAAAAGCATTTTTTCTTTGCTTTGCCGAGCCGCAGCCTATCTTATTTAAAGATAGTGCAAGGCGAGCGCAAAGCAAAGGAAAAAGCATTTTTCCTTTGCTTTGCCGAGCCGCAGCCTATCTTATCTAAAGATAGTGCAAGGCGAGCGCAAAGCAAAATGGAAGTCAAAAAACTGCAAATTAGAAGCCTCCTCCCCTAACCCCCTCCCCGACCAGGGAGGGGGAATAGAAATGCGATTCAACAGAGCAAGAGCAAATTCTATTACGCCTGCCCTTTATATTATTATCTTCAAACAAAACCGACACAAAAAATATCACGCACTATTTTCACAACAAAACAAACGAATGGCAATATTTTTTGTAACTTTGCAGAGCCTTAGAAATAAGAGAAATGCTAAGGAATAACACAGTAAGCAAAAACTCAAAACATAGATATTAATCAATAATGAACGCATTTGTATTTCCTGGCCAAGGAGCACAGTTTGTAGGTATGGGCAAGGACCTATACGAGAAGCACCCCATTGCTAAACAATTCTTTGAGAAAGCCAACGAGATTCTCGGTTTCCGCATCACCGACATCATGTTCAACGGCACCGACGAAGAATTGAAGCAAACCAAAGTTACGCAACCCGCTATGTTCCTCCACAGTGTTGTCAGCGCCCTCTGCTTAGGTAGCGACTTCCAACCCGCAATGGTTGCAGGCCACTCTTTAGGCGAACTTTCAGCCCTTACAGCAGCTCGTTGCTTGAGCTTCGAAGACGGCTTGAAGTTAGTTGCCGCTCGTGCTAAAGCTATGCAAAAGGCCTGCGAAGCACAACCCGGCACCATGGCTGCTATTATCGCCCTCGCTGACGAAAAGGTAGAAGAAGTTTGCGCTGAAGTAAGCAAAGAGACTGGCAAGGTAGTCGTTCCTGCCAATTACAACTGTCCCGGCCAGCTCGTTATCTCAGGCGAAGTTGAAGCTATCGAAGTAGCTTGCCAACGCTTGAAGGAAGCTGGTGCAAAGCGTGCATTGGTTTTACCCGTAGGCGGTGCCTTCCACTCTCCCTTAATGCAACCTGCTAAGGAAGAACTCGAAGCTGCTATTGCCACTACTGAGTTCCACAAGCCTATCTGCCCCGTTTACCAAAACGTTGACGGCAAGCCTCACACCGACCCGGAAGAAATCAAGGCCAACCTCATCGCTCAACTCACTGCTTCTGTACTTTGGACAAAGGAAGTAAACAACATGGTGGCCGACGGTGCAACCGACTTCACCGAATGTGGTCCTGGCAAGACATTGCAAGGCATGATTGCTAAGATTTGCAAAGGCAATGCCGATGTCAAAGCGCACGGCGTAAACGACTAAACTACATCCTATATATACCTTATATATAAGGAACTATTCTTCATACCAACTGAAGAACTCAACTAAAAGCATAGGTAAGGTTAAGGCAAACCTCAATGCCTAACTCTACCTATGCTTTATTTCATCATAATGACCTTAAACAATTCCCCGTTACCCCAAAAACGTATGAAACCACTCATTTATCAAATATTCACTCGTCTTTACGGCAATCAAAACACCACCAATCAGCGCAACGGCAGCATAGAGCAGAATGGTTGTGCCAAGATGAACAATTTCACGGCTGCACAACTGCGTCGTATTGCCTCGTTCGGTTTTACTCACGTATGGTTCACAGGACTCATTGAACACGCTACCCAGACCGACTATTCAGCCCACGGCATTACCCCTGACCACCCAGCTGTTGTGAAAGGGCGGGCAGGTTCACCCTATGCTATCAAAGACTATTACGACATCGACCCCGACCTCGCTGTCAACGTCGACAAACGTATGAAAGAGTTTGAAGCCTTGGTTAAGCGCACGCACCAAGCAGGACTCAAAATGGTAATAGACTTCGTGCCTAACCACGTAGCACGTCAATACCACAGCGACGCACACCCCAAAGGAGTCAAGGACTTAGGCGAGGACGACGATACTTCACTCGGCTTCTCGCCCAACAACAACTTTTACTACCTCGAAGGACAAACCTTACACACCGACTTCGACACCGAGCATCGTGCGCCACAACCCTATCGCGAATACCCCGCCAAAGCCACTGGCAACGACTGCTTTAACGCTTGGCCTAGCCGCAATGACTGGTACGAAACGGTAAAGCTCAACTATGGCGTCGACTATTTAGGCGGCCGACAGACGCACTTCTCACCCACCCCATCGACGTGGAAGAAGATGACGGACATTCTGCTCTTTTGGGCCAAAAAGGGAGTAGACGCTTTTCGTTGCGACATGGCCGAAATGGTTCCAGCCGAATTTTGGGCTTACGCTACCGATAAGGTAAAGAGCCTTTACCCCAAAGTACAGTTTATAGCCGAAGTCTACAACCCCAACGAATACCGCCACTACATAGCCAGCGGTTTTGACTATCTCTACGACAAGGTAGGACTTTACGACACACTTCGCGCTGTCATTACCGATGGACGTTCTGCATCGTGCATTACAGGTTGCTGGCAAAGCATTGACGACATTCGCGACCACATGCTCAACTTCCTCGAAAACCACGACGAGCAACGTATCGCCTCTGCCTACTTTGCAGGTGACGCTCACAAGGCGCTCCCAGCCTTGTGTGTTAGTGCGATGATGGGTAACAATCCATTCATGGTATACGCTGGACAAGAACTTGGCGAACCGGGCATGGACGCTGAAGGCTTTAGCGGTAGCGACGGCCGTACTACGATATTCGATTATTGGTCTGTTCCCTCACTGCGCAAACTGACAGCAGCGAAGCCTGAAAGCGAATTAAATACTGACGAGAAGTATCTCTATAATTATTATAAGAGAGTCATCCACCTTTGCAAAACGGAAGCGGCACTCAACGAGGGGAGCTTCTACGACCTACAGTATGCCAACTACAACCGCGACTGCGGCTACAACTGCGACCGTCAGTATGCCTTTATTCGTAAAGCCAACAACGGACAGACACTACTGATTGTTGCCAACTTTGACGACAAGAGTGTACACGTAGGGGTGCGCATTCCTGCCCATGCTTTTGACTTCCTCCACCTTCGCACGGGCATCACATCGGCCACTGACTTGCTTTCGGGCAATTTACAAACGATTGAGCTCAAACCAGACGAAGCAAGCTTCATTGACATACCCGCTTACAGCGCCACCGTTTTGCAACTTCAGAATAGCAAAGCAAAGCGTTAATAAAGAAAATCGAAGAAAAAACGCTTTTTTTTGAAAAAAAACGCAGAAACATTTGGTAGTTATCACAAAATGCTCTACCTTTGCACTCGCAAACAAGAAATAAGAACAACGGTTACAAAACACCAAAAGTTCTTTAACTTCTTGAGGACGCGGAGTGGAGCAGTTGGTAGCTCGCCAGGCTCATAACCTGGAGGTCGTTCGTTCGAGTCGAGCCTCCGCAACTAATAAAGCGCAACTTATCAAGTAATAAGTTGCGCTTTTTTTGTTTATACTACTATACTTTTCTACTCCATTTCAATAAACTGCAATTTGTCGAAGAGTCCACGCCCCCCCCCTAACGGCCTCACCCCCTAGCCCCCTCTCCTTGAGGAGAGGGGGGACAAGTCACC